>DATAUL010000506.1:0-12263 GCA_036268255.1 Solirubrobacteraceae bacterium | reverse complement strand
GCCGGGGTTGTGATTGGGTGCTGCGTCGAGCACGTAAATCTCGGTGGCGAGGTCAGGATCGATGTGGTTGGCGCTCATGAAGGCGATCACGTTTCGCCCGGTGAGCTCGGCGACCTTGGCGCTGCTCTCCTCACGCATCGCTTCCTGAAACTCGTGGCGAAGGGCGAGCACCTGTTCGGAGCGGCCCTTCTTGACGAGGACCTGCTCGCCCTTGGTCAGCGTCTGCTCGAGCATCACGACGACGACGTTGTCGCGGATCGTCGTCCGCGCCTTCGTCGGCCCCCGGCCGGTGTATTCGCGCAGAAACCCCACGATCGCCGTGGATAATGCCGTCTGCAGTGAGCTGCCAGAAGAGCGCTCGGTTTCGGGTTGGGCGGCCATGACCGTCCCATTCTCGCCTTTCCCTAGTGGGTGAGTCCGACGCTGGGAAGAGGGAAAGACGGCGAACCACCAGAAGCGCAAGACGCCTTCGCACCGTCAACCGCGGGACTAAGGCACCCCAAAGTCTCGCAGGTCTGCGGCAATTGCCTAGATCGTGAGCGATCCCGCTGATACCTTTGTTGCACGGTCGAGCGAGCGGAACCTCGTGCGGCTGCCGACGGACGCAGGGCGGCGGTCAAGCGCTTCGGGTCCACGGAGTGCTCTTCCCCTCCATCAAGCCGCAGATCAACGTGGAGGTGACCCATGACCGCTCCCGTCCAAACACGCCCCGCTGACGCATTCCTCGCCGGACTGCGGATCACGATCAGCGAGCGCGGCACCCAGACAACCCTCGCGCTCGACGGCGAGTGGGACCTCGGCGAGGCGGAAGCGACGCGTCACGCCATTCGTGCGGCGCTCGCCCGCCAGCCCGCACGTCTGGTCCTTGATCTCAGCGGCTTGACCTTCATTGACTCCAGCGGCGTTCACATCCTCATGAGCCTCTTCAGACGCGCGGGGCGGCTGAAGATCGAGTTCGCGATCGTTCCCGGCCCCCCAGCGGTGCAGCGCATCTTCGACATCTGTGAACTCACCGCGCGGCTCCCGTTCACCAACGACGGGTAATCCGGAGCCGAGCCGCGAGACCCCGCAGCGCCCACCCCCCCGCGCTGCGGGATCTGGCGGCCCCTCTCCCGCCAGCGCCCCCGCCGGCCGCCGGGCTCCCCCGGCGGCCCCCTCCACAGGACGCTTCACGCCCCGCCCTCACCGGCAAGGTCACCGACTGGCCTCGACTGGAGGCCGCGCGCCCCGGCACGCGCGGCCCCGAGCCGCCCGTTCAGAGAGCAGGCAGCTCGCCCAGGCTCGGCACGGCCCTCACGCGTGCCGCTACCTCGGCGATCCACCTCGTCCGAAAACGCCCGCTGCCCGGTCTGCACCCCCATTCAGGCTGGCTCGGATCCGCTCGCTCAGATCAGGCCCGGCACCGCTCACTCTCTCAAGCCGTGCCGAATCGCCGCTCACCCCGAGCGGCGAAGCCGCCGAACCTGTGTCCCGCCGATAACAATTAGCTGTCCGCAGTCCATACACGAGCATCCCCAAAGCCTCTGGTGGAGCAACTGGCTGGCTACGGACCAACACACAACGGGCCACGACGTGACGCGTTGATCGTTCCGCTCTCTGAGGAACAACTCCCAACACGGTCAGTGACCGCACCAGGAATCGCCGTACCCAACCTACCGCACGCTGGGCAATTCGCAAACCTCGTGCGCCTTCAAGGACCTGCCGTGATCAGTTCGAGCCGACCTTCGTGTACCGGCGGGGATCAATTCGTCCTTAGCCTTGGCGATGTTGTCGGGCTTGGCCGGGATCCAGTCGGCGACGTACGGGCGCTCGGAATGCCGTGGAAGTAGGCCACCGTCACCGTGCGCAGCGGCTGGTAGGTCTGCGCGTCGACGTACCGGGTGAAGTCGATGTTGTGGGGACGCCCGGCGTCTTGATCGAGAGCGCGATCGCCTGGGTGCCGTTGACCGTCGTCGTGCCCTTCTGGGTCACCTGCCCGCTCTGGAGCGCCTGCTGCACCTCAGACGGGCTGCTCTCCAGGCCCACGGTCACCGGGCCTGGCGTGTTCGCTCCGCCGGGGTCAGAGACCTCTGTCTGCGTCTGGCTGTAGGTGTGGCTGGCGCAGAGACGCGGCAGCCTCCTTGGGCGTGAGCCCATCCAGGTCGACGAGTTCGATCGCGTGGCGCTCGATATCGCTCTCCTCGAGCTCCACCTGGTGCGACAGCTGGCTCACTGCCTTCTCGTGGCGGGTGGCCCGCTCGCGGTGGCGGGCGTACACCGCCCGTGCGATCGCGTACAGCCACGGCCGCGCCGCTCCCTTGGCCGGATCGAACGTCGCAAGCGACGCAAGTGCCTCCGCAAACGTCTCAGACGTGAGATCAGCCACCGTCTGCGGATCAAGCCCGTCAGGGCGCTCGATCCCGACCACCTCGGCGGTCCGCCGGCTATGACGATTCCTCGCCGATGACCAGTACTGGCACGTCGGCGGCTTGGACGAGGTCCTCGGCGACGCCATGGAGGAGCAGCCGGCCGGCTCGCTGGTTGTGGTGCTGGCCGCAGACGATGAGATCGAAGCTGTGTTGGTGGGCATGGCGCAGGAGCGCTCGTGCGGGGTTGGTGCCGTCGATGATCTGGTGGGTGATGGTGACGCCGGCGCGGTCGGCGCGGTCGCGGACTTCGGCGAAGGTTGTTTCGAGATAGAGGACGGCGGCGTTGAACGACTCGTCGCGGTCGGCGGTGGTCTCGGCGTGTGCTGGCGTGTAGGCGATTGATACGGCGATCAGCTCGCCGTCGTAGCGGCGGGTCATGTCGATGGCGACGTCGAGGGCCCGGAGCGCCGCTCTGGAGCCGTCCCACGCGAGCAGGAATCGCTGGAACATCAGCGCAACACCGGGATGAGAGCGAGTCCGAGAATGAGCGCGACGAGCATGTAGAGGAGGTACACGGACAGATGCCCGGATTGCAGGCGCCGAGCTGCGGCGGACACCGCCAGGGCGGCGTCGATGACAGGGGCGTAGACGTAGCGGTCAACGGCTGAGACGACCGTGCGTTGCAGCACCGGCCGGGGGTCTGGATCCCCGTCTCGGGCTGGGATGATCCGGCTGCGGTAGCCAAGCGGTCCGCGGAGAATGACGCGCATCGGGTTGGAATAGGCCGATGGGCGGTACTGGACGGCGGCCAGGTTCGCTGCGCTGCCGGTGACCCACACGGGAGCGCTGCGAGGCGGCGCATTGCGTCGTGATCGGGCGATGATGAACGCCAGGGTGGCGTAGGCGGGGATGATGATCGTCAGCCAGGTCGGGGCGAGGACCGAGAAGTCGGCGAACACCGGCCCGAGGACCAGGGGATGGCTGATCACCGAGTCGGAGGGATCGAAGCCGAGCGTTCCCGCGAGGCCGGATCCGAGGGCGTGAATCTCCCAGGGAGCTGCGGTGCCGAGGAACAAGACGATGATCCCGAGCACACCCATACTGACGGCTGGCGTTGGTGTGGAGCGGATGCGGGGAAGCTTTGCTCGGGCGACGCCGAGGAAGATGAAGCCGTAGTACTTGGCAAAGGCGAGAAGTCCCAGGCCGGCGGTGAACGCGAGCGCTGCGGCCGCGAGCGCGCAGAGCAGGCGGGAGAGGAGCGCCGGCATTCGGAAGCCCTGAAGCAGCGCCTCGAAGGTGAACCATTCGCTGACGAAGCCGCCCAGGGGTGGGATGGCGGCGAGCGTCAGCGATGCGGCTCCGACCGCGGCCGCGCCCAGCCGCGATCGCCGGCCGAGACCACCGAGCCGGTCGAGGCTGCGCTCGCCGGTCTGTGCCTCCACGTGGTCGATGCCGATGAGCGCGAGCGTCTTGGCGAGGTTGTGCGCGCAGACGTGAAGCGAGGCAGCGAGCAGGCCGGCGGCGGCTAGGTCGCGGTTATGGGCCGTCTGGCCAAGCAGCGCGACCCCGAAGCCGAGCAGCACGATCCCAGCGTGCTCCACTGTCGAGTACCCCAGGAATCGCCGGAGATCATCCTGGGTGATGGCGTACGCGATCCCGGTGACCGCGGTCAGCGCGCCGACGATCAGCGTGGCGTCCCCGCACCACGTCGGCAGCGGCCCGACGGTCGCGAACACGAACCGCCACAGGCCGTAGTAACCGGCGCTCAGCGCGACCGACAGCCAGGCAGCGCCCAGGCGCGGCGCAGCGGAATAGCCGGCCGGCAGCCCACCCTGGAGGGGGAGAACGCCGATCTTGGTCGCGAAGGCGATCAGGAGGAGCGCGAAGAGGATTCCGCGCGTGGAGCCTGACAGAGAGCTGTGCGCCCACACCGCCAGCGAGAACGTGTGGGTGTGGCCGTAGAGCAGGGCGAATGCCGCGAGCAGCGCGGCCCCGCCGAGCTTGGTCAGGCCAGCGGTGAAGTAGCCCTCGAGAAGCTGCTCGGGACGTTCGCGGCCGGCGCTGGCGATGAGGTAGATACAGACGGCCAACAGCTCCCAGGCAAGGAGGAACAGGAATGCGTTGTCGGCTTCGATCGCTCCGGTCGTCGTGAGGACCAGCACGCAGCCGAGCGCGGTGAGCCACCGACCGGGCGGCCGCTCGACGGCCGCGAGGGCAGTGGCTGCGCCGCTCACGCCGGTGATCGCGAGAAAGATTCCGGCCATGCCATCGACGCGAAGCGCGGAATGACCGAAACCGAACCAGCCGCCGAAATCGAGCACCGGACGCGACTGACCCAGAGCCGCAGCGAGTCCGACGACCACCAGCAGGCCACAGCCCGTCGTGTTGATCGCCGCCGCAAGCCGGTCGGAGGTAATCGCGGTGAACGGGGCGACGAGCAGCGTTCCCGTGGCGATGCCAAGAACGAGGGTCAAGTGCTGTCTCCGAGCAGTCCGACCGCCAGCAGGAGCCCCTCGAGGATCGCGATCGGCGCAGGTGGTGATCCGGGCACGTAGACGTCAACGGGGAGCACGGCGTCGATGCCGCTGTAGCTGCTGCCATCTTGCGCGGACAGACCCCCCGAGCACGCGTCCGTTCCGACAGCGACCAGTGCCTTGGGCTCGGGCATCACCTCCCACGTGCGCTCCAACGGCGCGCGCATCGGGGGTGTGACGACGCCGGTGGCGAGCAGGATGTCGGCGTGCCGCGGAGCCGCGGTGAGGAAGAACCCGAGTCGCTGGATGTCGTAGTAGGGGTTCCACAGTGCCTGGATCTCCCACTCCTCGGCGCCGTCTGATCCGGTGTCGATGTGGCGCACGTGGATCGAGCGCCGCAACGGTCGCGCACGGGCTGCGAGCACGGCACGGTCCGCGCGCGGCTGGCTGTCGTCGCCCGCACCGACGCTCAGCGCCTGCCGGTGGCGAGCGGCGGTCTCGTAGCGCTGCGCGAAGGCGAAGCGGTGGGGCGCCGCTCTCACACATTCTCCGCACTGGATACAGCGTCCGCGGTCAAGTGTCACCCGCCGGCGCGAATCAACGGTGATCGCTCCGGTGGGACAGAGCCACTCCAGCTCCCGATCGGCGCCAGACGCCTCCAACACCAGCAGCGGGCCGTGAAAGGCATCAATTGGTCGCTCCGGCGCCTGGGGATACCGAGTCGTAACCCGTCGCTGGGCGAGGCCTCGGGCAATCCAGCCGAGCATCAGCGGTCCGCTCCCGCCGGGGAGAGGCCGAAGCTGTGTTCGATGAACGCGAAGTCGGTAAGCACATCTTGCGGGAACGCCTGGTCAAACAACGCCCAGTTGCGCAGCGAAGGCGACGCGACGTGCAGACGACTGATGAGCCCGTCGCACAGCTCGACGCGAATCACGACCTCGCCCTGGGCCGCCTCGGCCCACCCGAACGCATAGCCGCCGGCGTCGAAGGGAATCGGCGCGGAGAGGCCGGCGCCGTTGCGGTTTAGATGACCGATCGCCTGACGCAGAATGCGCAGAGACTCCGTCAACTCGCCGAACCGCACGAGCACTCGCGACATCGCGTCCTCGGTGCGATGGGTGACAACCTCCAGGCCAAGCCGGCGATATTCACCGTACGGGCGCTCGTGACGCGCGTCGGTCGACACGCCCGACCCGCGGGCGACAGGGCCGACGGAGGCGTAGTCCTCCGCCAGCGATCGCGGAAGGCGACCGGTCCCGATCAGGCGGTCGGTCATCGACGCAGTGCGCAGAAACCGCCGCCGATCGCTCCTCAGTTCACGTTCAAGGCTGTCGATCTCAGCGAGCAGCTCCTCACGAGAGACGGTCGGCTCTGACCGCACGCCGCCGGGGGTGAGCGCCCCGCGGCCGAAGCGGCTGCCGGTGAGCGTGGCGCGGAGGCGCTGCACCCGTTCCTTGAGGATCTGAAAGCGCGCCTGCCCGACCGACAACGCCGCCGTCTCGGCCTGTTTGGCGATCACGTCGAGGTGGTTGGCCATCCTTTCCAGTTCGGCGTGCACCGCTCTCCAGCGCTCGGCTCGTGCCGGCACCTCGATACCGAGCGCGCGCTCCACGGCGTGACAGAACGCCAGCGCGTACGCCACACCTGAGATGCCGGCGATGCGTTCAGTCACGTGCACGGCCTCGGTCGGGGTCATCCCCACGACCCGCCGTTCCAGGCCGCGGTGCTTGAAGAACGGCCTCGTCGCGACGCGGGTGACGTCTTCGCCGCCAGTCTCGATGAGGAACTGGATCGCCTCGAAGACACCCGAGCGGACGGGGCCGTACGGGAGCGAAAACACGTCGAGACCAGCGATCGACTGATCGCATGCGTCAGCGTCGGGATGGACGAGGTTGGGGATCGCCACCAGCCCGACGGGGTGCACGCCGTGGCGATCGGCGAGCTCCTGCTCAGACCACTGCGCCGCCGGCCACCACGGCCCAAGCGCCGTATAAGTCGGCGTCTCTCCCGCGTTGACCGGCGCCGAGAGCACGACGAGGTCGCCGCGCATCGCAAACGCGCCCTGAATCGCCGGCTCCGGGGCCTGGGCGAGGAGCAGCGTCACGAAACGGGCGCCGGCGCGGTGCAGCATCTGGCTTGACCGGGCAAATCCGAGCGCTGTGACTTGCAGGCGAAGCTCGCCCGCCGGCCCGGGTTGCCGCACCGCTCCGAGATGCTCGGGGAGGTAGCCCGCAATCTCGTGGCGAGGTTCGGCGAGGCTCATGACCGGGGTGACAGCAGGAGAAGGCGCGCATGGCTGAGCAGCGTGCTGAGAGCCGAAGGCAGATGGATCCCCAGGGCGACGACGGCAAGCAGGCAGGCGAGCATCGCGGCGATCATCCAACAGCTCTGCTCGCGCGGGTGTGGATCTCGGCTGCTCGCGTTCGACGGAGAGAGCACCATTCGCCCGGCGTGCCACAGCACACCGAAGAACGCGAGGTTGACGAACACGATCAGCAGCGACGCGGCGACGTATTGGGGTTCCGCGAAGCCGCCGGCGACGATCTGAAACTCGCTGCGAAACACACCCGAGAGCGGGAGGCCGCACAGCGCCAGCGCGGCAGCGAGGAACATCGGTCCGGTCCACGGCATCGTCCGACCGGCGTCGACGACATCGTCGATTTCCTTGGTGTCATAGCCGCGAACCAGCGAGCCCGAGCTGAAGAACGCCAGGCCCTTGGCCGACGCGTGCGTTATGACATGCAGAAGCGCGCCGGCGACAGCGAGTGGCCTGCCGAACCCGATCCCGAGGGCGATGACGCCCATGTGCTCGATCGACGAGTAAGCCAGCAGCCGTTTGAAGTTGCGCTGTCGCAGCACGAACAAGCTGGCGGCAATCAACGACATCGCGCCAAACACGATCAGGACGTGCTCGGCGAACGATCGCTGCCCGGCGACCACGGCAACCTGCAGAAAGCGCAGGATTGCGTACAGCGCGCTCGCCAGCAGCGCGCCGGAGAGCAGCGCCGAGACCGGGGCCGGCGCCTCGGAGTGCGCGTCGGGGAGCCAGGTGTGGGTGGGGACGAACCCGACCTTGGTCCCGAAGCCGACGACGGCGAGCACAAAGGACAGGCGCACGGCGTCGGGAGAGAGGGCCGAGCCCTGCGCCAGCAGCCGCGTGAACCGCGGCACGTAGGAGACACCCAGCGGCGCGGTGCCCGCCGCGTACAGGACGATGATCGACAGCAGCGCGATCCCCAGGCCGCACGACGCGATCAACACGTATTTCCATGACGCCTCCAGCGCGGCGTCGGTCCGATCGATTGCGACCAACAGCGCCGAGATGATCGTCGTGAGCTCAACCCCGACCCAGAGCATCCCGAAGTCGCTGGCCAGCGGTACCAGCAGCATCGTCCAGCCGAACAGATTGAGCAAACCGTCATAGCGGCGGGCCAACCGCGGGAAATCCGGGTCGCGCCCATCCGGGCGCAGGTACCCGATCGAGAACACCCCGCCGACCGCGTAGAGCAGGCCGGTGGCGATCAGGAACACCGCCCCGAGCGAGTCCAGGCGCAACCACCCCGCGGCGGCGCGCAGCGTCGCGCCGTGCTCTACGGACGCGGCGAGGCCCACGGCGAAAGCGAGGCTGATCACCCCGGCGGCCGCCGTGATGGCACGGGCGGTCCGCCAGCCGACGAACGGGCACACTGCGGCTGCGGCGAGCGGGACGAGGAGGATCGCGATCAGCGCCCAGCTCATCCCGTCAACCTGTTCAAGACGTCGGTGCGCACGGCAGTCCGGGCGACCGCGAGATATTGGACGAGCACCACGAACACGAGCACGCCGACGAGCACGTCGAACAGCAGCAGCAGCGCGAGGATGATCGGCAGGCCCGCCGCGATGACGAGACTCGCGACCGAAACCGCGTTCTCGAGCGCCAGGAAGCCAAGCAGCTGGGACGGAGCGTGGGGGCGCACGACCATCAGCAGAAATGCGACGAGGACGCCGCTCACCGCGACCGGAAGGGCCTCCAGCGGCAGCGCGGCGACCCCACCTATGTGGACGGGGCGCAGCGCGACGAAGACAAAGGCGCTCAGCAGCACCGCGATGAGGATCGTCGACGCGACCCCGATGCTCGACGGGATCCGCGGGTCGGTTTCGAGATTGCGCAGCACGAAACGAATCCCGACCGGAAACAGCAGCGCCTTGAGCGCAATCGTCGCGGCCGCGAGCACATAGAGCGAGCTTGAGCCGTGCCCGCTCGCCGCTGTCGCGACGGCCAGTCCGGCGACGACCACCGAACCGAACGAGTAGAGCCGCAGCTGCTCCCAGACATCCTGAGAACGCAGCATCCCGAGCTCCAGCAGCAGCACGACGACGGCGGCGATCGTCGCCGCAGCCCCGAACACGCTGAGCCCCACGGCGCCATAGGACGGCTGAAACAGGAACATCACCACCGCGAGCACAGCCAGTAGAAAGCTGGCCACTGTGAACTCAGGAATCTTGTAGAGCCGCAGCTTCGCGAACCCCGACTCGATCACTGCGACGACCAACCCGATCCCGATGGCCTTGACGAACAGCCAGCCGACGGCCTCGAGGACACGGTCCATCCGGCCGTCGGGCGCCAGACCCCACGGCACGACCAGCACGTTGGCGAAGATGGTGTAGAGCACCAGTTGCTTGACGGCCGAACCCCAGCGCAGAAACGCCAGTCCGGGGCCCGAGTGCTCCACGACCCGGGCCTCCTCGATCTGCCCGAACTCGAGCGTCCCGCCGTGGCTCTCGATCGGGATCCGTCCGGTCTCGGTGAGGACAAGCATGAAAAACGCCGCCACGATCAACAGATGACTGGGGCGTACCACCTCCACCGCCGAACCGCGCAACGTCGCTCCCAGGACATACGGAAGGTCGGTGTGGGTCGTCAATGCCACGACGAAGATCACGAAGATCACCGTCGGCTCATTCAGCGCGCCGAACGAGCGCAGACGGCTGGACCCCAGCTGGGCATACGGACTGCCACTATCGATCGCCGCCAGCGAGATCGCGAAGCTCGCCATCCCCAAGATCAGCCCGCCAGCGAGGATGTCACCCATGTATCCCAGCGGCAAACCGAAGTCCGTTAGCACCGGAATGAGCAACGGCACCGTCGCGTAGCCGGCGAAACTGACATACGGAGCCGCACGGAACACCGGCCCCGCCGGCGCCGGCAACACCGTCTCCTTACGCAGCAACTTCAGGATGTCGAAATACGGCTGCAGCACCCGGGGGCCGTGACGCTGCTGGACCCGGGCCTCAACGCGCGCGATCAGCCCACTGACCAACGGCGCCAGCACCAAGACCGTCACGACCTGCAGTACCTGCACAGCCCAGTCGGGGAGAATCGGCACGACCTGAAGAGCTCCTCTCGCGTGTCGCAGTAGGCGCGAAAGGAGCCATCAGCCCTTGACCTCACGGGCGGTTCGGGAGCCGGACTCCCGCCAGAACTCCATCTGGCTGCGCGACACCATATCGCACTCGCTCGGGTACCTGCACATGCGAGCCCCGCCGCTCGTTGCTCGCGGGTTGAAGCACGGGATCACCTCCCGGACCCGCCGACCGAGCGGGGCAAGGAAGCCCGACCCGAAACCGCGGTTCCCCCTTTCTCCGATCCGGATCTCGTTATGCGCCGACGGCAGGCTTGTGCTGCAACCAGGACCGACGCGGGGGCGCAGACCGACGGTCGCGCGGCGCTGCATCAGGCCGTTCGTCGCGCTGGCCAGTCGCGAAATCGCCGCACGCGCCGGCGCCTGACACCAAACCCCTCAGGCCAGCCGCGAAATCCCCCTCCGAGCCAGACGCGCGGCATCTGTGAACTGTGACTGTCGTCAGCGACCAGCAGGTATTGTGGCGACAATGAATGTGCCTCCATTCCAACTACCTCCACGACTTGGGATTGGAATAGAGGCCATCAGCGGCGGGTGCCGCGATTAGAGCGAGCCTCATCGCTCGTGTGTCACTATTACATAGCCCGCAGTCGTACGCCCTAACGCAAGCACCCAGGACTCCGGCCGAACTTGCGGCGCGTGGGCCGGTGGCAGAGAATGTCGCAGCACCTTTCAACGAACATTACGTCACAAGGAGTGGGAACAGCGTGGCCAACGAACCGACGCCGGGCGCACCGACCGTCAGCCCAACCCTGCCCAGCGGGACAACTTCGCTAGAACCGAACAAGGCGGCCTCGCGCCGGTGGATCGACGCCTTCAACGAGCGTGACAGCGCGGCCGAGTCTGAGATCCTTGCCACCGATTACGTCGCCCATGCCCCGGCGAGCCTGGAGCCTGCACCGCTGGACTCCGAGGCGTGGACGCGGTTCCTTTCGGGATTTGTCGAAGGTTTCCCTGATCTCCGCCTCACCGTGGAGGACGCGGTGGCAGAAGGCGACCTGGTCGCACAACGTATCCACTTCGCAGGCACCCACACCGGGACCTTTCAGGGCCTTCCGCCGACCCAAAGGAAGGTCACGTTCTCCGGCCTAGAACTCAACCGCTTCGTCGACGGACGGGTCACGGAACACTGGTTCCAGCTTGACGTCCTCGGGCTTCTTCAGCAGCTGGGCCTGGTCGTCGTACCCGGCCCGCGATTGCTGCCGCGGATCCTGACCCATCAGCTCAAGAAGCTGCGCAACAAGGGCTGACGAGCACTCATGGGCCGGCGGCCGAAGCGAGCGTCGTCGTCCTAATAAGGTCTGCGTTATCACCGGCGCGGCCAGTGCCGTCGCCAGGTCGTGGCAGACCGCCTCACTCACGAGGGCGCCACGGTCGTCGGTGTCGACAGGCGCGAGCACAGCGGCGGCGCTCACTCACGGCGGGCCGAACTCACCGACGAGGATCAGGTGCGCGAGGTGTTTGCGAGCATCAAGAATCACCTCGGCCGCATTGATGTTCTCTACAACGACGCGGGGCTGAACGACCGAGACGACCATTCCGTACTCGACATGCCCCTCGCGGTGTGGGAGAGAGTCCTTGCCGCCAATCTCACGACCACGTTCCTCTGCTGCAAACACGCGATTCCGTATCTACTGGACAATGACCCCCGGAACGGCTCGGTGATCAACACCGCCTCGCCGGCGCAGCCTTTCCGCTCAACGGCCGCATCACCTCGGCCTTCACGGTTCCCTCCTGACCCCATCGGTCGTGCGTCTACCGACCAGGCGCCGATCTCTCATCTGAGTCTCATGTACGCATGGCTTTTGTTAGCTCCTGGGGTGTCCTGAGTAAGCGGAGGCTAAAACCCTCGGGTCTGAGCAGAATTGTCAGAGAACCGGGTTAATTCATCAAGTACCTTCGCCGCATGATCGAGGTCCACAACCTGTCCAAACACTACGGCGAGCGGGTCGCCGTCGACGACTTGAGCTTCGTCGTCAAGCCCGGCGTGGTCACTGGCTTCCTTGGCCCCAACGGGTCGGGAAAGTCGACAACGATGC
>DATAUL010000505.1:0-20196 GCA_036268255.1 Solirubrobacteraceae bacterium | reverse complement strand
CGTGGACGCGACCGGACCGGAGCGCTTGACGAGCGCCACCTGATCGGGGTCGTGCAGCCGTCGTAGGCGGCCCTCGGCGATCAGCCGCTCGTCGACCGCGCCCAGCCGTCCCTCGAACACGGTGAACACCGGTGTGTCCAGCGCCACGGCCTCGCGGTTCATCGTTCCCCCGGCGGAGACAACGAGGTCAGCAAAGGCGATCAGCGACTGCGAGTCGATCGCCCGCGGCGGGATGATGTAGCCGCCCGCGCGGGCCAGCTCGGCGCGCTGCTGAGGTGTGCGCGGCAGGACCACCGTCTGCGCGGAGCGCAGGCGGTCGAGGACCTGGCCGAAGAGGTCGTTCTCGAAGCGGTGATACAGCGACACCGCCGGAGGCGTGCGCACGACCGCGATCGGTTGCGCCGGATCCAGCCCGAGCTCGTTGAGGACCGCCCGGTCGGGCGTGAAGTCGGCCAGGTAATACTCCTCCTTGAGGCCGGGATAGGTGTGCAGCTTGCCGCGCGCGCCATAGCGGTACAGGCGCTCGGCCGGGATTGCGTCGGGAACGACGACCGCCTGGGCCAGGCGGCAGTTGACGGTGTGCTGGACGGTCGCCCACTCGTAGTCGAATGTCGTCGAGCACGGGATCCGCAGCAGCGCGGCGGCGACGGTGATGTCGTTGGAGCCATGCCCGATCGCAAGGTCAAAGCGGCGCGGTCGCGCCCAGCGCGCCAGCTGGGCGGAGCGGGCGAGCAGGCCCTGTGCCTTCTGCAGCAGGCCGGCGCCGCGATGGCGGCCGATCTCTGTGTGCTTGATCCCGAAACGGTCGCACAGCTGCAGCGTCTGCGCGAAGTCCCGCGCGGTCACCTGCACGTCGTGGCCCTCGCCCTGGAGCAGCTCGATCACCGGGCGCAGCACGAGCACGTGGGGAGAATTGGTGAAGTCGACCCAGACGCGCATCGGCGGGGAATCGGTTACAGCGCGTGAGCGATGGCGGCCACGACCTCGGCCGCCTGGTCGGCGCCCAGCACGGGGCTGATCGGCAGCGCGACGATCTCGGCGCCGAGCGCGTCGGTGACCGGCAGCGCCGGCTGATCGGCGACGAACGGCGCCATCGCCGCCTGGCGATGCAGCGGCACGCGGTAGTACCCGCGGGCCTCCACGCCGGCGGCGGCGAGCGCGCGCAACAGCTCGTCGGCGCGCGGATGGGTGACGGCGTACAGATGCCAGGCGGGGATGGCTCGGGCGGGAACGACGGGCACGGTGACATGCTCGGCCAGGCCGGCCGCGAGGTAGGCGTCCGCGGCGGTGCGACGGCCGTCGCACCAGCCGTCGAGCTCGGGCAGCAGGACGCGCAGGATCGCGGCCTGCAGCTCGTCCAGGCGCGAGTTGTAGCCGACGTAGGTGAACGTCTCCTTGTCGTGCGAGCCATGGAAGCGCAGCGCCCGCGCGGTCTGTGCGAGCGCATCGTCGTCGGTGGCGATCGCACCGCCGTCGCCGAAGCAGGGCAGGTTCTTGGACGGGTAAAAGGACAGCGTGGCCACGTCGCCGAGCGCGCCGGCCCGACGGCCGCCGAGGCTGGCTCCGGCCGCCTGGGCCGCGTCCTCGAGCACCGGCTGCTCCAGCTCGGCGCGCAGCTCCGGCGTCGGCGCGGGCACCCCGAACAGATCGACGGCGATCACCGCGGTCGTGGCGGGCGTCAGCGCGGCCACGACGGTGTCAAGGGTCACGTTGCGGGTCGCCGCGTCGACGTCGCAGAACACCGGCCGAGCGCCGATGTCGGCGACGGCCTCGGCGGTGGCGTAGAACGTCAGCGAGGGCAGCACCACGTCGTCTCCGGGCTTGACGCCGAGCGCCCGCAGCGCAATCACCAGGGCGTCAGTCCCGTTGGCGACCCCGATCGCGTGCCGAACTCCCAGGTAGTCAGCCAGCTCGGCCTCGAATGCCCGCACCTCGGGCCCGAGCACGAATTGCCCGGAGGCGACCACCTGAGCGATCCGCTCCATGATCGTGGAGCGCAACGGCACAAGCGGGCTGTCGATGTCGAACAACGGAACGGCCATTGCGGCCACCCTATCTCCCGGGCTGATTTCAGTACCTGACGCTAGTCTTGGCGCCGGTGCTGCTTGCCCACGCCTCGCTCACCGAGCCGCTGGTCCGGCTCGCGACGAATTTGATTGCCGACCTCGGCCTCGCCGGGGTGGCGCTGCTGACCCTGACCTCGGGGGTGATCGGCGTGCCCGGCACCGAGCCGACGATGCTGTTCGCCGGCTTCGACGTGTTTCAGGGGAATCTCACGCTGCCGGGGATCATCGTCGCCGGGGTCTTCGGCGATATCGCGGGCGCCTCGATCGCCTACGGCATCGGCTACTACGGCAGCCAGGAACTCCTCGAGCGTCAGGGCTCCAAGCTGCACGTCAGGCCCGGGAGCATCGAGCGCGCGCATCGCTGGTTCGATCGCTACGGCACGCCGGTGATGTTCATCACCCGTCTTCTGCCCTTCATCCGCGCTGCCTTCCCATACGCCGCGGGCGTCGCCCGGATGTCGTACTGGCGCTGCATGACGGCCGCCACGCTCGGCTCGATCGTCTGGATCGGCGGTCTCGGCCTGCTCGGACGCGAGGTCGGCAGCCAGTGGCAGACCTGGCGCCACCACCTGGAGTACGTGGACTACGTCGGCGCCGCCGTGCTGGTGGCCGCGATCGTCTACCTGATCGTCCGCCGGATGCGCGGCCGGCCGCCGGAGCCCGGGGCGGGCGAGACCACGACCGGGTCCGGGGTGAGCGGGGCCGGTACAGCGGTCGATGCCGTCCGCGACTGAACCTGCGTCGGCCCGGACCTGTTCGCCGACGCCGAGCCTCAGACGGGCCCTGGCGCTCGGCGCCCTGCACGGACCGGCTGAGCTGCTGCCGATCTCCTCGTCGGGCCACATCGCCCTGATCCCGTGGCTGTTGGGCTGGGAGCGTGACGCCGCCGACGCGGAGCTGCGCAAGGCCTTCGAGGTGGCACTCCACGCCGGCACGGCGGCGGCACTGCTGATCACCCTGCGCGGTGAGGTCCAGGATGCGGTGCACGGCATGAACCCCCGTATCGCCGGCCGGATCGCGCTCTCGTTCGTCCCGCCGGCGCTCGCCGGCTACACGCTGGAGCGTCCGATCGAGCAGCGGCTCGGCACCCCGGGGACGGTCGCCGCGGGCCTCGTGTGCGGCTCGGTGGCGATGGTCTGGGGCGACCGCTCACCGCAGGTGCGCAGCTCGCAGGACGCCGGCTGGCGCGATGCGCTGTGGCTCGGCCTGGCCCAGGCGTGCGCGCTCGTGCCCGGTGTCTCGCGCAACGGCGCCACGCTGGCGGCCGCCCGCCGGCGCGGCTTCACCCGCGCGGATGCCAATCGGCTCTCGCGCCACGTCGCGCTGCCGGTAATCGCCGGCGCGACGGTGCTCAAGACGGTGCGCCTGGCCAAGCGCGGCCTGCCCCCGGGCACGCGTGGGTCATTCGCCGTCGGGGCGGCCGCGTCATTCGTCTCGACGCTGGGCTCGACGTGGCTGATCCACCAGGTGGAGCGAGATCGCTCACTGCTGCCCTATGCCGCCTACCGGCTGGCGCTCGCGACCGTGGTGGCACGTCGTCTGGTCCGCACACGTCGTCCTCCGGCTGGTGTAGGACAATGAGCGCGTGACCGACGCGTACGCCGCCGCCGGCGTCGACACCCATCAGGCTGACCGCGGGGTGCAGGCCCTCGTCGACGTGCTGCGCACGATCGACACGGGGCGCCCCTCCGCGGCCGTGCCGCTGCCCGGCCACTACGCCAGCGTGATGGGGATCGCCCCCAACCTCGGGATCGCGCTGGCTACCGACAGCGTCGGCTCCAAGGTGATCATCGCCGAGCAGACCCAGCGGTTCGAGACGATCGGGATCGACTGCGTGGCGATGAACGTCAATGATCTGATCTGCGTCGGCGCGGAGCCGCTGGCGTTGCTGGACTACATCGCCGTCGAGCAGGCGGAGCCTCGGATGCTGACGGAGCTGGCCGTTGGGCTGCGGGCCGGCGCCGAGCGCGCCGGGGTCGAGATCCCCGGTGGCGAGGTGTGCCAGATCCCAGAGGTGCTCCGCGGTCATCCCAGCCCGTACGGCTTCGACCTCGTCGGATCGGCGTTCGGCCCGGTCGCGCTCGACGCGATCGTCGACGGCGCGCAGACGGCTCCCGGAGACGCTCTCATCGGACTGCCGGCCTCCGGCGTGCACTCCAACGGGCTGAGCCTCGCCCGCCGCGCGCTGCTGAAGACCGGCGGCCTGGACCTCGACAGCACGCCGCCACAGCTCGGCGGCGAGAGCGTCGCCGATGTGCTGCTGGAGCCGACGACGATCTACGTGCGCGCGATCCTGGAGCTGCTGCGCTCCGACATCCCCGTGCACGGTCTCGCCCACATCACCGGCGGCGGGCTGACCAACCTGCTGCGGCTGGGCGACCACGTCGGCTTCGAGATCACCGACCCGCTGCCCGTCCTGCCCGTCTTCGAGCTGATCGCCGAGCTGGGGCGGGTGTCGGTGGTCGAGATGTGGGAGGTCTTCAACATGGGCTGTGGCTTCTGCGCCGTCGTCTCCGCGGAGCGGGCGGGCGAGGCGGTGCAGCTGCTCGCCAAGCGCCATCGCGGCACCGCGGCCATCGGCCATGTCACCGATCGCGCACGGCACGTATCGGTCCCCCAGCTGTCGATCCTGGGAGATCCCACCGGCCTGCGCGCGGCATAGCGACGTTCAGCCTCGCGCCCGCATCGTCTGTGGCGCAAAATACGTCTCCCACATGAGCACTCTGCTCGGCACCAGTCTCAGCGGCCGCTACCGGTTGGAGGCGCGGATCGGCGCCGGCGGCATGTCGACCGTGTATCGGGCGCTGGACGTAACCCTCGAGCGCCAGGTGGCGATCAAGCTGATGAACCGCGAGGTTGCCTCGGATTCCGATCAGCTGGAGCGCTTCCGCCGTGAGGCGCGGGCGGTCGCGCAGCTCTCCCATCCCCACATCGTGGGGGTGATCGACGCCGGCGATGATGGGGACCCCCACCACCCACGGCCGTACATCGTGCTCGAGTACGTCGAGGGAGAGACGCTGAAGGAGCGCATCCGCCGCAACGGCCGCCTGCCGATCCCCGAGGCGGTCGCCTACGCGATCGAGATCGCCCGCGCCCTGGGCGCCGCCCACGCGCGCCACATCATCCATCGCGACGTCAAGCCCCAGAACGTGCTGATCGACCAGGAGGGGTCGGCCAAGGTCACTGACTTCGGGATTGCGCGCACGCTGGAGGAGGACGGGCTGACGGCCGACGGCCGCGTGCTCGGCACGACGGACTACGTCTCCCCCGAGCAGGCGCTGGGTCAGCACGTCAGCGGCCAGTCGGACCTGTACTCGCTGGGCATCGTCCTCTACGAGATGCTGACCGGCGAGGTCCCGTTCCGCGGCGAGAACCAGGTCGCGGTGGCGATGAAGCACGTCCGCGAGGAGATCCCAGACGTGCAATCCAAGCGGCCCGAGGTCTCTGCCGCGCTCGCCGCCGTGCTGGAGACGACCACGGCCAAGCGCGAGTCCGATCGCTACGCCGACGACACCGAGCTGATCGCGGATCTGGAGGACGTGCTGGGGCTGGAGACCGCCCGCGCCGGGAGCGTCACCGGCGAGGTCACCACGGTGCTGCGCACACTGCCGACCGAGGCCCAGCAGCGCGTCCCGCTGCGGCTGCGCCACCGCCTGGTGGTGGTCGGCATGGTGCTCGTCGTGGCGGCGATCGCGGCGGCGGTGATCGCCTTCCTCGTGCCCCGCACCCACCATGGCGCCCCACCGCTGCCCCAGCCGGCCCCGAAGCAGACACCCCACGCGGTGACGCTCTGCAACTCGTGCGCCCACGATTACAACCCGGACGCCCTGTCGGGCGCCAAGGACCAGCATCCCAATACCGTCAGCCTGGCGATCGACGGTGACCGCAACACCTCGTGGACGACCGAGACGTACTACAACAACGACCTCGGCAAGCCGGGCGTGGGGCTGTACGTCGACGCCAAGCCGGGCGTGGCTGCCGGCTCGCTGATCCTCGACACCGCGACCCCCGGCTACGCCGTCTCGATCTACGCCCGCCACACCACGCCTGACCCCAACACCTTCGACAGCTCCTGGGTCAAGGTGGGCTCAGCCGCCAACGTGCACAGGACCCAGACGATCCCCGTGCACACGAACGGCACGCGCTATCGCTACTACCTGGTGTGGATCACGAGCCTGGGCAATCACGACCAGGTGGCGATCAACGAGATCGCGCTGTATCGCAAGTAGTCACCAGGTGCGGTCGGGCAGGTGCGGCGCCGCCCCGGCGACCATGGCCGCCGCCACCTCGAGCATCGGGCGGGCATGGGCGGCGAACGCAAGCCGCTCCGGCAGCTGACCCAGGGGAAACCACCGCGCCTCGAGCGTCTCGCCGGGCGCAAGCGTGAGCGGCTGCTCGGGGTCGTCGAGCTCGATCAGGTAGGCGCCGACGCTGGTGTAGATGACGACGCCGTCGGGATCCGGCGGGCCGTAGGCGTCGATCCAGGTGCCGACGTAGGCCGTGGCGCGACCCCGCAGGCCGAGTTCCTCGCCCAGCTCGCGCTCGGCGGCATGCATCGGATGCTCATCGGCCTCGCAGAAGCCGCCCGGCACATCCCAGGCGCCGAGCTCGGGCTCGCGGCCGCGGCGCAGGAGCAGCACCTGACCGTCGGAGATGACGACCGCGTCGCCGCACGGCTTCGGGTTGGCGTAGTGCTCCTCTCCGCAGCCGTTGCAGACAACGGGCGACCCACCCTTCCGGCCGGGCAGGGCCGCCGCACACCGCCAGCAGTAGCGCGTCACCGCGTCAGCGGGCTTTGTTCGTGGACGTGGTCGTCGTCGTCGGCGTGCTCGTGCTCGACGAGGTCGTCGTGCTCGAAGAGGACGACGAGGATGAGGGCACGTAGTGGCCGACGACGATCGTCACGGTCGAGCCCTTCTTCTGCGACGAGCCACCCGGCGGGCTCTGCGAGATCACCGTGTTGTTCTGGCCGGGCGTGCTCACATCCTGAGTCTCCCGGGCGACGTGGAAACCCGCCGACTGCAGCGCGCTGAACGCGCTGCCCGTCGGGTCGCCGGTCACCGACGGCACGTTGACGGTCGCCGGGGCGGCGGCGACGACGATCTTGACGGTCGCGCCGACGGTCGCGCGCGCGCCGCCGCTCGGATCCTGGCTAATCACGTTGCCGGCGGTCACCGAGCTCGACGTCTCGGCCGTGGGGTCGACGTTGAAGCCGGCCGCGGTGAGCTGCGAGGTGGCCGCCGACTGGCTGTCGCCGCGCACGTCGGGCACCGACTTCTGCGGTTGGCCGGACGACACGAGGAGGGTGACGCCGGTCCCGGGGGGCACCGACTTGGCGGCGCCGGGATTGGTTCCGGTCGCCTCTCCGGCCTTGAAGTTGGTCGAGCTCTGGGTGACCACATGAGTGACCTTGAGGCCCGCCCCCTTGATCACCCGGGTCGCGGCCGCCTGGCTGAGCCCCTGCACCGACGGCACCGAGACGTTGTGCAGGCCTCGCGACACGGTGAGGAAGACGGTCGACCCCTGGTTGGCCTTGGTTCCGGCGCCCGGGTTCTCGCCGATGACCGTCCCCGCCGCCTGCTTGCTCTGAACGTTGATCACGCCGACCTGGAAGTGGTGGTTCTGGATCAGCGTGCGTGCGACGTTGAGTTGCAGCCCGGTGACCCGCGGAACCGTGTCCTGCTTGGGACGGCTGATGAAGTAGACGGCCACACCGGCGCCGGCCACCAGCAATGCGACGAGCAGCGCCCACGCCCAGGGCGCCCAGGCGGGGCGCCGTTCGGGCTCCTCCTCGACCCCGTCCTCGGTCGGCTGCTGTCCGCTGCCGTTGCGTCCCTCGCGGGCCGCGGCGCCCGCCTCGTAGGCCGCGGCGGCCTCGGCGAGCGCCCCCGCCGTCGGCAGGCCGGCCGCCGCGCCGGCGGCCACCGCCGCCATGCTGGCCGTATTCTGCCCCGCGCCCCCAGCCTCGATCGAGACGCGGCAGTGCTGGAGCACGGTGATCAGCTGATCGGCGTCGGTGGGACGGTCGGCCGGGTTCTTGTTCAACGTCCACAGGACGGTCTGCTCCAGCTCGGGCGGGATCGCCGGATTGATCGTGCTCGGTGGCACCGGCGCCTCGGAGACGTGCTTGAGCGCAATCGTCACCGCCGCGTCGGCGTCGAAGGGGACGCGCCCGGTGAGCATCTCATAGAGCACGACGCCCACCGAGTAGAGGTCCGAGGAGGCGCTGACCGAATGGCCCTGGGCCTGCTCGGGAGACAAGTATTGGGCGGTGCCCATGATCGAGCCGGTCTCGGTCATGTCCGAGGCGCCGGCGCGGGCGATCCCGAAGTCGGTGACCTTGGCGTCGTCGGCGTCGTCGACGATCACGTTGTGGGGCTTGAGGTCGCGGTGGATGATCCCGCGGCGGTGGGCGAACCGGGCCGCCTTGAGGATCTGGATCGTGATGTCGATCGCCCTGATCGGATCGAGCGGCGCCTCCTCGCGGATCAGCTGCTTGAGCGTGCGCCCCGGCAGATACTCCATCGCGATGTAGTACGTGCCGTCGTACTCGCCTCGGTCATAGACGCCGACCACGTTGGGGTGCTGCAGGCCGGCCGCCGCCTGAGCCTCGCGGCGGAAGCGCTCGACGAAATCCGGGTCCTCGGCGAAGCGGCGATGCAGCAGCTTGAGCGCCACCTTGCGGCCCAGCTGCTGGTCCTCGGCCAGGAACACGTCGGCCATGCCGCCCGCACCCAACCGCGACACGACCCGGTAGCGCCCGTCGACCATCGTGTCGCGCCTGGGTTCGGGCATCAGCGAGACGGCCTCACTTGCCGTCCGCCAGGAGGGTTTGGACGACCGCCTTGGCGATCGGCGCGGCCACGGTCCCCCCGAAGCCGCCGTCGGTGCGCTCCACGGTCACCGCGATCGCGACCTTGGGGTTGTCGATCGGGGCAAAGCCGATGAACCATGGCTGAGTCTGGTTGGCGCCCGCGAGACCGACCGACGCGGTGCCGGTCTTGCCGGCGAAGGTGATGCCTTGGCCGAGCTGGGCGGGAGTGCCGGTGCCCTCGTCGACGACCTTCTTCATCATCTGAGCGATCGCGTCGGCGGTCGAGCGCTTCATCACCTGGTGCCACAGGGTCGGCGCGATCGTCTTGACCGTGCGCCCGTCCTGATCGACCGCCCGGGTCGCGAGGTGTGGCTTCATCAGCCGTCCGCCGTCGGCGACGGCGGAGGCGACCATCGCCATCTGCAGCGGGGTCACCTCGAGGCCGCCCTGTCCGATCGCGATCCGGCCGATGTCCTCGTTGGGGCTGCCCGGCGGGAACGCCTTGCCCGTCGACGAGACCGGGTAGCTGGAGGCCAGCTCAGCCCGCGGCAGATCGATCGGCGGCTTTGAGTAGAACCCGAAGCGCTTCATGTAATCGGTCATCGTGCCGCGACCGAGCGCTTCGGCGACCTGGGCCCACACGGTGTTCACCGAGTAGGTGAGTGCGGTCGTCAGGTCGATCGGACCGAACGCCTGGTTGTTGTCGTTGTTGAGCGGGACGCCCGAGATGGTCACGGGGGACTTGCCGTCGACGATCGAATTCGGCGTGTACTTGCCGGAGTCGATCGCCGCCGCCGCCGTCACCACCTTGAACGTCGAGCCGGGGGGGTAGCGCCCCTGGGTGGCGCGGTTGACCTGGCAGGAGTCGCTGCACGGCGCCTGGGGGTGGTTGTCGTCGTAGGACGGGTCGGAGTACATCGCCAGCACGGCACCGTTCTGCGGGTTGAGTGCCACCACCGACCCGGGCCGGCCGGCCAGCTCCTGCTTGGCGACCGCCTGGGCCTTGGGATCGAGCGCCGTGTCGACGTCGTCGCCGACCTGCCGGCTACCGCCCAGCGGTCCGAAGACGGAGCTCAGTCCGGTCTGGATCCCCCGCAGCTCCGGGCTGCGCGAGCGCTCGAGCCCGGCGGCCTGCCCCTCGGCGACGTTGGCATAGCCGATCGGCTGGGCGAACAGGGGCCCCTCGGGGTAAGTGCGGCTCCATGTGCCGCCACCGCGGGGCACCGAGCGCGCCAGCACGGTCCCGTTGGCGGCCAGGATCCGCCCCCGCTGGATCCGCAGCTGGGCGATCAGGGCGCGGCTGTTGAGCGGATTGGTGTTCAGGGCCGAGGCGTCGATCACCGTCCAGCGCGTCGTCCAGACGATCAGGAGCGCGAACAGGACGATGATCAGCCCGAAGAGCTTGGTGATCTGGCCGTTCACGAGGTCGGCCGCCGCGCTCGGTCGGAGACGAGCAAAAGCAGCGCCAGCAGCACGAAGTTGGCCACGATCGATGCACCGCCGTAGGAGATGAACGGCAACGTCACCCCGGTGAGCGGGATCACCCGCGTGACCCCACCGACGATCACGAAGACCTGGAGCGCGAACACCGCCGAGAGGCCGGTCGCCAGCAGCTTGGAGAACGAGTCCCGCGACAGGGTCGCCGCCATCAGGCCGCGGTAGACGAACAGCAAGTAAGCGAGGAGCACCGCGCAGGCCCCGAACAGTCCGACCTCGTTGGTGATGACCGCATAGATCATGTCGGTCTGCGGCGCCGGCAGCAGGAAGTCGTGGGTACCGGGAATCGTGAGCACGGACTGGCCGAAGCCCTGGCCGAAGAGGCCGCCGGCCGCCTGGGCGAAGATCCCGTTGGCCAGCTGATAGCTGCCCAGCGGCTGGTGGTACAGGTGGGCGTTGAACGGGTGCAGCCAGGACTCGAAGCGACCCGTGATGTGGGCGACGTGCGTGCCGAGGAACCAGGCCCCGAGCGCGAACGCGGCCATTCCCACGACGACGAACGACAGCCTCCCGGTGGCGACGTAGAGGATCGCGATCAGCGCGCCGTAGAACATCAGTGACGAGCCGACGTCGTGCAGGAGGACGAGGATCACCATCGCCACGCCCCAGATCACCATGACCGGGCCGAAGTACTTCAGCGGTGGCAGCGTGACGCCGAGGATCCGCCGGGCGCCCATGACCATCACCTGGCGCGTATCGCGCAGGTAGCTGGCCAGGAAGATGACGAGGCCGATCTTGGCGAACTCGGTCGGCTGGAAGACGACCGAGCCGGGCAGACGGACCCCGAGGTACGCCCCATTGGCCTGGTACCCGATCCCCGGCAGGCGCGGGAGCACTAACAGCGCCAGCGAGACGGCCACGATCGTGTATCGGTAGCGCTCGAGCTTGCGGTAGTCGCGGAAGAAGACGATCGTGGCCGCGAACAGGATCAGCCCGAGCACGAACCATTGCGCCTGCTGGCGCGCCTGCGTCGCGTCGATCCGGTAGACCATCACGATTCCGAAGCTGGACAGCAACGCCACCAGCGGGAACATGTACGGATCGGCGTGGGGCAACGTGAAGCGGATGAAGATGTGCGCCGCCAGGCACAGGGCGAGGAAGATCGCGCCGTAGGTCAACGACACGTTGGAGAGCACGTTCTCGCGCTGGATGAACACACCGGTGAAGCCGGCGGTGACCAGCAGCGCGGCCGGTATCAGGCCGAACAGCTCTCGGTTGCGGGCGCTCATCGAGTGAGCTGGCCACGCTCGGCGGCCCGCACCAAGCTGATTGCATCTGCCTGCGAGCGCAGGTTGTGGTTGAGCAGCTGCTTGCGGCGATCGGCCGGGACGACGCCGACCGGCACGCCCGACACATAGACCTGCTCGTAGAGGCGCAGTCCGAACGGTGCGTCGTAGGGCAGGCCGCGGTAGACGGTGACGATCCCGTCGTTGTTGGTCCCGATGAAGAACAGCTCGCGGCTGGCGAGATATCCGCCGCCGCCGATCAAAAAGAGGACGATCACGACGGAGATCAGCGCGGCGATCGGCTTGAACCAGCGGCTCTGACCCCGCTCGCGCCTGGGCTTCGGGGGCCGCCCCTGGGTGCGCGCCAGGGGCGGACGAGACCGAGCGTCGGTGGCAACGACCGGGGCCGGTGCGGCGGGGCGCTCCAGCGCCGTGAGGGTGGCGCTCGCCGACGGCGATGACCGGTCTTCCGGCGGCTGGGACCGGCGAGCCGAGCCGACGTTCCGCGGCACCGCGAGACCGACCTCGGTCGGCTGATCGCCCGCGACGTCCCCGCCGACGTCCTCCAGCCGGAACAGGACAACCGTGATGTTGTCGCGTCCGCCGGCCTCATTGGCCTCGGCGATCAGCCGCTCGCCGGCGCGATGGAGGTCCGGCTCGGAGCCCAGCACGGCCGTGATCTGGTCCTCGGCGATCATCGACGTGAGCCCATCCGAGCACATCAGCACGACGTCGGCGGCGCGCACCGGGAAGGTCCACGTGTCGACCTCCACGTCGTTCTCGATGCCGAGCGCCCGGGTGATGATCGAGCGCTGGGGGTGCTCGGCGGCCTGCTCCTCGGTCAGCTTGCCGCGCCGCACGAGCTCCTCGACGAGCGAATGGTCCTGGGTGAGCCGGGTCAGCGATCCGTCGCGGAAGATGTAGGCGCGGCTGTCGCCGACGTGGGCGACGGCCAGACCGGCGTCGTCGAGATAGGCCGCGGTCAGCGTCGTGCCCATCCCGGCCTGCTCGTGCGCCGACTGGGCAGTCTCGTAGATGCGCCGGTTGGCCGCCTGAACGCGGTCGGCGAGACGCTGCTCCGGCGTGCCCGTGTCGGCCAGCGGGCGCTGGAACTCCTCGACGGCCAGCGCCGAGGCGACTTCGCCCGCCTGGGCGCCCCCCATGCCATCGGCGACCACGAACAACGGCGCGCGTACGTACGCGCTGTCCTCGTTGTCGCGGCGCTGGCGACCGGTGTCGGTCTTGCAGACCGTGTCAGCTGCGCGGAGCATCAGATCCTGGCCGGCCTCATTGCAGGTACAGGAACTCGCTGTCGCCGATGCGAATCCGGTCGCCGTCGTGCAGCGGCTGGGGACCCGAGAGCGGCTGCTCGTTGAGGTACGTCCCGTTCGTCGAGCCGAGGTCCTCGATCACCACCACGAGTCCTTCCCGCGATATCTGCGCGTGACGCGAAGACGCAAACGGATCCTCCAGCCGGATCTCGACGTCGCCGCGCCCGAGTGTGGCTCCGTCGGCGAGATCGTAGGCGACTCCCGACTCGTGGCCGGGCGCGCTCTCCACGAGCAACCGCGGCTCGAAGCCGTCGAGCTCGCCCAGGCCGCTGGCAGCCTGGTACATCCCGGTGGCGTCCGACGGCGCGCCGCGGTCGGTCGCCACAGCCTCGCCCCGCCCGCGTCCGCGTCGCAGGTCGCGCAGCGCGCTGAACGCCACCCACATGAGGAACAGGTACAGGATGATGAGGAAGCCGAACTTCAAGCCGACCGAGACGGGCTGGAGCATGGGGACCGGGCCTCGCTATTCCAGCTCGAACGTGAGCACGGTCGTGCCCAGCTCGATCTCGTCGCCGGGCTTGAGCACCTCGGAACGCTCGATCCGACGCCCGTTCAGGCGCGAGCCGTTGGTGGAGTTGAGGTCGGTCAACACCCACGAACCTCCGCGCGGTCGGATCTCGGCGTGCTCTCGCGAGACGTTGGGGTCATCGACCATCACGTCGCACTGGCGGCTGCGCCCCATGGTCGCCCCCGCCGGACCGACCACCAGGCGCTTGCCGCCCATCAGCAGGAGCGCGGTGTAGGAGCGCGAACGGGCCCGTTCCTGGAGCGGCTCGGCCACCCGGCCGGCCGTGCTGTAGACCATCGTCCGCCCGGAGGACTCCGATGCCGGCTCGCTGGGGTGAGGCGCCTCTTCATCCCCCTCCTGCGGCGGGATGGCGGTGGCCCGCGTCTGGATCCCGAACTCCCCCAGCCGCAGCCGGTCGTCGGTCGTAAATTCCACGACCGGGCGCGAGGTCAGCACGAGGTGCTCGCGGCGAGCGTGCTCAAGCAGATAGCCAACGAGCTCGGTGCGCAGTGCCTCCTCGTACTCGCCGAAGCGCTCACGGTCACGCGCCGACAAGAAGACGCGGTACTCGTTGGGCACATACGTGCGCGACAGCGAGAGGGACTTGTGCTCCTCCATCTCACGCGCCAGCTTGCGCGCGATCTCCACCGGTCGCACCTCGGACTTGAAGGCGCGACTGAATGTCCCCTCAACGAGGCCGGCGATCTTGCTCTCAAGGTTGCGCAACACGGTCATGGGAACGGTGCGGACGGGCGGGGTGGGCAGCGGGACGGCAGGGCTTGTCCGCTGGTCCATGCTACGGAAGTCGGGCTCCCACGTCAGGCAGGGAACGCCATGCCCGCCGCCAGCCGTCGGCGTTCCGTGGGGCCAGGGCCACCGCGGCGCAGACGGCTGCTCCGAGCACGGCCGTCGGCGCCGCGCCGACCGCGTCGGTTCCGTGGACGGCCGCCACCGCTGCCGAAGTCGCACCGACCACGAGCGCCGCCCAGCCGACAACCCGCGCGGCATCGAGCACCAGCGAGCGCCCGCGGACCAGCCATGGCACCGTCACGGCCGCCAGCGCCCACACCGCGGCCGGCGCCAACACACCGGTTTTCACCAGTGCAGGCAGCAAGTGGCCCGTCGTCTGCGAGAGCGAGCCGATCCAGGCTGCGGGGGGTGGCACCCCCGGCACGTGGGGCAGGTAGACCACGTGCGCTGGGCCGAGGACGACGCCGGCCAGCAGCAGCCACAACCAGCCAATCGCTCCCAGCGCCATGCGCTGGACGGTCCCTGGCGCCCGGGAGGCCAGCGCCGGCCACGCGCCGGCCAGACCGATGAGGCCGAGCGCCGGCGCGGCGGCCGAGAGCGGCCAGGCGCTCGGGCGCGCCGGGAGCAGCAGCACCGGTGCCAGTGCGGCGATCGCGATCAGCAGCGCGGCCCCCGTGTGCCCGCGAACGAGCGCGCCGGCGCACAGAGCGATGATCAGCCCCAGCCAGCCCAGCCGAGGCAGCACCAGGACGGCCGCGGCGGCGATCAGGGCCGCGGCCGTGGCCGGCATCGGCGCGGGAGCGAGGAGCCTCGTCGCCGTCCAGGAGGCGAAGGCGGCGGCCCCCACGGCGGCCAGCCCACGGTCCACCCAGACGCTCCGCGGCGCGTCGTCGGCGAGCGCAACGGCCAGCCCCTCCCTCCGGGCGAACCGCTCAGGCTCCTCGGGCTCGGGCTCGTCGTCGTGCGTCCACGGGTCAGTGACGATCCCCGGCTCGTCGCCGACGACCGGGCGGGCCGTCCGGAGCGCCGCCCGGAGGTCGGCGACGGTTCCGCGCTCGCGCGGGCGCGGGCGCAGCGCCCGGTCGATCGCCCGTGCCAGCTCGCCGGGCAGGTCGCGCCGCTGGCGCCGGAGGGGCGGCAGGTGAGCGCCGAGCTTGCGCGCCCGCTGAAAGGCGGTGGTGGCCCGCACCGGGTTGACGCCGGTCAACGCCTCATAGACGACAATCGCCAGCGAGTACAGGTCGGCGGAGGCCCCCGCCTCCAGGCCCTCGGCCTGCTCGGGCGCCATGTAGGCCAGCGTGCCGAGCACGTCGCCGGTGTTCGTCAGGCCCTCGGAGCCGATCACGCGGGCAACTCCGAAGTCGGTCAGCTTGGCGAGCTGGGATGGAATCGATCCCCGCCGACCCGCGTCGGGCACGAGCACGTTCGACGGCTTGACGTCGCGGTGCACCACCCCCTGCGCGTGGGCGTGCTCGAGCGCATCGCACAGGACGATCGCGATCCCCACGATGTCGCGATCGGACAGCTGTCCGGCTTCGAGCAGGGTATCGAGCGTGGACCCCAACACGAGCTCGGAGACAAGGTAGGCGCCCTCGTCGTCGACGGCCGCCTCGTACAGGGTCACGATTCCCGGATGGGCCAGCCGGGCGGCTGCCCGGGCCTCGCGCTCGAAGCGCCCGCCGACGATCCGCTCGCGGGCCAGCAGCTTGACGGCAACATCGCGCTCCAGCCGCTCGTCGCGCGCCATCCAGACCGTCCCGAACGCGCCGGCGCCCAGGCGGCGGTGCAGCCGGTAGCGATCGAGAACGATGGGCGCCTCGGCCGTCGTGCGACCCCGGGTCGACCGACGGCGCGTGGGCGCGTCGGCCGGCTCGTCGCCGGCGGCCATCCGGGCGGTGCGCACTTGATCAGAGCCCATAGACGCGGTTTTCGGGGTCCCCGCAACGGTCCCTGCGGCCGGTGGCGCCCGCGAACGTGGTCGAGGACCCCGTGCACGCCGACTTTCACGATGCCTATCCAGCCGTGCCGGTGGTCATACTGATCGCTTCACCAGTCCGGCAAGGAGAGATTTCAGCTTGTCGTTCTTCGACGAGGTTGACGAACCGCCTCGTACAGAGACTCGCAGGACTCCCCGCACGACATCCCGTGCGGCGCCCCCCCGGCGCCGCTCCGGCGGCCGTGGCGGCCGGCGCCCACCGGGCCAGCAGCAGTCGATCCAGACCCGTCGGGCGGTGCTCGTGGTCGTCGTCATCATCTTCGTCGTGCTGATCGCCGTCGGCGTCCACAGCTGCCAGGTCAACGCCGACCGCTCGGCGCTCAAGGACTACGCCAACAGTGTCTCGTCACTGATCAGCCGCTCCGACGACAACGGGCGCCAGGTGTTCAGCGTGCTGTCGCCCAGCGGAACGCCCAATGCCAGTACCTTGCAGAACGAGATCAACCAGGCCCGCCAGACGGCCGCCGCCGTCCTCTCGGGCGCGCGCAGCCTGAGCCCGCCGGACTCGGTCAAGACGGCCAACTCCAACCTGCGCCTCGCACTGCAGATGCGTCTGGACGGGATCAGCAACATCGGCAAGGAGATCCAGCCGGCCCTCGGCACCTCGACGAGCAGCGACGCGATCAACGCCATCGCGGCCGAGACGGCCCGCCTGTACGCCTCCGACGCGCTCTACAAGGACTACGTCGCCACGGCGCTCGCCAGCGCCCTGCACGCCAACGGCATCGCCGTCGGCGGCGCCAACGGGGTGACGATCAACTCCGGGCAGTTCGTGCCCGACGTGCAGTGGGTCCTGCCCAGCTTCATCGCCTCCAAGCTCCATACCGCCCTGCAGGGCTCGAGCGCCAACGGCGGCAAGCCCGCCCCCGGGCTCCACGGCCACACGCTGAACTCGGTGAGCGTCAACGGCACGACGTTGCAGACGGGTTCTCCGAACACCGTTGCCGTCAAGCCGGCGCCCACGTTCCGCCTGAACATCACCAACGGCGGCCAGAACAACGAGACCAACGTCGTCTGCAAGGTGAGCGTCAACGGCACGAGCTCGAGCGGGCAGACTGTGATCCCCCAGACCACGGCCGGGCAGACGACCAACTGCGACGTCACGCTGAAGTCCCCGCCCGCGGCCGGGACCTACACCGTGCAGGCGACGGTCGAGAAGGTCCCGGGCGAGAAGAACACGTCGAACAACTCGCAGTCCTACACGGTGACGTTCGGCTAGTACGGCTGTCCGTATCCTTTCGACGGTGAATGACCTGACGAGCACCGTCGGCATCGTCGCCCTCGCCGCCGGGGGGGTGGCGGTGGTGGCACTGGTGACGGTGGCGGTCCTCGGCTTCCGTCTGCGCCGCGTGCGCTCCGAGCAGCGCGCCGTGCTCGGCGACCGGCGCGAGGATCTCGTCTCGCACGCCGCAGCGCTGGCCGACCAGTTCACGGCGTTGCACGACTACGTGCAGGACGTCGCCGGCCGCCTGGACGGCCGCATGGCGACAGCGGAGGGCCGCCTGGACGGCGCCGTTGCCTACACCTCGCTCGTGCGATACGACGCCTACGGCGAGATGTCGGGGCGCCAGTCGATGTCGATCGCGCTGCTGGACTCCACCCAGACCGGGATCGTGCTCTCCTCGATCCACCATCGCGACCAGGCGCGCCTGTACGCGAAACAGATCTCCGCCGGGAGCGGCGAGCTGGAGCTCTCGCCTGAGGAGGCCGAGGCCGTGGCGCTTGCCCTCCGGGGCAGCCCCGGCGGCCAGCCGGCCGCCCACTGAGGCTCATCCGCGTGCGCCTCGGCTACTTCGGTCCCGAGGGGACCTTCACCCAGGAGGCGCTGATCGCCGACACGCGGGGCACAGCGCCCGAGATGCTGCCGCTGCCAACGATCTACGACACCGTGATGGCCGTCCATTCCGGCGCCGTCGAGCGGGCACTGGTGCCGATCGAGAACTCGCTGGAGGGATCGGTCAATGCCACGCTGGACGCGCTGGCGATGGAGACCGAGAACGTGGTGATCGTCGGCGAGGTCGTGCACCCGATCCGCCACTGCCTGATCGCGCGGACGGCGATCGAGCTCTCGGCGATCGAGGTCGTGGTCTCCCACCCGCAGGCCAACGCCCAGTGCGCGCGCTTCATCCGCACCCGGCTGCCCGGGGCCCAGGTGCTGGCCGGCACCTCGACGGCAGATGCGGTCCGGACCGTCGCCGAGCACGACGGCCCATGGGCGGCCCTCGGCAACCGGGTGGCGGCTGAGCGCTACGGCTGCCGGGTGCTCCGCGCCGGAGTGGAGGACGTCGCCGAGAACGAGACGCGCTTCGTCTGGCTGGCGCGCACCGAGGAGGGCGGCCAGCCGGGGACGGCATGGGGTAGTTGGGTGGGCGAGGGTGGCGGGGCGGGCGCCGAGTCCACCGGTCCGTTCAAGACCGCCATCGTCTTCTGGGGCGTGGGCTCCGAGGCTCCCGGCTGGCTGGTGGCGTGCCTGTCGCAGTTCGCGCAGCGCGGCATCAACCTGACGCGAATCGAGTCACGACCGCGCAAACAGGGCCTGGGGCGCTACATGTTCTTCGTCGACCTCGAGGGTCGCGCCGACGACCTGCCGATCGCGGCCGGGTTGGCGGCGCTCGCCGAGCACGTCGAGCGCCTGCGCGTGCTCGGGTCGTTTCCGTCGGCCTGACGTCGGCCTGAGGTCGCTGGACGCGTATGTAGAATTTTGGCCGCGTCTCCATGGCCACCTCTGTACCACCTGCGCCATTCGGGTCCGCGCCGCATCGGGAGCACCAGCGGCGCGGGCGAGAGGTTGGCCGGGTGCTCGTATTGAACGCGACGTATGAGCCGATCAACGTCTGCACGGTGCGTCGGGCCGTCGTGCTCCTGCTCAAGGAGAAGGCCGAGATGATCGAGCGCTCGGAATGGCAGCTGCACTCGGCGACGAGCACAATGTCGCGCCCGATGGTGATCCGCCTCGTCTCCTACGTGCGGATCCCGCGCGACACCCACCGCCGCAAGATCACCCGGCGGGCGGTGTTTGCCCGCGACGACTGGACCTGCCAGTACTGCGGCTCGCGCTCGAACCTCACCGTCGACCACGTCGTACCCCGATCCAAGGGCGGCCCCTCGAGCTGGGAGAACATCGTGGCCTCGTGCGCGCCCTGCAACCGCCGCAAGGGCAGCGCGCTCCTGCGTCAGTCCGGGATGCACCTCGCCCGCCAGCCCGCCACCCCCAGCCCGCATGTCTTCATCCAAGTAGCCAGCCCGACCATCCCTGCGGTCTGGCGGGCTTATTTAGCCGCGTGACTGCACGCTGCCTGCGGCTCGGCAGCCACAGGGGCAGCCACCCCCGCTACCCCTGCGCCTGTGGGTTGCCCGGCGTCTGTTGGCGCTCCAGCGCCAGGCCCCAGCGCGGTCGGGGCTTTTGAGCCGGAGCCCGTGGCGTTGGTCGTCGACGTTGGCTGCTCCTGGGCGGGCGGGGACACCGCCCCAGCGCCGGCGCGATGCTAGGCCGCGTAGCGCTGGGCAGCCCGGGCGCGCGCCTTCGCTGCCTCTATCTCGCGGTCCTTGGGCGGCGCCGCGGTCGTCAGCTGGCCGAGGAGCTTGATCGAGGCCGCGGCGACTGCAGCCACCGCCTCCTCGAACGCTGCTTCGTTGGCCTGCGAGGGCTTCGTGTAGCCGCTGATCTTGCGCACGTACTGCAGCGCGGCGGCGTCGACCTCGGCCTCGGTGGCCGGCGGGTCGAAATTGTGGAGGGTCCTGATGTTGCGACACATGGCCCCAGGGTATCGCCGGCGGCGCTCCAGAACGAGCGAAGGGCGCCCCGATGAGGCGCCCCTCGCAAGTGCATCTGGCTGGCAAGGCCGCGGTGAGCTACGTCGTGCCGGAGGGACTACTCCCGGCGCCCAGACGCGGCGGTGTCGCGGGTTGGACTCCGCTAAGCGGGGTCAGCCTCCGACCTAGCGGCCGGACACCTCCAGGGTCCCGCAAAAACTGTCAGACAATTTAGGACCACCTCCTTTCTCTGGT
>DATAUL010000504.1:0-3230 GCA_036268255.1 Solirubrobacteraceae bacterium | reverse complement strand
CAGTCGCGGATCGCCAACGACATCGGCGGCCTGGACAGCGTCGTCACGACGACCGCCACGACGATCGCGCAGAACGCCACCACGGTGATCGCCTCGCTGGTCGCGATGTGCATCCTGGACTGGCGCCTGGCGGCGATCTCGGTCGTGTTCGTGCCGCTGTTCGTGTGGCTGACCCGGCGCGTCGGCAAGGTACGGCGAACGATCACAACCGAGCAGCAGCGCCGGCTGGCCGATCTCTCGGCGCTCGTGTCGGAATCGCTGTCGGTCAGTGGGATCATGCTCGGTAAGACGATGGGTCGCGGCCAGGATCTGGCCGAGCGCTTCACCGGCGAGTCGCACGGGATCGCCGATCTCGAGGTGCGCTCACGGATGGCCGGCCGCTGGGTGATGTCCACGATCCAGATGACGTTCGCGATCCAGCCGGCGATCATCTACTGGCTCGCGGGCCAGAGCTTCCTCGGCGGCACGATCTCGATCGGCACCGTGGTGGCGTTCACGACGCTGCAGACGCGGCTGCTGTTCCCGATCCAGTCACTGCTCGGCGTCGGTGCCGACGTCGAGGCCTCGCTCGCGCTGTTCGACCGCATCTTCGAGTACCTCGATCTGCCGGTCGACATCGTCGAGGCCGCCGATCCGGTGCAGCTGCGCCCCGCGGAGGTGCTCGGCGAGGTGCGCTTCGAGGACGTCTCGTTCCGCTACGCGGCGCCTCCGGTCACCGGTGAGGACGCTCCATGGACGCTGCGCCACATCGATCTGGAGATCGCGGCCGGGACGCGGACCGCGATCGTCGGCGAGACCGGGTCGGGCAAGACGACGCTCGGCTACCTCGCGGCGCGCCTCTACGAGCCCCAGGAAGGACGGCTCACGATCGACGGCATCGACATCCGCGACGTGTCACTGGCCTCGCTGGCGGCCACCGTGGGCGTCGTCTCCCAGGAGACCTATCTGTTTCATGCCAGCGTGCGCGAGAACCTGCGCTTCGCCGCACCCGGGGCCTCCGATGAGGAGATCGAGGCGGCCGCACGCACGGCGCGAATCCATGACCTGATCGCGTCCCTGCCCGAGGGCTACGACACGGTCGTCGGCGAGCGCGGCTACCGCTTCTCCGGCGGGGAGAAGCAGCGGATGGCGATCGCCCGCACCGTGCTGCGCAACCCGCCGGTGCTCGTCCTCGACGAGGCCACGAGCTCCCTCGACACCCAGACCGAGTACGCAGTGCAGGCCGAGCTCGAGCGCCTGGCCCAGGGACGGACGACGATCACGATCGCGCACCGGCTCTCGACCGTGCGCGACGCCGATCAGATCGTGGTGCTCGACAAGGGGCAGATCGTCGAGCGGGGCACGCATGAGGAGCTGCTGGAGCGCGGCGGTGCCTACGCCGCGCTCGTCGCCCGCGACGTGACCGAGGAGCCCGTCGAGGGCTGACCGGCGGCGGGCTCGCGCGTGGCGCCGGGCCGGGCTCCCCGGATCCGGCTGACGGGCCACAGCGTGGCGAGCATCAGCGCGGCCAGCACGAAGATCGGGACCGCGTCGCTCGTCGCCTCCGAGAGTCCGGCGGCGACGGGCGCGCCGATCGTCTCGCCCAACGCGTAGGCGAGGTTGCCGAGCGTGGTGACGACGACGAGCGCGATGCCGGCCGTCTCAGCGGACAGGGTCATCATCGACACCGCCGGGATCATGTAGGCGGCCAGCGGGCCACCGAGGGCGATCGCGGTCAGCGGCGCGAGCACGGCCGCCGTGTGCGGGAGTACGAGCGTGCTCACCAGCACGGCGCTGGCTCCCAGCCCGGTCACGAGCAGCAGCCGCGCGCCACGGCGGTCGCTCACCCGCCCGACGATCGGCGACAGCACGCTGCTGAGCGCCGCCGCGGCCACGAAGGTGGCGCCGATCGCCACCCCGGAGGCGCCGAAGCGCGACAGACGCAGCGGGAGCAGGACGTTCGTGGCGCCGATCGTCATCGCCTCGAGCGTGATCAGCCAGGTGCCGAGCGGCAGGCCGGGGGTGCGTAGCACGGCCAGCAGAGAGCGACGCTCGGTGTCCTCGGCGGCGGCGCGGGACGGGGCGGGATGGCGCCGTGTTCGGGCGGCCAGGCCCAACGAGACGACGCCGAGCGCGGAGAACACCGGACGGGTGCCGATCGCCACTGCGGCCGTCCCCAGCAGCGGCCCGACCAGCGTGCCGAACGTTGCCGCGGCGATCGCGGCCCCGATCGTGGCGCCACGGCGCTCGGGCGCCGAGGCGGCGATCACCCACGTGAGACCGCCACCCCAGATCAGCCCGCAGAACAGGCCCTGCGCCGCGCGCAGTGCGTCGAGGGCCACCAGATCGGTGGCAAACCCGAACGCGGCCACCGCGGCGCCGAAGAAGATGAGACCCGCCAGGGTCGTGCGGCGCACGCCCACCCGCGAGGCGATCCAGCCGCCGAGCAGCGCGCCGGGAATCAGCCCGGCCGGGTAGGCCGCGGACAGCACCCCGAGCGCCGGCTTGGAGGCATGCAGGGTGTGGGCGTAGTGGGGAAGGACGGGCGTGACCGTCGAGTACAGCGAGGACTCGAAGGCGAGCAGCAACGCCACCAGCGAGACGAGCGACGCCTGTGGATGGCGGTCGGGCCCGTCGGCGGTCGGACGGCGCCAGCGCAGCCCGGTCATGGCCGTGATCCGATCAGGATGTGGACGAGGCGAGCGAGCGCCGGCCGCGGGTCCTCGGCATCGCCGGCCGCCAGTTGCTCGAGCAGCAGGCCGTCGGCGGCGGACAGGATCAGGCGGGCGTCCTCGCGCGGACGCGCCGAGCCGGCTCGCTGCAGCAACTCGCCGACCGTCTCCAGATAGGCATCGCTCCAGCGGCGCGCCAGCTCCTGCATCGCCGGCCGGCGGGCGGCCTCGAGTACGAGCGCGTAGCTGGCCATCAGCGATGCTCGGCGGGAGGGCTCATCGAGCGGATCGAGCACCGCGTCGAGCACCGCCTGCACGGGATCGCGCTCGCGCAGCCGGTCGGCGAGCTCGTGCAGGCGCGCGACGTCACGCTGGGCGGCCAGCTCGAGCGCCGCCGTCAGCAGCTCCTCCTTGGAGTCAAACCAGTAGGTCGTGGAGGCGAGCGGCAGCTGAGCCCGCTCAGCGACCCGGCGGTGCGTGACCGCCTCGGCTCCGACCTCGGCCACGATCTCCAGAACGGCTTCGAGCAGCGCCTCGCGCCGGGCTGCCCCGCGGGGCCGTTTGCTCTCGGGAGAAGTG
>DATAUL010000503.1:0-3695 GCA_036268255.1 Solirubrobacteraceae bacterium | reverse complement strand
GGTCGGGCCCGGCGTCGCCGGCGCGGTCGTCTGCCCCGGCTGGGGCAGCGTGCCGATCGGCTTGTTCTGGCAGTTCACGACGCCGGTCAGCTTGGGCGCCAGGCGGCCCGCGTAGGTGGCCACGAAGTTGGCCACGTCCTTGGCGTCCTGGCCGACGACGATGTTCTGCGGCATGTAGGCGCCGGAGAAGCCGCCGTTCTCGATCGCATAGAGCACGCGTGTGATCGGGCGCTCGCAGCGGACGTTGAAGTTCGGGCCGCTGATGGCCTGGGCGGTGCGGATGTTCGGCGCCGAGCCGTGAGTCCCGGCGGCATTCAGCGTGTGGCACCCCGCGCAGCGCTGCGAGAACAGCTGGGCGCCCGTGTAGACGGGTCCCTGCGACTTCGCGACAGCAATCTTCTCGGTACCACAGGCCGCGGTCACGCACGGCAACGCGCAGACCGCCGCCAGCGCCAGGATCTTCGCCAACCGGCTCATCGGACGGAGATCATAATGACGTGCCGTGTCGGGCAGGCCCTTACCCCGGACGTGGCTGCTGGCAGCGCTGCCGGCGCTCGCCCTCGCCGGCTGCGGCCACGTAGCCCGCGTCGGGCCGGGCGCGACCCTTCAGGTCGCGCTCAACGAGTACCGGGTCACCCCCCAGGACGTGCGCGCCGGCTCGGGGCCGCTGACGATCGTCGTCCACAACGACGGCCGGCTGACCCACGACCTCGTGATCACCCAGGACGGCCGTCAGACCGCGGCGACCGAGCCGCTCGCTCCAGGCCAGACGACCGATCTGGTGACCACGCTGGCGCCCGGCCGATACCTGATGGCCTCGACGATCCTGTCCGACCAGGCGCTCGGCGCGTACGGCACGCTGAACGTCGGCCAGCAGTAGACGGCCGGCCGTTTCGGCGGCCCCGCGCTCGTCACAGATGTTGCGAACTCGTGGAGGAGCCGGGCCGGGCGCGCCGAAAAAGAGCGACATCTCCGGCGCCGGCTTTGCGGCGTTCGCCACCAAGCACCATATGCGCGAACGCCCTCCTACGGCGGCAACCAGAGGTGTCGGCGCCGGGGCCTCTCTGCCCCAGGCGATCCGCGTCGGCCAGGCACGCTATACACATCTCGCGATGGACCCCGATCCCGAGCTGTTCCGCGAGGTCTTCGGCCGCTTCGCCACCGGGGTGGCGGTGATCACCAGCGCCGGGGCGGCCAGCTCGGGCGGGATGACCGCCAACGCGCTGTGCTCGCTGTCGCTCGACCCCCTGCTCGCCCTCGTGTGCTTCGAGAACCAAGCCCGCACGCTGCCGATCGTCCGTGAGGCCGGCCGCTTCGCTCTCAACCTCCTGGCCGCCGACCAGCGCGACCTGGCGCGCGTGTTCGCCTCCAAGCTCCCGGAGGCCGAGAAGCTCGACGGCGTGCCCCATCGCCTTCGTGACGGAGTGCCGGTGATCGACGGCGCGCTCGCGTGGGCGACGTGCGAGCTGCGGGAGCTGATCCCTGGAGGCGACCACACGATCGCGATCGGGTCGGTGCTCTCGATGGGGCTCGGCGGCGGAGACCCGCTGCTCTGGTACGGCGGGCGCTATCACTCGTTGCCCGACTCGGGTTGAGCCGTTGTGGTGTGGCGCAGCCGGCCGTCGCCGATCACGCATCGAAGCAGGCTGCGGAACCGATCATTCTGTTGCGCGATTTCAACCGCCGGCCGTTCTGTGCTTCATACGTATCGGTTTCCGATCAAGTGTGAGCACACCTGCCCGCCGGCGTCGACGCGTGCAACGAATCGATCGGTGAACCGCCCAGGGGACCCCGTGCCTGTCCCCGATCCGGGGGCGTCAGCCCCTGATACCCCTAGCCGCCCGTTCCTGCCGCCCGCACAAGCAGCACCAGGATCACCAGCGCCGCCAGGACCATCACCCCCAACTCACGCTGGACGATCCTGACGACCACCAGGCGCTGTTCTTCGGCGGGCAGCCGGCCCACGTCAGCGGACGACTGAAAGCCGCGCGAGTCGAGGACCATCTGGGCGGCGGCGATCCGTAGCTGCTCGGCCACGAAGGAGACGGCCAGCGGCAGCAGGCCGTAGATGAGATGCAGCTCCGAAGCCTTCTTGCCCGTGATGAGCAGCACCCCGCCGAGCGCCATGTCGAGCACGATCACGCCCTGGCCGGCGCGCAGCAGGCGCCAGAACAACCTGGTCTGGCGGACGCGGTACCAGCACCAGGCGCCCCAGATGCCGGCGCCGCCGGTCAACGCGACAGCCAGAATTCCGATGACGAGGTGGATCAGCTTCATCGCGCGTCAAGTGTCACGCACTTGAGATAGCCGCATTTGGCACTAAGTAACAACTTGTTACAAGCTTGCATCTACGAGTGATATAAGAGAGCTGTGCTGCGAAGCTATTTGCCGGCGATCGTCTTCCTGCTGCTCGGCGGAGGCGTCGGCGCACTGTTCGGTGTCCTGAACCTCTTCACCGGCCAGCGCAACTCTCGCCGCACTCAGAGCAAGACCAGCCCGTACGAGTGCGGACTGCCGTCCGAGATCCAGCGCGGCTTCCGCTTCGGCATCAGCTTCTACCTGATCGCGATGCTGTTCATCCTGTTCGACATCGAGGTCATATTCCTGTACCCGATCGCGGTGCAGCTGAAGGCCTTCGGTGGCTTCGCGCTCGCCGAGACGATCGTGTTCGTCGTCCTACTTATGGTCGCCTTCGTCTATGTATGGCGCCGAGGAGCCCTGGAATGGAGATAAAGCGCGAGCGGCTCGATGGGCCGCCCTCGGATTTCCGCGCGCGCCAGCTGACCTCCCGTCAACTGCTGCGCGGGGACCTGGAGGGCGAGGAGCTCGAGCGCTACGTCGAGCAGAGCATCATGACCACGACCCTCGAGAAGGCCGTCTCGTGGTCGCAGGGCAACTCGCTGTACCCGATGACCTTCGGGCTGGCCTGCTGCGCGATCGAGATGATGTCGATCGTCGGCGCGCGCATGGACATCGCGCGCTTCGGCTGGGAGGCGTTCCGGGCCTCGCCGCGCCAGGCCGACCTGCTGATCCTGTCGGGCCGGGTGTCGGTGAAGATGGCACCGGTCATCCGCCGCATCTACGACCAGATGCTCGAGCCGAAGTGGGCGATCTCGATGGGCGCCTGTTGCTCGTCGATGGGCGTCTTCAACAACTACGCGCTGGTCCCGTCGGACAAGTTCATGCCGATCGACGTGCACGTGCCCGGCTGCCCGCCGCGGCCCGAGGCGCTGATGCACGGGATCCTTCGCCTGCGCGACAAGATCCAGGGGCACGAGCCGGACGGCTGGCGCGAGCGTTACGACGCAGTCGGCACCGAGGAGGTCATCCCCGAGCTCGAGGGCAGCGCGAGCGATTCCGCGATCAACGTGTTCCCCGGAGGGGACACCGCAGGTGCCTGACGCGACCGGGCTTGAGCTGACGGCCCACGAACTCCGCGAGGCAAACGCCGAGTCGATCATCGGCACCGATTTCCAGCGCAAGCGGGCCGTGCTGCTGGCGGCGCCGCAGCACGTCCCTGAGGTCCTCACGACGCTGTTCTCCAAGGGCTACACCTTCCTGACCAGCCTGCACGGCGTCGACTACTACCCCGAAGAGCCGCGGTTGGGGGTCCTCTACGAGCTGATGGACATGAAGGCCGTCGACCGGATCACGGTCAAGGCCCGCGTCTCCACCGAAGATCCGCGGATGCCGAC
>DATAUL010000502.1:0-1681 GCA_036268255.1 Solirubrobacteraceae bacterium | reverse complement strand
ACCGAGAGCCCCACCCTGATCGCCGCCGTCAACCGGCAGCGCGATTCCCAGCAGGCGGCTCTTGCCACGCAGCTGGCGCGATCAGCCGGCGTGGACGAGGGCGATCTCGTGCCCGCTCTGGCGGCCGCGCAGATCAGCGCGGTCATCGGCGCGCTGAAGTCGCGGTTCTTCGTCCGCCTGGCGGCCGGTGACGTGTTCGAGGCCGCGGTCCGGGAACTGCCGCAGGAGGTCGAACTGGCCTTTGACCTGCTCGAGCGGGGCGTGGGCGACACGCTGGAGACCATTCCTCACATCGAGCGGGCGGCACCATGATCGACCACGCGCTGCGATGCCGTCCCGGAGACGATGCTGTGGACCCTGTACCACCGCGCGGCCGAGGCGCGGCGCCCCGACGCCGTCCTGGCCGATCCGCGCGCCGTCGAGCTCGTCCACGGGTTCGACTTCCCGTTCGCCGGGGCGGGTCTCGAGACGCAGTTCTCGCGGGTGGACAACGGATGGGTGCACTGGCTGTCGGTCGACCTCGACGCGTCGATCGCCGCCCGCCGCCGGCTGCTGGATGCGACTGACGCTCGGCTGATGGTGGCGCAGGCACAGACGACCTGGGGTGTCGGCGAGTACGAGCTGATCGCCGGGCGTCTGGAGCCGGCGTCCAGGGAGATCGTCGACCGCGCCCAGGTCACCGCCGGGGACCGCGTACTCGATCTCGCGTGCGGTACGGGCAACGCGGCACTGATCGCCGCGCAGCGCGGCGCCGCGGTCATCGGCGTCGACTTCGAGCCTCGGCTGTTGGCGATCGCCGCCGATCGTGCCCGCCACGCCGGGCTGCGAGTCGAGTGGGTGTGCGCTGAGCTGACGACGGCCACCGGCGCGTTCTCGGTGGTCCTGTCGGCCTTCGGGGTGATGTACGGACCTTGTCAGGACCGGGCCGCCGGCGCCGTGGCGCGCTGCTGCGAACCGGGGGCGAGGGTTGTGCTCGCCAGCTGGGTTCCGGGCAGCTTCATGCCGGCGATGGGCGCCACGCTCGGTCCCTACTTACCGCCGCCGCCCCCCGGCGGCGGGCCGCCGGTGCGCTGGGGGGAGCCCGAGGGAGCGCGCGGACTGCTCGCCCCTCACGGTGTGTCGGTCACCGAGAGCGTCCCATCCTCGCTGTCCCTGTCCTTCGCTGACCGAGGCGCGGCCGTCGCGTTCCTGCTCGCCACCGCGGGCCACGTGCTCGCCGAGGAGCCGCGGCTCCGTCATGAGGGGCGCTGGGATCATCTCCGCGCGGACCTGGAACTGCTCGTCGCCCAACGTGACAGCAGCACGGGCGCCGGCGTGACGCTCGAGTGCGAGTACCTGGTGGTCCTCGCCGAGAAGGCGAGCTGATCGCCCCTACAGCCCGACGGGGTGGCGCACGCTGAAGGTGGCGATGTCCGGCTCGTCGGCCTTGCGGTCAGACCAGCGCGAGCCCGTCTCGGCCAGCGCGACGGTGTCGAAACGCAGCCCGGCGACGTACATGAAGACATGGCCGCCGTTGGCGAAGACCGTTATCCATTTGCCCGGTCCCGGCTTCCCCCAGTTCTCCAGGTCACCCGACACGACCGTGTGATCGAGCAGGTGGGCGGCTGCGAACACGTAGCTGATCGACCCCGAGCAGTCATACGCCGTGTCCTCGTAGGTCATGTGGCCGCCGCCGTAGCGG
>DATAUL010000501.1:0-18195 GCA_036268255.1 Solirubrobacteraceae bacterium | reverse complement strand
ACGACATCGGAGTCGGTCTTGTACAGCCGCAGCTCGGTGGGATTGAGCATCGCCAGCAGCGGCTGATGGTGGGCGAGCACGCCGATCGACCCGATCGTGGTGCGCGTGGAAACCATCTGCACCTCGTCGGAGAACACCTCGCCGTCGGGGGTGAGAACCTCGACCTCGAACTTCTCGTGCTCGGCCACCGCTTAGCCCGCCTCGGTCCCGCCGTTGTCCTCGGACCCGGACTCATCGGAGCCGGACTCGCCAGAGGAGTCGCCGGAGTCCGAATCGTCGGACCGGGGCTCCTCGGACCCGGAGTCGCCGCGAACCTCGGCGACGACCTCGTCGATCGAGCCCTTCATGAAGAACGCCCGCTCGGGCAGGTCGTCGTGCTTGCCCTCCAGGATCTCCTTGAAGCCGCGGATCGACTCCGCGATCGGCACGTACTTGCCGGGGGTCCCCGTGAACTGTTCGGCCACGAAGAACGGCTGTGAGAGGAAGCGCTCCATTCGGCGCGCCCGGTTGACGGTCACCTTGTCCTCGTCGGAGAGCTCGTCGATCCCGAGGATCGCGATGATGTCCTGCAGCTCCTTGTAGCGCTGCAGCACCTCCTTGACGCGGTTGGCGACGTTGAAGTGCTCCTCGCCGAGGATCTCCGGCTTGAGGATCGTGGAGGTCGAGTCCAGCGGATCGACGGCCGGATAGATGCCCTTCTCCGAGATCGACCGGCTGAGCGAGGTGGTCGAGTTCAGGTGGGCGAACGCCGACGCCGGCGCCGGGTCGGTCAAATCGTCAGCAGGGACGTAGATCGCCTGAACGCTGGTCACCGAGCCCTTGCGCGTCGAGGTGATCCGCTCCTGCAGCTGACCCATCTCGGACTCGAGCGTCGGCTGGTAGCCGACCTGCGAGGGCATCCGTCCCAGCAGCGCCGATACCTCCGAGCCCGCCTGGACGAAGCGGAAGATGTTGTCGATGAACAGCAGCACGTCCTGACCCTCTTCGTCGCGGAAGTACTCGGCCATCGTCAGCCCTGACAGGGCGACGCGCATGCGGGCGCCGGGCGGCTCGTTCATCTGCCCGAAGACGAGCATCGTCTTGTCGAGCACGCCGGACTCCTTCATCTCCAGCCACAGGTCGTTGCCCTCACGCGAACGCTCGCCCACGCCGCAGAACGCCGACAACCCCTCGTGCTCCTGGGCGAGGTTGTGGATCAGCTCCTGGATGATGACCGTCTTGCCCACGCCGGCTCCGCCGAACAGACCGACCTTGCCGCCCTTGGCGTACGGGGCCAGCAGGTCGATGACCTTGATTCCGGTCTCGAACATCTCCGTCGTCGGCGTCAGCTCCTCGACCGTCGGTGCCTCGCGGTGGATCGGCCAGCGCGGGGTGTCCTCGGGAAGGTCGTCGCCGAGGTCGATCGGCTCGCCCAGCAGGTTGAAGATCCGGCCCAGTGTCACGCGGCCCACGGGAACGGTGATCGGGGCACCGGTGTCGATCACCTCGGTGCCGCGCGACAGGCCGTCCGTGGTGTCCATCGCGACCGCGCGGATGCGGTCGTCGCCGAGGTGCTGCTGCACCTCGCACACCAGGTACGGGTCCTTCGAGGCGGCGATGTCCTCGTCCTCCTCAGCCCGCGCGGCCTCCGGACGAGGGATCAGGATGGCGTGGTTGATCTCCGGCAGCTTGTCGGGGAACACGGCCTCGATGACGACGCCCTGAACCTCCTCGATGCGGCCGGTATTGCGCTTCTCCTGGGTTGACTCAGTCTGTTCTTCGGTGGTCGCAGACATATTTCGTTTCTCCTTATCCGAGGCCTTCGGCGCCGGCCACGACTTCCATGATCTCCTGCGTGATCTCGGCCTGGCGGGCCCGGTTCATCTCCAAGGTGTAATCGTCGATCAGCGTGCGCGCGTTCTCCGACGCATTGCGCATCGCGGTCATTCGCGCTCCGTGCTCGGACGCCGTTGACTCCAGCAGCGCACGGTAGACGGAGATCTCCACGTAGTCGGGCACGAGCCGCTTGAGGATGTCCTCCGGCTCGGGCTCGTACTCCACCAGCGCACGCTTCTGGGAATTGGAGTCATCCTCGCCGTCCTCATCCTCATCCTCGTCCTCGTCGAGCACGCTGGCTCGCTGCAGCGGAAGCAGCGTCTCGCGCCGGATCACCTGTGACAGCGGCGATATGTAGCCGTTGTAGAAGATCTCCACCTGGTCGACCTCGTCGTCGATGTAGGCCGCCATCAGACGCTCGGCGATCTTGCGCGCGTCGGCGTAGGACGGACGGTCGGTGAAGCCGGTGAAGCTCTCCGCGACATCCATGCCGCGGAATGCGAGCGATGACGCGGGACGCCGGCCGGAGGCGAAGAACAGTGCCTTGGCGCCATTGTCGGCGTGCTCGCCGGCCGCTCTGACTCCGGCCCGCACGGCGTTGGAGTTGAAGGCGCCGGCCAGGCCGCGGTCACCGGCCACGACGAGCAGCCCGACCGTGTTGACCTGGTCGTGCTCGGCGAGGATCGGCAGCCGCGGGACGTCGCCGGCCGCCTGAGCGGCTTGCCGGGTCATCCGGCGGATCGCGTCGGCATACGGCCGCAGCGCCTCGATGCGCTGCTCAGCACGGCGCAGCCGGGCGGCGGCGACCATCTCCATCGCCCGGGTGATCTTCTGGATGTTCTTGACCGAGCTGATGCGGTTGCGAACGTCTCGCTGCGAGGTGGCCATGGGGTCTGACTACGCCGCCCGGGCCTCGTCGTCGAGCGGGAGGCCCTCCTCGTCGAGGTCGTAGCCGAAGTCCTCAGCGTAGGTGTTGACCGCCTCCTTGAGCTTTGACTGGGTCTCGTCTGACCAGTCGCCGCCGGCGATCGTCTTCACCAGCTCGGGCTCGTTGCCGCGGACCGACTCCGTCAGCCCTTCGAGGAACTCGCGCACCTTCTCGACGTCGATGCGGTCGATGAATCCGTTGGTCGCCGCGAAGATCTGCACGACCTGGTCCTCCACCGGCATCGGGTCGCGCTCGTTCTGGTTCAGGGTGGCCACGAGGCGTTCGCCGCGCGCCAGCGCCCGCCGGGTGTCGGCGTCCAGGTCGGAGCCGAACTGCGAGAACGCCTCGAGATCGCGGTACTGCGAGAGCTCGAGCTTCAGCGTTCCCGCAACCTTGCGCATCGGCGCGATCTGGGCGTTGCCACCCACTCTGGAGACGGAGATCCCGACGTTGATCGCCGGGCGTACGCCGGCGTAGAAGAGCTTCGGCTCGAGGAAGATCTGCCCGTCGGTGATCGAGATCACGTTGGTGGGGATGTAGGCCGACACGTCGCCGGCCTGGGTCTCGATCACCGGCAATGCCGTCAGCGAGCCGCCGCCCAGGTCATCGTTGAGCTTGACCGACCGCTCGAGCAGGCGCGAGTGCAGGTAGAAGACGTCGCCCGGGTAGGCCTCGCGGCCCGGCGGACGGCGCAGAAGCAGGGACATCTGACGGTAGGCGTAGGCGTGCTTGGTGAGATCGTCGTAGATCGCCAGCGCCGCCTTGCCGTTATAGAGGAAGTGCTCGGCCATCGCGCATCCGGCGTACGGGGCCACGAACTTGATCGGCGCCGACTCGTCGGCGGCCGCCATCACGATGATCGTGTTCTCCAGCGCGCCGGCCTCCTCGAGCACGCTCGCCAGCTGGACGACCGTCGCCTTGCGCTGGCCGATGGCCACGTACACGCAGACCAGGTCGCGGTCCCGGTTGTTGATGATCGTGTCGATCGCGATCGAGGTCTTGCCGGTCTGGCGGTCGCCGATGATCAGCTCGCGCTGGCCACGGCCGATCGGGATCATCGAGTCGATCGCCTTCAGCCCGGTCAGCATCGGCTCGGTCACCGGCTGGCGCTGGACCACGCCGGGCGCCTTGTGCTCGGCCGGCCGCGTCTCGGAGGTCTCGATTGCACCCTTGCCGTCGAGTGGGTTGCCGAGCGGGTCGACGATCCGCCCCAGCAGGGCCTCTCCGACGGGGATCTCGAGCAGGCGGCCGGTGCGCCGGACGGTGTCGCCCTCGGAGATGTGCTCCCACTCGCCGAACAGCACGGCGCCGACATTGTCGGACTCGAGGTTGAGGGCGAGGCCGGTCACGTCATGCGGGAGATCGAGCATCTCGAACGACATGCAGTTCTCCAGGCCATGGATGCGGCAGATGCCGTCCGCGACCGAGAGCACGGTGCCGACCTCGGTCAGCTCGGCGCTCGACGTGTCCAGGCCCTCGATCCTGTTCTTGAGGATCGAGGTGATCTCATCGGGCTTGATCTCCATAGGTTTCAGTTGCTCCTTGGGGGGGTTGTTGGGGGGGCTTGCCCCCTCAACTGTGCGCGACTTGCTTTCTCAGTTGTTCCAGACGGTTCTTGATCGAGGCGTCGAGGATCACGTTGCCGACCCTGAGCATGACGCCGCCCAGAATGTCGGGGTCGACCGCGGTGGACATCTCGATCTTGCGGTCCACCTGGTCGCCGATGCGTTTGCTCAGGTCCTCGACGGTCTTGGAGTCCAGTTCCACGGCGGTGGTGATCTGCACCGGCAGGAGCCGCTTCGCCTCGTCCCACAGGGAGGTGAACTCCGCGCGGATCCGGAAGATGGCTGGCATCCGGTGACGCTCGATCAGTGCCTGCAGGAAGTTGGCGAACGCCGGGTTGGCATCGATGACCGACCGCGTGAGACCGTCCTTCTTCTCCTCCACCGAGAAGTACGGTGAGAAGAAGAAGGACGCCAGCTGGCGGTTCTCGTTCAGCGCGTCGGCGAACTCGTCGAGCTGCTCGCGGATCTCGTCCAGCGAGTCATGCTCGACCGCGACCTCGAACAGGGCGCGCGCATAGACCTGGGCGATCTCCTCCACCTAGTTTTGACCCTCCGCGTGGCTGAGGGCGCTGAAATCGAGCTCGGAGAGCGCATCCTCGATGAGGCGGCGCTGATCGTCCTCGGTGAGCGTCTTGCGCGTGACCTTCTCCGTCGCCAGCACCGTGAGGTCGGCGACCTCGCGGCGGATCTCCGAGATCGCCCGCCGGGTCTCGGATTCGATGTCGCGCCGGGTCTGCTCCAACATCTGCTCACGCTTGTCCTTGCCCGCCTCGAGCGCCTCGCGCTCGTGGACCTCGGCGGCCTTGCGTGAGCGGGCGATGATCTCCTCGGCTTGCTTGCGGGCCTCCTGCAGGCGCTCGCGGTACTCGGCGAGCAGCTGGTCGGCTTCCTTGCGGGTGCGCTCGGCGGCCTCGATCGAATCCTCGATCGCGTGCTGGCGCTTGTCCAGCGCCGCCGAGATGCGGGGAAACGCCAGCTTGGCAAGGACGTACATCGACAGCCCGAACAGCAGCAGCGTCCAGATCATCAGCCCGACGTTGGGCGTGATCAGGAACGATCCAGATGATGCGGCGGTCGTGGCCATCTACTTGAGCACGTAGGAGATCAGGCCGGCCACCAGCCCGTAGAAGAAGCACGCTTCTGTCAGGGCGAAGCCCAGCCACTGGATCTGTGTGATCTCGTCGCGCATCTCGGGCTGGCGCGTGACCGACTCGATCACCTTGCCGAAGATGATCCCGATGCCGACGCCGGCGCCAACCGCGCCGAGTCCGCCCCCGATCCCGATCCCGAGACCGGCGCCGACCCCGGAGGAGGCGGCGAAGGAGAGGATGTGATTAAGCAGCAGCACTTGGGGATAGCTCCTTTTTTCGTTAGTGAGAAGACACCGCGCCGCCGACGTAAATGGCGGCGAGCGTGGCGAAGATGAAGGCCTGGAGCGTGGCCACCAAGCCGAGCTCGAACAGGTACACGGCGATACCAACGGGCAGGGTGAACCAACCAAGGAAGCTCAGGCCGAGGATCACGGCCAGGCCGCCGGCCATGAACAGGATGATCAGGTGCCCGGCGAGGATGTTGGCGAACAGCCGGATCGTCAGCGAGATCAGGCGCATGAAGTTCGAGATGACCTCCAGCGGGGCGATCAGGATCAGCATCGGGCCGTGCACCCCGCCCGGGATCAGGCTCTTGAGATAGCCGATCGGCCCCTGGGTGCGCACGCCCACGACGTTGAAGGCGATGAAGACGACGAGCGCGAGCACGAGCGGCACCGAGATGTTGGCGGTCGCCGCATACAGGGCGAACGACGGAATGTGGGCGCCGAAGATGTCGAACGTCTGCTCGCTGTTGGTCGGCAGCGGGATGTAGCCGATCAGGTTGCAGAACCAGATGAACAAGAACAGCGAGCCGATGAAGGGAAACCACCTGGCGGCCATCGAATCGGGCATGTTGCCGCGGGTGATGTTGTCGCGCATCAACGAGAACAGCACCTCGACGGCCGTCTGGACCTTGTTGGGCCGGGCGTGCATTCGATCGGCGATCCACACCATCGTGACGATCGTGAGGATCGTCGAGATGAACAGGTAGACGACCGCCCGGTTGATGCTGAACACGCCCAGATCGACCCAGTTGGTGAGCTTGAACTCGTTCTGGATCTGGAACACGTTGTTCTTGTGGCCGAAGCCGAAGATGATGACCAACAGCACGATGCCGACGACGTAGAAGCCGAGGACGCCATACAGAACCTTGCGTGTGTTGCTCATCGTGACCTCGTCCGGGGCGCGGCGGGCGGGCGGCGCTTGGATGACGGCCGCGGCCGGGTGAAGGCGCTCAGGACCAGTTGGGCGGTGAAGGCGAACACGACCACCGCCAGAGCGGCGAGCCCGGCGTCCTGGCCGTCTGACTTGCGCACCAGGATGACGACGATCGCCAGCGTGAACAGCCGGCCGAGCATGTAGCCCATGCGAACGCCGATCTGGCGGTTGGCCTCCGGCGTGGCGGCGGCAAAGCGCTCGACGGCGACGCCGAGCGCGCGCAGCGCGATCCACGTGCCGCCGGCGATGCAGTAGCCGTCCGCGGGGACGCCGATCAGCAGCATGATCGGCGCGGCCAGGACGACGAGCACGACGTCCATGTAGCCGAGCACCGTCAGCGGTTGCTCAGACATCGCCGAAGCGCTTAGCGACAACCCGCAGCCCCACCAGAAATCCCACGAGAAAGCCGGCGATCGCCAGCGGCACGGCTGCTCCCAACAGCACGCCGACCCCAAGGCCGACAGCTGCGCACATCAAGTTGACCGAGAGCATAAGGGCTCCGGCGCCGGCGACGTCCCAGCCGGTGATAGGGGGACGACTTCTGTTCGTCATGTTGTCTGCTGACGCTTTTTCTCAAGCTGAGTTACTGGGTTGGGGGCCGCGTAGGCTAGCGGCGCGGCTGACCAGGCGCTGCCCGGAGTCGGGCGCGTGGAAACGCGGCTTGCCACCACCGAAAGGGTAGTGGAGCACCGCAGGAACGTTAGTACCAGGTTAGCGGGCCGAGGCGATCAAACGTCGTCCGCCCGCCGCCACCGGGGTCAGGTCCAGCGGCTTGGGCAGCTGGCCTTCGGCCCACATCGCCGCCAGCCCGGTCCGCGGCAAGCCCAGCGCCCCGTCATAGACGAGGTACCGCGGCTCCCAGCGGGGGAAGAACTTGGCGTTGAAGCGGTACAGGCTCTCGATCTGAAAGAACGGGTTGCCGAGCGCGATCAGCTTGCCCAGCGCGCGCTCGATGACGTGCCGCGGGCTGTGGAGCCAGCGAGCGAACGCCGCGAAGTTCAAGGACATCTCCTCCACGCCGCGCTCGCGCAGCAAGTCGATCGCCTTGACGACCATGAACTCGGTCAGGCCGTTCGGGGTCCCGGGATCCCGGCGCATGAACGAGAGCGACATCGCCGAGCGCCCGTAACAGGGGACGAAGTGCAGGACTCCGCGGATCGGGCTACCCGGATCCGATTCATCGCGGGCCACCAGGACGAGGGTGTCGGCGTCGTGCTCGGAGCGGATCGAGTCCATCGCCATCGAGAAGCCGCGCTCGGGCGCCCCCTCCCGACCGCGCTCCAGCACCGCCTCGACGGCTTCGATTTCGGCTGGGTCCAGCTCCGTGACGGACTCCAGCCGGGCGCTGTAGCCGGCTTTCTGCAGCCGGCTGACCGATTGGCGGACCTTGCGGATCGACCGTCCGTCCAGGGAGAACGCGTCGACGTCGACGATCGCCTCGTCGCCCAGGTACAGCGTGCGCAGGCCCAGCCGCTCATACGTGGGCCGCAGGCGCTGCGAGGCACCGACCGCGCCCAGCCGCAGGCCCCGCAGCTCGGCGAACCCGCGCACCTGGGCCAGCAGGTCGGTGAGCGCTGCGTCGGGTCCGACCGGATCGCCGGACAGCAGCAGCACGCCGTTCTCCACCCGGTAGCCGACGAACGCCGAGCGGTCGGCGCTGAAGAAGTAGTGCTTATCGGCTCGCAGCTTGAAGAACGAGAGGGTGTCGGCGCCGTGGGCGCGCACGAGCGCAGCGGCCGCGCGGCGCGCGCCGGCGCCCGGCAGGACGCTCGGGCCGGCGAGCGGGCGGAAGACCGCGTACGCCATGGCGAGCAGCGTTCCGATCTCGATGCCGTGGACGATCGCCGCCAGCGGCATATCGTGCAGGTGTAGCGGACCGGCCTGCCAGCGCAGCAGATCTCCGGTTTCGCGTGCCACGGAGGTCAACGAGGGATGGCCCTGCGAGGCCCAGGCGACCGCGCCGGCGAGGGCCAGACCGAAGGTGCCCAGCATTGGGACCCGCCAGACCGCCGAGCGCGACGTGATCGCGTCGTGGTCGACGGTGAAGGCGGCGCGGCCCCGCGCCAGGACGGCGGCCGTCAGCCATGTCAGCGCGGTCTCCTCGAAGTCCAGGCCCTTGAAGAGGTCGAGCAACCCGAGCGCGAGCATCAGCACGATGGCCATCTGCCAGGCGCGGCGGCGACGCTTGAACAGGTAGGGCGCCACGAGCAACAGCGCCGTCCCGGTGGGCAGCGCGAACGCGTGCAGGAGCCGCATGGCCTCGACGGGCTCGAAGTCGAGCAGCAGGTGTCCGCGCCAGCGGATGGTCGGCGTCAGCGCGGAGGCGACGTTGATCGCCCCGACGACGGCCGCCGCGAGGGCAGCGAGCGTGGGCGTCAGGCGTGCGATGCGGGCGTGGGAAGAGGTCATGGGGTTCTCGATGCCACCCCAGCGGAGCGGCGCGGCGGCAGCCGGGCAAAGTACAACGTCGCGCCGATGTGGTTACGTCACCGCGCCCCGCCCGCGGCAGCCAGCCGCCGCTCAGTCGACGGAGAGCGCTTCGATCCGCGTGGCGACGAGCCTCTGCTTGTCCTCGAGCTCGGCGGCCAGATCAGACAGCTCAGACAGACGGCTGCGCACGAGCTTGAGCTGGGTCGCGATGTGGTGGCCCAGTTCCTCGAGGATCCGCCGGCGCTCGGCCGGTGCCTCGGTCTGCTGGAGCTCGGCCCGCAAGTGGGCCCGGGCGCTCTCGGCCTCCAACAGCTCCCGCAGCTGATCGAGTGAGAGGCCGAGCAGGTCGCGGAGGCGAATGATCTCTCGCACGCGGTCGACGTCGGCCTGGCCGTAGGCACGGTGCTTGCCCTGCTCGCGGTCGCTGCCGCCGCCGAGCAGCCCGATCTCCTCGTAATAGCGGATCGTGCGCGGCGTCGTGCCCGTCAGCTCGGCCAGCTCGCCGATGCGCAGGCTCCGCTCGGGAGCCGTGACGACGCTCATGAGAGCGCCGCCTGGGGCTCGCGGTCAGACTGCGGCTCGCCACTCTCGGCGCCGCTCGCCTGCCGAGCGCCACTCGCGCCGCCGACGTACTTGGGCCGGGCGGCGGAGATCGCCGCGCCGACGACCGAGACGCCGGCCAGGCACCACAGGGCGAGGTGCATGTTGGACAGGAACGGCACGAGCTGGGCGTTGGAGATGTGGTTGGCCAGCCCCGAGAAGACGGCGAACAGCACGTTCTTGGGGACCGAGGCGGTGACGATGGCGAGCACGAACGCGATCGACATCACGGCGCCCGTGTTCTGCACCAGCACCCGGGCGCCGGCGGCGATCCCGCGACGGTGGGGTGCGACCGCGCCCATCATCGCCGCGGTGTTGGGCGAGTTGAACATGCCCGAGCCGACGCCGACGACGAACATGTAGATGCCGGGCCACAGATAGCTCGTGTCACGGCCAAGGGTGGTCATGAGGGCAAGGCCGACAGCGGTGACGAGCATCCCGAGCACGGCCAGCGTGCGCGAGCCGCGGCGATCCGCCCACACGCCGGCCAGCGGCGAGGCGATCAGCATGCCGAGCGCCAGCGGCGCCAGCTTGATGCCCGCCAGGATCGGCGAGTCACCCTGCACGCCCTGGAAGTAGAAGACAAAGACGAACATCAGCGCGAAGCGCGCCAGGCCGTTGGCGAAGGCGGCGCCCGACGCGGTGGCGAACAGGCGGTCACGGAAGATGGAGAGATCGAGCATCGGCGCCTTCTGGCGGCTCTCGATGAGCACGAACAGCGGCAGCAGCACGCCGCCGGCAACCAGCGAGGGGATCACGAGCGATGAGGTCCATCCCGAGATGCCGCCCTTGGAGATGCCGTAGACGATGCCGGTGAGGCCGACCAGGAAGGTGATCGTCCCCGGGTAGTCAAACGACCGGTCCTCGGAGCGGCCGGTGACCTCGTGCAACACCTGCCAGGCCCAGAAGCAGCCCAGCAATCCAAACGGGACGTTGAACCAGAACACCCAGTGCCAGGAGATGAGGACGAGCGCGCCGCCGAGCACCGGTCCGATGACCAGACCCACGGCCGCGACCATGGTGTTCGTGCCCATCGCCACGCCCAGCTCTTCCTTGGGGAACGCGTCGGTGACGATCGCCGCCGAGTTGGCGAACAGGAAGGCGCCCCCGATGCCCTGGAGGATCCGCCACAGAATCAGCTCGGTACCGCTCCCGGCGAAGCCGGCGCCCAAAGAGGCCGCCGCGAACAGCAGAAAGCCGCCGACGTAGGCCTTCTTGCGCCCGAACTGGTCAGACAGGCGCCCGGCGCTGAGCACGAGCACCGTTGAGGCGATCATGTAGACGAGGATCACCCAGACGAGCTCGAGCAGGCTCGTGTGGAGGCTGCGCTCGAGGTCGGGCAGCGCGATGATCAGCGTGCCGGAGTTGATCGTGGCCAGCAGCATGCCGAGGCTCGTGCACGACAGAGCCCACCACTTGTACGAACTGTGATCCGAGTGGACACCGATGCGGCGTCGACGTCCATCCGGCCTCGAGGGAGCTTTGAGGGCTGACAAGGAGATACCGCTTTCTCTCGAAACTGATTCTTACGTAAACGTCAGAATAGCACGAGAGAGCCGCAAGCGGAACGGGCATTCCGCCCCGTTCCGCGGTAGCTCGGACCGGCCCCAGACCGGCCCGCGTCCCCCGGGGTTCCGGTCGCGCTGCCGCGCGACCCGCCCGGCGCCTACGAGATGTGGATCTTCTCGACGGGGCTGAGGCGCTCGCCGTGACTGCCGGTCGAGTCGATCTGCTGGACCTGGACGTACCATGTGCCCGTGGTCACCAGCCAGTACCCCGGGAAGTCGAACTTCTTGGCCGTGTAGCTGAAGTGGCCGGACTGGCCCTTGACGGCCTGCATCTCGGCGAAGATGCCGTTGCCGTTGTGGTCGTCGGGAAGAACCCCGTTCTTGGCCTTCTGGCGGGTGAGGTTCAGAAACGGGTGGTATCGCCCGGCCTTGGGATTGGTGTCGGTCACCTTCCAGGTGACGTTGTTACCGACCCGGATGGTCGCCCCGGCGCACGGCGAGGTGAGCCGCGGCGACAGACTTCCCGCGCTCGGCGAGCATCTCTTTGCGGCAGCGGTGCCGCCGAGGGCGAGCATCGCGGTGAGGGCGACGACGAGCGCGGGCGCGACGACGCGGTGGCGGGTTGCTCTCATGACAGACGTACCTCCCAGTGGTAGTGCGTTCGTTCTCCGTCGCGGATGCGCCGGGTCCTGACTTTTACCCGAACCCGGTGCTTTGAGCGAAGTTGCGCCCAACGCCGCCGGTGGGCGGGCGCGCGCCGTCTCACTCGAACGCCGCGACCGTGGCCAGGATGACGAATGCCGCGACGAGCGCCGCGCCCTCGAACGGCGTGGCCTCACCATCGCCGGTGATCTGCCAGATGATGATCGCCGTGCCCAGCAGCGCGCCGGTGTATACGGGTGGCAGCGCGAACGTCAGCGTCGTCGCGGTCAGCAGCGAGACCAGCACCAGCAGCGGGTACAGGAACGCCGCCACCTGGGCGACGGAGTTCTTGACGACCGAGATCGCCAGCTCCGGCTGGCCCTTGTGGGCCAGCACGACGCCGACAGCGTGCTCCACGGCGTTGCCGGCAATCGCCACGATCACCAGCCCGGCAAACGGCTTGGAGATGCCGGTGCTCTTGATCGTCGGCTCCAGCGCGTGCACGAACCAGTCCGACACGAACGCCGCCGCCAGGCCCGAGAGCACGAGCAGGACGAGGCTGGAGGCGGTCGACAGCCGCGCCTTCTCCCGTGGGGCGTCGCTCGCCTGGTCGGTGGTCAGGTACTGGCGCACCCAGAACCCGTAGACGGCGAGGATCGCCACCGCGCTGAGGATCGAGATCGTCTTGATGTGGTGGCTGGCGTGATCGTTGGACGAGTCAGCCAGCCCGACGAGCACGATGATGAAGCTGGCGATCAGCAGCAGGGTCGCCGTGTCGTTGGGCAGGCGTGCGCTGAAGCGCATGATCCGATCTGGCTCGCGGCGGGAGCCGACGATCAGCACCAGCCCCAGCACGAGCAGCGCATTGACCAGGATCGAACCGAGGATCGCGGTCTCGGCGACGATCTTCTGGCCCGCCTGGAGCGCGAAGATGACGACGAAGAACTCGGGCAGGTTGCCCAGGGTCGATTGCATCAGCCCCGTGATCGCCGGGCCGAAGCGCTGGCCCACCTGCTCGGTGGAGAACGACACGATCCACGCGCCCCCGGCGAGCGCCAGGCCGGCCACCACGAACGCCGCGACGTGCGGCACGCTGCTCACGTACCGGGCGACACCCGCAAGAACCGTAAGGAGCGCGACCCCGGCCAGGCCCACGCGCTCACTCCGTTTCAGCCCGGTCAGGATCGTCTACCTACCGGTCATCACAGTGTCGTCGTCCGAGTACGCCGGCGCACAGCAGCACAGCAGCACGAGCGGGCCCGGTCCGGTGTTCCAGAGCTTGTGGGGGGTGCCGGGCGGGATCACCACACAGTCTCCGGCGCCGATTTCGGTCTCCTCCTCGGCCAACCGCATCCGCCCCTCGCCGGCCACGAAGTAGTACAGCTCCTCACTCTGTGGGTGATAGTGCTCGGCCGTCTCGCCGCGGCAATCAAGCGTGGCCTCGGCGAGGCTCTGGTGCCGAGCGGGCGTCCACGCCGGCCCGGCCAGTTCGCGGATCGCCGAGCCGTCGGCGGTGATGAACGACGTCAGCCGCTGGAGGTTGGCCTTCTCCACCGCTACTTCACCTTCTCGAAGTCGCCGGTCTCGAGGTCGTGGGTCACGGTCGCATCGATCTCGGCCTCAGTGGCCTCCGGCTGGGACGTGCGCAGGTCCTGGGCCCGCAGCCCCTTGAACTTGAAGATCTCCAGGACGTAGACGAGGTAGATGCTGGCCGCGAGGCACACGAGCCCGAGCAGCACGATCAGGACGATCCACCCCGTCTGATGGTGATGGCGGTGATACAGGCGCAGGGCGACGGCCAGGGCGGCCATCAGCACCGACCACCCATACAGATAGGCCACCGTCTTGCGCTGCGAGAAGCCGATGCGCGCCATCCGGTGATGGAAGTGGTTGGCATCGGCCGACCAGGGCTTTCGCCGGTACTTCAGCCGCTTGGCGATCACGAACCCGGTGTCGAGGAAGGGGATCGCCAGGATCACGAGCGGGACGAGCAGGGCGACGAAGGCGTTGGTCTTCAGGGAGCCGACGACCGCTGCCACGCCGAGCAGATAGCCGAGTAGGTTGGCCCCGGCGTCGCCCATGAAGACCGAAGCCGGATGGAAGTTGTGGACCAGGAAGCCGAGCGCGGCGCCGGCGGTCAGCGCGGCGAGCACCGCCGCGCCCTGGATGCCGAGATCAAAGGCGATGACCGAGAAGGCGATGCCATCGATCGCACACAGCCCGGCGGCGAGCCCGTCGACGCCGTCGGCGAAGTTGATCATGTTCATCAGGGCGACCAGCCAGATGACGGTCAGCACCCCGCCCGCGTTGGGGAACTGCAGCGCGCCGACGAACGGCACGGTCAGGCCGGTGACGACCGCTCCCGCCCGCACGGCCACGATCGCGGCCGCAATCTGGCCGAACAGCTTGACCAGCGGCTTGAGCTCGTGGATGTCGTCGATCGCGCCGACGAGCGCGATCAGGCAGGCGCCGGCGATCAGACCCCAGGTGTCGGCCTGTCTGACCACTCCGCGGGCGGCGTGAGCCGTCCGGGGCAGGTTGATCGTGCCCGGCAGCCAGATCGCCGCGGCCACGAGCACGGCCACGAGGATCGCCAAACCGCCGAGCAGCGGCGTCTCGCGCCACGCCAGCCCCCGCTCACGGGGAACGTCGACGGCGCCGATCCGCCGGGCCAGCCGGCCCGCAACGGGCGTCAGCACGGCGGCGATCGCCGCCGCGACCACGAAGGAAAGCGCGGCATCCCAATATCGCATCCGCGGTGAAGCATGCCAGCCCAAGCCGACTGCATGGGTTGGTCAGGCCCCGGCGAGCGTCTGAGCGGGTGGAATCGGTCTCAGACGGTGGCAGCGAGCTGCGCGTACAGCGGAAAGCGATCGGCGATCGCGGCCGTGCGCTCGCTCAGCTCCGCGCGCTTGTCCTCGAACGCGTCCCCGGCGGTCAGCGTGGTCGCGATGATGCGGCCCACCTCGGTGAAGTCGTCGACCTGCAGGCCCCGGGTGGCCAGGGCGGGCGAGCCGATTCGCAGACCCGAGGAGACGGCCGGCGGACGCGGATCGAACGGAATGGCATTGCGGTTGACCGTGATCCCGATCGAGTGCAGGCGGTCCTCTGCCTGTCTTCCGTCCAGCTCGGACTCGCGCAGATCGACGAGCACGAGGTGCACGTCGGTCCCGCCGGTGAGCACGCTCACGCCGCCGCGCGCCGACAGAAGCTCCGCGGCGACCGCGCGGGCGCCGTCCAGCGTGCGCCGCTGACGCTCGCGGAACGCTTCGGATTGAGCAATGCGAAGGGCCACCGCCTTGCCGGCGATGATGTGCTCCAGCGGGCCGCCCTGCTGTCCCGGGAACACCGCGGAGTCGATCTTGCGCGCGTGCTCCTCCTTGCTGAGGATCATCCCGCCGCGGCCACCGCCGATCGTCTTGTGGATCGTCGTCGTGACGACGTCGGCCAACGGCACCGGCGACGGATGCAGCCCCGCGGCGACCAGGCCCGCGAAGTGCGCCATGTCGACCAGCAGATAGGCGTCCACGGAGTCGGCGATCGCCCGGAAGCGCTCGAAGTCCAGCTGGCGCGGATACGCCGACCACCCCGCGACGATCATCTTCGGCCGGTGCTCGTGGGCGAGCCGCTCGACCTCGTCCATATCGATCAGCGAACTCTCGCGGTCGACGTGGTAGGCGACGATCTCATACAGGCGCCCGGAGACGTTGATCTTCATCCCGTGCGACAGGTGGCCGCCGTGGGAGAGCTCGAGACCCATCAGCGTGTCGCCGGGCCGCAGCAGCGCGTGGTAGACGGCGGTGTTGGCCTGCGCGCCGGCGTGCGGCTGGACGTTCGCGTGCTCGGCGCCGAACAGCGCCTTGGCGCGGTCGATGGCCAGCTGCTCGGCAATGTCGACGTACTCGCAACCACCGTAGTAGCGCTTGCCGGGATACCCCTCGGCGTACTTGTTGGACAGCACAGAGCCCTGGCACTCGAGCACCGCGGCGGGTGCGAAGTTCTCCGAGGCGATCATCTCGAGCGTCCGCTGCTGGCGTTCGAGCTCCAGCGCCAGGACGTCGGCGATCTCGGGATCGACCTCCGCGAGCGGACGATTGAAGTAGTCCGGCGGCAACTCGGAGCTCACGCCGGGGATCCTAGCGACGGTCACGGAAGGCCCGCCACGATCACTGCCAGGTCCCGATGCTTCCACGTCACCCCGGCGTACGCGAACCCGGCCTCCCCGAGCCACGACAGCTGGTCGTCCACGGAGTCGGGCTGATCGAAGCCGGGAGTCAGGGAGGTGACGGAATCGGCCGGGTCGACCGGCGTCACGACGTCGGCGAGCACCAAGCGCCCGCCGGGTCCCAACGCCTCGCGGATCCGCGCAAACAGCGACCGCTTCTGGGCACCGACGAGGTGGTGGACGCAGAGCGCTGAGGCGACCAGGTCGAATGGACCCTCGGGCAACGGGTCCTGCAGACGCGAGACGTGCAGCGTCACCCGATCCCCGGGCAGCCGCTCCCGGGCCGCACTCAACATCCCCTCGCTCTCGTCGACGCCGACGAGAAACGCATCCGGGTGGCGCTCGAGCAGCCGGGCAGCCGTCTCCCCGGTACCCGTCCCCAGCTCGAGCACTCGCCGGGCCCCGTCCCCCGACGCCGCGACAAGCGCCTCCTGGAAGCGGTCATACACCGGGATGTCGCCGCGGATCATCTCCATATAGGAGCCCGGCGAGAAGTGAAACTGCCCCTGCATCGCAACGGCCACGTCGGCGGCGGAGACAGCGCCCTCACGGACGATGCTCCACTCCCCGGACTCCTCGTAGGAGCGCAGGTCGATCACAGTCGACGCCGTCCCGGGCAGCTCTCCCCCGTCGATCACGAGGTCGGCGGCTCGCCGAAGCGCCCCCGGGACATCTTCCAGGCGTCGCGCGTCTGGCTCCCCGGCGAAGTTGGCGCTCGACTGCAGCACCGGCCAGCGCACCCCGGCGAGCGCCGGCACCACCGGCACCCGGATCCCCACAACCGAGGGATCGGCGCCGCACGCCAGCGGGAAGCGCTCGGCGGGATTGGCCAGCAGCAGCGTCACCGCGCCCGGGAGCAGTCGCTCGAGCGCCCCGCGAGTCAGCGAGCCGAGCTCGGGCAGCGCCGCGAATGCAACCTCGACGGAGAAGAACATCACCGCCGAGGGCTTCTCCGGCCGCCGGCGCTTGAGGCGATACAGGCGCTCGACCGCGAGCCGGTCGGATACGTCGCAAGCCAGCCCGTAGACCGTGTCAGCCGGGAAGATCGCGACCCCGCCGACGCTCATGCAGCGCTCGAAGGTCTCGGCGTCTCGTCCGGGCTCGCTCACGACCGCCGCTCCCGGCCGACCACCACCCGCTCGCGCCCCGCCAGGTCGCGCAGCACCTCGACGCGCACGTACCCGGTCCCAGCCACGACCGCCGCCACCGGGGCCGCTTGGTCGGGGGCGATCTCGAGCGCCAGCAGCTCCGAGGAGGCCTGGGTGATCAGCCGGCGCACGAGGTCGAGCCCGTCGCGCCCGCCGAACAGCGCGCCGGGCGGCTCGAAGCGGACCACATCGGGCGGAAGCGTGGCGTCGTCCTCGACGTAGGGGAGGTTCGCCAGAACGGCATCGACCCGGCCCACCCCCGCGAGCAGGTCGCCGGCGAACACCCGGACGTCCAACCCCAGCCGCGTGGCGTTGGCCCGTGCCACGGAGACTGCGCCGGGGCTCACGTCGACCCCGATGACGCGCAGGTCCGGACGCTCATCCTTGAGCGCCAGGGCGACCGCACCGCTTCCGGTCCCCACGTCGACCACCGACGCCCCCGACGGAAGCGACAGGCCGACCTCGACGAGCAACTCGGTCTCCGGCCGCGGGATCAGCACGCGCCGGTCGACGTCCAGCTCCAAGTGGCGGAAGGCCCGCCGGCCGAGGATGTAGGCGACAGGCTCGCTGGCCGCCCGGCGGTCGACGAGCGCCCAGAAGCGCTTACCCTCGGTACCACCCACGGGCTCGTCGCGGTCGATGAGCAACTGCGCGCGATCGATCCCCAGGGCCGAGCAGAGCAGCAGCTCGGCATCGAGGCGAGGCGTCTCGGACACCCCGGCCAGTGCCGCGACCCCCGCTCCCAGGGTCACTCCAACCGCCGTCTCAGCCACTCGCGCGCTCGTCGCCGGATGGATTTGAGCGGACCCGATTCACGCGAGGCCGGGTGCCGAGCCGGGCTCGCTCAAATGCCGGCGCTTCTCGTCGTCCTGGAGGGCATCGGTGAGCTCGTCCAGTTCGCCCATGAGGATCTCGTCGAGATTGTGGACGAGCAGGTTGATGCGGTGGTCTTTGACCCGCTGCTCGCCGTAGTTGTAGGTGCGGATCTTCTCCGCGCGCTGACCGGTGCCGACCTGGGCGAGTCG
>DATAUL010000500.1:0-5452 GCA_036268255.1 Solirubrobacteraceae bacterium | reverse complement strand
TTACTTGTGCGAGGCCGCCGGCCATCACGCCGATCTGAGCGTCACCTGGGGCAAGCTCTGGGTCAAGCTTGCCACGCACTCGGCGGGGGGCATCACCGACAAGGACTTCACGCTGGCGCGCAAGATCGAGGACACGGTCCTCTGGCGCCCCGAGTCCGACGGCCCACTCACCGGGCCGACGGGCAAGTTCGTCTTCTCCAAGTAACGCGCGGGGCGCTCACTGCAGCACCTCGCGGGCGACGTCGTACACGCCCATCAGATCGAGGACCGTGCCCTTGGTCTCGAACATCTCCTGCACGCAGCGCTTCTGCAGCTTCATCTTGCGACCGCCCACGGCCAGAGCCCCGAGCTTCTTGACGCCGTCCTCGTCCTCCAGGTCGTCGCCGCGGTCGACGCCCTCCACGCCCACCGGCTCGGCCGCCGAATAGTCGACGACGACCTGCAGGCCGTCGACCTGTGCCCAGCCGCTGCGCCGCAGGATCTGCGTGCCGGCCGGACCGGCGGCGAACACCGCGACGTGGCCGGCCAGCGCGGCGTCGAGCTCGTCACTGGACCCCGGCTCGACGACCTCGAACCCCGCCTCCTGCGCGACGGAGATGCCCGAGGCGCGGCGGTGCTTACCCTCGAACACATCCGGCGGGAACGTCAGCATCGTGACCTCGGCGTCCTCGCGGCGCAGCAGCTCGGCCGTGCGCAATCCGACCGGCCCGACGCCGATCACCGCGGCCCGGCTCCCCTTCAGCTCCACCGCGCCGCGGACGAGCGCCACGCCGGCGGCCGCCGTCGTGTTGGAGCCGTCGGAGTCGAGCATGATCGACGGTGAGAACGGCTTGAAGAACAGCTTGCGCGCCGCCTCGAAGACCGCCTCGCCGTCGCGCACGTTGGATCCACCCACCCAGAAGGTGGTGTTGGCCAGGCCGTCGGGACCGCGCGGGAAGATCGCCCCCTGCACGACGTCGTCGAGGTCCTCGGCGCTGACCTGACCGAAGCCGAGCACGATGTCCGCGCCGGCGTCGTAGGCGGCGATCGCATCGAACGGACTGGGGTGGAGATCGGTGTCGAGCTGGATCATGATCTTCTTCATCGTGGGTCCTCCCGTCGAGGTTCGGGAAAGCTGAGCAGCCCCCAGTCCAGGGGCCCCTCCTGGCGATAGTTCTTGAGCAGCCCGCGTGCGATCGTCGCCTTCATCAGCTCCTTGCCGAGATAGAAGGCATGCGCGGCGTCGTCGACGTCGAGCTGCTCGAACACGCCGTACATGTCGGCGGCGCGCACGAAGCGCTCGCCGTTGAACGCATACAGCCACTGGGCGTCGGCGAACAGCCGGTAGTTGGCGTCCGAGACCTGGGCCTGCATGGCGCGCAGCTCCTCCTCGGAGGGGGCGCGCATCGACTCGTCCCGGGTGGTGACCAGCCCGGGGTCGATGTGCTTGGGCGGTCGCGCCTGGCGCTGTGCGAGGTGCATGATCTGCGCGGCCAGCACCGTCTCGCGCACGGCTCCGCGCGCCCATCCGATGACCTCGGTGGTCAGCACCGCGCCGATCCCCACCTCCTGACAGAAGCCGATCAGCAGGGCCGTCACTCCCGTCGTGTCGGCCTCGGTGAGCTCGGTCAGGTTGCCGATCCCCATCAGCAGCTCAGCCTCGGGATGCCGGCGACGGACCTCGACGTAGCGCGCCAGCGACGCGGCGAAACCGGAGTTGATGGGAGCCAGGATCGAGTCGAGCAGGTACGGGCGATGCAGCTCCTCCATCCGGGCGGCCAATCGGTCGAGGCCAACGAGGTCGTCGGGATCGTCGGTGATCAGGACCGGAGTTGCGCGCAGGCCCTCGGCCAGGTCGAGCGTGTCCGGGGTCAGGCTGAGCACGAAGTCCACGCCGGCGTCGTCGGCCATGCGGATGTGCTCGGGGTCAAGCGTGTCGATGCTGAGTGACAGTCCCCGCTCGCGCAGTGCGGCAATCGTCGCCGGACCCTCGTCCAGCCAGGGGCGGTCCAGCGACAGGCCGAGGTCGATCACGTCCGCGCCGTCCGCCTGGTAGCCCATCGCTCGGTCGATCACCTGCTCGCGGGAGAGCGACTCCACGTCGTTGATCTCGGCGAACACCCGCACATCCCGCGCGCCGAGGTGTGCCTTGATCGCCTCGTGCCCGTACCACTCCGGCAGCGCGCGGACGTCGGCCGGGCCCTTGCGGACGGGCAGGCCGGCGGCCTGGGCCAGCGTGTCGACGTCGCCCTCACACAGCCCGGGGATGACGATGTTGTCCACCCGCTCGGGGACCTCCAGCCGTTTGGCGATCCAGCGCGTCGTCATGAGCGCCGCGACGCTGATATTCATCACGGCGATCTGGTGCTCGATGCCCAGCTCCGCCAGGACGCTGCGCAGGGCGGGCTCCGCCAGGCGGCCGGTGATGAAGAGCGTGTCAGCCAACCGTGCCGCCGTTGATGTTGACCGCCTGACCGGTGATGAAGGCGGCGGCCGGGGAGGCCAGCCACACGGCGGCGCCCGCCACGTCCGCCGGCGTGCCCCACCGGCCCAGCGGCGTGCCGGCGGCGATCTCGGCATAGAAGTCGCGGTCCGCGCCCTCCCCGAACGCGGTCTCGATCCAGCCCGGGCACAGCACGTTGACGCGCACCTCGGGAGCGACCGAGCGCGCGAACGACTTCGAGAAGCCGAGCACCCCCGCCTTGACCGCCGCATGCAGCTGCGTGTCATCGCCCGCCATCCCGTCGATGGTGGCGTGATCCCAGCCCATGTTGAGGATGCAGCCTCCGGGTCGCATCCGGGGTGCGACGAGCCGGGAGCAGCGGATCGTCGCCTTGAGGTCGAGCTCGAGCAGGGCCTCCAGCTTGCGCTCGCCCGGCCAGCCGCCGGCATCGCCGGTGAGCACGTCGGCACCGGCGTTGTTGACCCAGACGTCGACATGGTGCAGCGCGGCGAATGCCTCGCGCACGACCGTCGTACAGCCCTCCGGCGTGCTGAGGTCAGCGCGCAGCGGGGGATGGCCGGGGCCGAGTTCGCCGGCCAGTTCCCAAGCGCTGTCAGATGATTGAAAGAACCCGAGGCCGACCCGGGCGCCGGCCGCAGCGAACGCGACGGCGATCGCCCGCCCGATCCCGGAGCTGGCTCCGGTGACGACCGTTCGCAGACCGGCGAGCGGCAACTCTCCGGTCTGCGTGGTCACGGCGCGCGGCCGGGCACTGCGCTACCCCTCGGCGCCGCCGGCGAACGGGTGACGAGCCGCCGGCGTGTCGGCGAGCACCTTGTCGACGCTCGGATAGCCCTCGAGCGCACGCGCGAGCGCCAGCTTCACGGCCTCGTAGTTGTAGTCGTAGATCTTCTTGTCATCGGCGGCCTCCCAGTGGATGAACACACCGACGATCAGGCACAGATCATCGACCTGATCCTTGGGGATGACGCCCTCGGCGACCGAGTCCACGACCGCGCGGGCGACCGCGGCCTGAGCGGGGCCGAACAGCTGCGTGGCCTGCTTCTCGCCCTTGATGTCCACCTTGTTGGTGATCACCGTGTCCGGCTTAGCCGCCAGGTTGGGGGTGACGACCGCCAACAGGTTCGTGTGGCCGGTTGACTCGGTGGTGAAGGCACTTGCGAAGGCCGCACCGACCGGCCCGCTCTTGGACCCGATGAGCAGGTCGATGTGCGCCAGCTCGTTGCCGTCGCCGGTCAGCGCCTCTCCAGTCGCCAACGTAATCGCCATGTCGTCTGCCTCCCTCTCGTATGGTGACCTAGGTGGACGCAACCCTAGCTCACTCCACACTTTGAGTCGGGGCTCATTTGAGCGCCACGTCCAGCTCGCCTGCCTGTTGGAGGTGTCGGCCGCGAAGCCCGGCAACATCACACCCGCCCACGACTTCGCCGACACGACCTACGCCGACATGGTGCGCTCGGCGCTCGCCGTCGGACCGGCGTTCGCCCACGAGCGGGCCCGCGGGTGCGGCGTCGGCGAGCTGATCGCCGACGGCGTCCACGCGACCGGACGTGTCACGAACGCCAACACCAACCTGGGGATCGTGCTCCTGTTCGCGCCGCTGGTCCGCGCCGCCGCGACCGCGCAACCCGGCGAAACGTTGGCCGCGGCCACCGAACGCGTCCTCTCCCAGCTCGACGTCGAGGACGCCACCGCCGCCTTCGCGGCGATCGTGAGCGCCAGTCCCGGCGGGCTCGGCGACGCGCCCGAGCACGACGTGAGAGGGGCGGCGAGCGTCTCTCTGCGCGAGGCGATGGCCACCGCCGCGCACCGCGACAGCATCGCCTCGGAATATGCGACCGGGTACGCGATCGTCTTCGACGAAGGGCTGCCGCTGCTGACCGATGCGGTGCGCGAGCGGGCGTCCACGCTCGACGCGATCGTGTCGCTGCACGTCGGTCTGCTCGCCGCCCGTCCTGACACCCTGATCGCGCGCAAGGCGGGGGGGCAGGCGGCCCGCGCGGTGACGGAGGCGGCCCGCCACGTGCGCGAAGGCACGCTGTCGCTGGCCGACTTCGACGCCTCGTTGCGTGGCGACGATCACCGTCTCAATCCCGGGACGACCGCCGATCTGGTGGCCGCAACGCTGCTCGCCGCGCTGCTGTCGGGGGTGAGGCTGCCGTGAGGGTTCTGGTCGTCGCCGTCAGCGCCCGGATGATCGCCCAGCAGGCGGTGGCCGACGGCTATGACGTGATCGCGCTGGACCGCTTCGGCGATGTCGACCTGCGTGCGATCGCCCCCGGGGCGACCGCGCCGAGCAACGATGCGCTGACCGCGCTGGCGGCGGACGTCGACGCCGACGCGGTCGTCTACGGCGGCGGCCTGGAGAACCGCCCTGATCTGGTGGCCCGGCTGGCCGACGGCCGGGAGCTGCTCGGCACCGCGCCGGAGCTGCTGGGCGCCGCCCGCGACCCGTGGGCGGTGGGTGCCGCGGCGCGGGCGGCGGGAGCGCGCGCGCCGGAGACCTGGGCCGTCGACGTCCGGCCGCCCCCGGTTGACCGGGCCGGCGTGGGCTGGCTGCGCAAGCCCCGGCGTGGTGGCGGCGGACGTGGCGTGCGCCGCTGGCGGGGCGGGCGGCTGCGCTTCACCGAGATCCTCCAGCGCCACGTGCCGGGGCTCTCGTGCTCGGCGGTGGCGATCGCCGACGGTCGCCGCGCCGTCGTGCTCGGCCTCACCGAGCAGCTGCATCGCCCGCCGGGCTTTCAATGGACGGGCAACCTGGCGCCGCCACGCCTGGCCGCCGGCGAGCGCGACGAGCTGGACGGCCAGCTGCGTGCCGTCTGCGCCGAGATGGCGGCGCGGTTCGGCGTACGTGGCGCGTTCAGCGTGGACGCGATCTGGGACGGGCGCCACGCGTGGGTCCTGGAGCTCAACCCCCGGCCGCCGGCCGGGCTGGAGCTGTTCGGCCCGGGCAGCTTCGAGGCCCATGTCCGCGGGGCGCGCGGTGTCAGCCTGCCCACAGCGGGCTCG
>DATAUL010000499.1:0-10531 GCA_036268255.1 Solirubrobacteraceae bacterium | reverse complement strand
CTTGGAGTCGGCCACCCACGGCCCGAGCTCAGGCTGCGGGAACTTGCAATACAGGCTCTTGAGCTGGATCCCGTAGGAGTTGCCGCTCTGCAGGTGCGTGATCAGCACCTTGCGCGCCAGCTCGTCCTCGCGGCCGGCCGGGATCTCGAAGTAGATCTTGATGAACGAGTTGGAGTACCGGTCGAAGACCGCCGGGACGCCGTCCTCCTGAAGCAGCGTGACGTCCTCCAGCCAGTTGATGTCGTCTCCGGGCGTGGCCGCCTCGAGGTCGACGTCCACGACCTGAGAGATGTCCTGCTGGTAGGCCATGCGCCGGCCTGACAGGTACTCCGCGTCGATCGCGAAGACCTTCTGCGGCTCGTCCGGGATGCGGCGTACTTCAGTCACCGGCGCTCACCCCTTCCTCGGAGGCCAGGTAGTCGATCGGGTTGGCGACGTGCTTCTCCAGCAGCGACTCGATCCGCGCCAGCGTCCGCTCCTCCGAGACCCCGGGGATGTAGTCGGTGCCCGCCAGCGGCACCTTCGCCATCGCCGAGGCCTCGACGGTCAGTGCGCAGAGGTCCTCGGGCTCCAGCGAGTGCACGTCGGTCTTTCCGCACGCCCGCGCCAGCATCTGGCACTCGAGCGTCAGCGTGTGCAGGAAGTTGTAGACGCGGATGGCCGCCGAGTCGACCTCGAGGCGCTTGCGCAACTCGGGATCCTGGGTGGTGATCCCAACCGGGCAGCGGCCCGTGTGGCAGTGGTAGCACTTGCCGGCCGGCACCCCGATCGTCCCCTCGTAGTCGGTGACCCCCGGGATCTCCTTGTTGCAGTTGAGCGCCATCAGCGCCGAGTGGCCGATCGCGATCGCGTTCGCGCCGAGCGCCAGGCACTTGGCGACATCGCCGCCGTTGCGGATCCCGCCGGCGACCACGAGGTCGATCTCGTCGGCCAGGCCGACGTCCTCCAGCGCCCGCCGGGCCTCCGGGATCGCCGCCATCAGCGGAATCCCGGTCTCCTCGGCGGCCGTGTGGGGGCCGGCGCCGGTGCCTCCCTCGGCACCGTCGAGGTAGATGATGTCCGGCCCGCACTTGGCCGCCATGCGCACGTCGTCATAGACGCGAGCGGCGCCGAGCTTGAGCTGGATCGGGACCTCGTAGTTGGTGGCCTCGCGAACCTCCTGGATCTTCAGACTGAGATCGTCCGGACCCAACCAGTCCGGATGGCGGGCGGGCGAGCGCTGGTCGATCCCGGCCGGCAGCGAGCGCATCTCGGCGACCTGCTCGGTCACCTTCTGGCCCATCAGGTGCCCGCCGAGCCCGACCTTGCAGCCCTGGCCGATGAAGAACTCCACGGCGTCGGCCAGCATCAGGTGATGGGGGTTGAAGCCGTAGCGGCTCTGGATCACCTGGTAGTACCACTTGGTCGAGAGGTCGCGTTCGGGCGGGATCATCCCGCCCTCGCCCGAGCAGGTGGCCGTGCCGGCCATCGACGCGCCCTTGGCGAGCGCCATCTTCGCCTCCAGGGAGAGCGCGCCGAACGACATACCGGTGATGTAGACGGGGATGTCGAGCTTGATCGGGTTTGCGGCGAAGCGTGAGCCGAGGATCGTCTCGGTCGTGCACTTCTCGCGATAGCCCTCGATCACGAACCGGGTCAGCGTGCCCGGCATGAACATCAGCTCGTCCCAGTGCGGGATCTTCTTGAACATCGAGAAGCCGCGCATCCGGTAGCGGCCCAGCTCGGACTTGACGTGGATGTCGTCGATGACCTCAGGTGTGAAGATTCTCGAGTGTCCGAGGACGTTCTGGACGCTCGGCGCGTTCTCGTCGGCAGTTGCCATGGTCAGATCTCCTAGAGGACGAGCTTGCGCTCGGAGGGCTCGAGCGAGTCGTAGTTGTAAAGCTTCTTGCCGCACACGAACTTGGAAAACGCGGGAGGGGTGCCCAGGCCGTAGATCCGGAACTTGCGGTCAATGATCTCGGTGTCGGCATCCGTCCACTCGCCCTCGACGCAGTCGACGCCGAGCGACTTCACCTTGCCGGCCACGTAGAAGATGCCGTCGTACATCGAGTCGCCGAGACCCGCGCCGACGTCGCCGCAGACGATCTGGCGCCCGCGCTGCATCATGAAGCCGGTCATCGACCCGGCGTCGCCGAGGACGATGATCGTGCCGCCCTTCTGATCGATCCCCGTGCGCGCGCCGACGCGACCCTTGATCACCAGGTCGCCGCCGCGGATCGCCGCCCCGGTGAGCGAGCCCGCGTTGGAGTCCACGACGACCACTCCGGACATCATGTTCTCGCAGGCCGACCAGCCGACGCGCCCGGCGATGTGCACCTCGGGGCCGTCGATCATGCCCAGCGCGAAATAGCCCAGGCTGCCCTCGAAACGCAGCCGGCAGCGTGTCAGGAGGCCCGCGCCGAGCGAGTGGCGAGCGCCCGGGTTGGCGATTGTGACCTGCTTGACGCCCTCCTCGTAGAGCAGCCAGCGCAGCTCGAGGTTGATCTGCCGGGTCGTCAGGTTCCGGGCGTCGAAGCTCGCCATCTCGCCGGTACCGTCGATCTCCGAGATACGCGGGACCCGGGCATTGAGCTCGACCAGCCCACGGGGATCGAACTGAGGGTCTGCCGAAGCGTCGGCCGTCGTCACCGGTTCCATACCATCACCGCGCTCTCGTAGGGGTCGTAGGTCTCGATCTCGTGGTCGATCACCGCACGGATGGCCATCTCCTCGGAGGCGAGCGCGACCATGTCGTCACCCTCATAGAGGACGAGCGGCTTGGCCGCTAGCTCGTCCTTGGCCATGCCGAGCGCGTCCTCGGACACGCAGATGTAGGTGAACACGCCGTCGAGTTCCTCGAGCGAGTGGTGCATCGCGTCCTCCAGCGATTCCCCGCCCGCCATCCGGTCGGCCAGATAGACGGCGATGATCTCCGAGTCGCACGCCGAGGCGAAGCGATGCCCGCGGGATTCCAGCCGGCGGCGCCACTGGTGGTAGTTGGTCAGCTGGCCGTTGTGCACCACGGCGACGTCCGAGAACGGATACGCCCAGTACGGATGGGCGTTGGCGATGTCGACATCCGATTCGGTCGCCATGCGCACGTGGCCGATGCCGTGCGAGCCGAAGTACTCGTCGAGCTCGTAGGCACTCGCGACCGTGCGCGCGTCGCCGAGGTCCTTGACGATCTCAAGCGAATGGCCGAGTGACAGCACCTCGGTGTGCGACACCGACTCGACGTGGTCGGCCAGCGTCTTGAGCTCACCGTGGTAGTCGATCGTGGCCGTGAACGTGTAGTCGTTGACGTCCTCGGTGGACCTGATCGTCGCTCCGGCGACTCGCAGCTGGGCCTCCACCTCGCGCCGGCGCCGGCGCGCGTTGTCGATGAAGTCCAGATCTCGGGGCGTGCTGGAGTCCGCGAGGTTGATCCGGACGGTCAGCTCGTGGGTGGGAGCGTGGTACAGCGCGTAGCCGGTCGAATCGGGGCCGCGGTGCTTCATCGACTGCAACATGCTCGTCATGTCGCGCCCGATGCGATGCCCTCCGTTATTCGCTCCGTTGCGGTAGATGATTCCGGCGATCCCGCACATTTACGGCAACACCTCCAGATATTCGTCGCGCTCCCAGTCGGTGACGGCGGCGAGGTAGCGCTCCCATTCGTCGCGCTTGTAGTGATTGAACACCTTGTAGAGGCGACCCGGCATCGCACTCTTGATCACCTCGTCGGCGGCCAGCGCCTCAAGCGCCTTGCCGAGGCTGTCGGGGACCTTCTCGATCTCGGCGCCCTCAGCCAGAAGGTCGTAGGTGTTGCCCTGCTGGGGCGGCCCGGGATCGAGCTCGCGCCGGACACCGTCCAGCCCCGCCCGCAGCAGCGTCGCCACCGTCAAATACGGGTTGCACGAGGAGTCGACGCCGCGGTACTCAAAGCGGCCGCCAGAGGCGACGCGAACCGTGGTGGTGCGGTTCTGCCAACCCCAGTTCCTGTAGATCGGCGCCCAGAACCCGGTGTCCCACATGCGGCAGTAGGAGTTGACCGTGGGATTTCCGACGCACATCAGGGCCGGAAAGTGCTCGAGCATCCCCCCGAGGAAGTACCGGGCGAACTGCGACAGCTGCGCCGGCCCGTCGGGATCGTGGAAGACGTTGTTGCCCTGCTCGTCCATCAGCGTGAAGTGGTGATGATGGCCGTTGGCCGACACTCCGGTGAACGGCTTGGGCATGAACGTCGGCAGCAGGTCGTGCTTGCGGCCGACCGCGGCGCACACCTGCCGGTAGGTGGTGATGTTGTCGGCGGTGCGCAGCGGGCGGTCGAAGCGGAAGTTCAGCTCCAGCTGCCCGGGGGCGTCCTCGTGATCGCCGTAGCTCATGTCCAGACCGAGCGCCTGCCCGTACTCCACCACGTCGAGCAGCACTGGACGCAGTTCCTCGAACTGGTGGATGTGGTAGCAGTAGGGCTGGGTGACACCTTGCGGTTTCTCACCCTCGCGGGGCTTGCGCAGCCACATCATCTCGGGCTCGATCCCGATCAGGAACTGATAGCCGAGCTCCTCCTCGAAGTCGTGGGCGACCCGCTTGAGGTTCTGGCGCGGATCGGCGTCGAGCAGCTCGCCGGTCTCGGTGTCGTAGCAGTCGCACATCACGCGGGCCACGCGCGGGTCCCACGGAAGCACCTTGAACGTGTCGAGGTCGGCGATCGCGGCCAGCTCGGATTCCTCGGGCCCGAAACCGATGTAGTTGCCGTAGCGATCGGTGAACAGGTTGGCGGTGGCGCCGTAGACGAGCTGGTAGCCCTTCTCGGCGACCTGCGAGAAGAACGACGAGACGACGCCCTTGCCCATCACCCGGCCGGTGATCGAGACCTGCTGGAAGTACACGTACTTGATGCCCTCAGACTCGATCAGCCGCGTGAGCTCCTCGATCTTCTCGGCCCGGCCGGGCGCGGTGCGGGCCTCCTCGAGCGTGGCCGGCGGCGGTGTGATCCGGGGGCTGGACAGGACCGTCTCCACGTTTCCGCCGAACTCCTGCACTCCTGTCGCCATCCCCGCTCCTCTCTTGCCGCTGGCGCCCGGGGGGCAGCGGCGATCGATCTTGCCTACCGACTGATCGGCCGAGCGGCCGCGTCGGCGGCGGCGCCCCAGGTGCTCATGACATCGCCCCGAGCCGGAGCGCCGCGACGGTGCCCGTCGCCGGACTGAACGAATTTGTACACGGCGCGTTTATACCAATTGCCCGGTCGCACCGCAAGGCGCGCGGCTTGACAGCGCAGCGGCGCGCGCGCTAGCGTCGTTGCGTCAGTCCCAATCCCATTGCGCGATGCGCAACGTACACGAACTCTGGAGTGTCCCCGTGCCCGACCGCCTCCCCGCCTCCACCCCCACGCTCGTCATCGGTGCCGGCGTTCACGGCCTGTCGACGGCCTGGCACCTGGCGCGCGCCGGGCAGCCCGCACTCGTCATCGACAAGACGGCCGTCGCCGCCGGCGCCTCGGGGATCGCCTGCGGGATCGTGCGCAACAACTACTTCCAGCCCGCGATGCAGGAGCTGATGGCCGCCTGTGTCGAGGTGTGGGAATCCGAGGCGCAGCGGCTGCACTATCACCCCAGCGGCTACATCGCGCTCGGCGCGGGATCCCAGGAGTCAGATCTGACGGAGGTGTGGGAGCGCCATCAGCGGATCGGCTACCCCTCCGAGCTGTTCCTCGGCGAGGACGAGGTGACCGCGCATATGAAGGGCCTCTACGACGACTGGCGCGCTCCGGGGCTCACCGTCTGCCTGCACGAGTCGGCCGGAGGCTACGGCTTCAACCAGGAGTCGATCCACGGACTGGCCGATCTCGCGCGCGACGCGGGCGCTGAGATCATGACCGGGATTAAGGTCACCGGCTTTGAGTTCGACAACTCCGGCTCGGTGACTGTCGTCCACACGAACGCCGGCGATATCGCGGTGGAACGGGTCGTGGTCGCCGTCGGGCCGTGGATCGCCTCGCTGTGGTCGATGCTCGGCCTGCCGGATCGCCTCGACGTGCGCCAGCCCGACGGCAGCGCGGTCGCCGATCAGCCGATGTGGACCTACTGGTACCTCCAGGAGGGCGAGGTTAAGTTCGATCCGTCGACGTTCGTCACCCGCGACGGGCGCTCGTCGCCGGTGCTGCACGTCGACTCCGAGGCGCCGCTGCGCGCCGACGACGGGACGCTCATCACCGACGAGCAATGGGGCGTCTACTTCAAGCCCGATCGCGACTCCATCCAGGGCGGAGCCCAGCCGCTGACCGTCGGGCCGGAGTTCACCGTCGATCCGTACCCGACCGGGACCGTCGACCCGGGCTTCCCTGACATGTGGTCGGCCTCGCTGTCGCATTGCCTGGCGCGCTTCGAGGGCGCGCGCGGCCGTTATCGCCAGGCCCGCTCGGGGGGCGTCGGGGCGTTCACCGCCGACAACTTCCCGGTGCTCGACCACATGCGCGACAACGTCTTCGTTGCCGCCGACTCCAACCACGGCTACAAGATGATCGCCGTCGGAAAGGAGATCGCCCGCGTGCTGCAGGGAGAGCACTCCTCACTGCTGCACCCGTTCCGCTACGAGCGGTTCGCCACCGGCGACCTGCATCCGGTCTCGCACAGCCCGTATCCCTGGAGCTGAGGGGGCGACCACTACCGGTAGCCGCCGGGCGGGTGGGAACCGAGTGCGGTCCCGAGCTGCGCCGCCGCCTTCAGCAGCGGCTCGCGCACCGTGCGCCGGGCGGCGACCGGCAGCCGGGTCGACGGGCCCTGCAGCCCGAGGATCGCGACCAGCTCCCCGCCGCGGGCGAACACGGGGACCCCGATCGCGGTCAGGTCCGGCTCGCGCTCGCCGATCGCTTCGCCATAGCCGCGCTCGCGGATCGCACCGAGCTCGGCCGCCAGCGCCGCGGGGTCGGTGATCGTGCGCTCGGTGAAGCGCGGCAGCTCGCCGGGCGGCAGATGGCCGGGGGCGAAGGCGAGCATCACCTTGCCAACCGCGGTGGCATGGGGCACGCTCGGCCGCCCGACCCATGCCATGCTGACAACGCTTGAGGGCGAGGGCACGAAGTCGACGGTGATCGCCTCGAGCTGCCCGGGCACCGACAGCGTCGCCGTCTCCCCCGTCTTGGCCACGAGCGCCGTCAACAGCGGACGCGCGAGCTCACGCACATCGAGCTGGGCGAGGACCCGATCCGACAGCGTCAGGAGCCTGAGCCCGAGCCGGTAGGGGCCACCGTTGACGCGCCGCACGAGCCCGGCCTTAAGCAGCGTGGCCAGGAGCCGTGAGGCGGTGCTCGCGTTGACGTCGATTCGCCGGGCGAGCTCGTTGACGCCGAGTCCGTCCTCGCTCTCGGAGAGCGCGTCGAGGAGCGCGATCGCCCGCGCGACCGAGCCGACCGACCTCCGGGTGCTGGAGGGTTCTCCGGAGGCCACGGGTCAGCGAGTCCGACGCGGGCGCCGCGTCCGCTCCCCTTCGCCGCCGGCGGGCGAGCCGCTCGGCTGCCCGGCGATCCGCGCCGGACGGGGAGAGTCGAGCGAGCGCATGACCATCACGTCGATCCCGCCGGGCGCGAACAGATCGCGCGAATAGGCGACTCGCACCTCGCGGCTGGCGAAGATCAGCTCCTCGAGCTCCAGGCAGGCAGTTGTTCCCTGGATGCCCAGCCGCTTGCCGGCCCGCTCGCGCCCGGACACGAGCGCCGGCATGACCCGCGTGCGGGCGAAGGTGATCGGCACGCCGACGGCGATCAGCACGTCGAGCACCATCTGGCCCTCGAGCAGCGTCGCGCGCAACTGCTCCGGCTCGGGCAGCTGCACGTCGGGGTGGACGACGTCGTACATCGTCGCCACGGCCGATCCGCCGGTCACGAGCGTGCGCGTGATCGTCGTCGTCTGGACCCCCGCGGCAAGCCCCAGCGCCTCGCCTGCCTCCTGCTCGACGGCCCGCTGCTCGATCTCGAGGTCGATCGCCACCAGCGTCAGCCCGCGACGGCGCGCCACCGAGGAATACGGCTCGAGGCGCTCGAGGCGCTCGCCGAAGGCGGTCGGAAAGCTCATCCTTCCCACGAACGTGCCGCTGCCCTGCCGGCGGACGATCTCGCCACTGCGCTCGAGGCGCTGCAGGGCGCTGCGCAGCGTGCCCCTGGACACCCCCAGCATGGCAGCCACCTCGTGCTCGGGCGGCAGCCGGTCGCCCTGGCGATAGCGCCCCGGCGCCAGCCAGTTGCGCAGCGCGCTCTCGGCCCCGTCGACCAGTGACGGTCGGATGGCGACGCCGACCGCGGTCACGGACTCGCTCACCTCCTGCGCCCCATCGCGTTCCCACTCGCTCTCTGTCGAACCATGTTCGTGACCGGTCAATCGTATTTGCTCGGTCGGAGCAATGAGCAAACATGGGTTATCCGACCGCGAGGATGGTCCGTCCGCGACCGGCCCGCTTGGCCGCGTAGAGCGCGCGATCGGCCTCGCCGAACAGATCGCTGACGCGTGTGCCCAGTTGAACTTGTCGTTGACACGGGCGTTGCGAAACAACAAGGCGGGGCCCCGCCGACGGTCCGGCTCAGTCGCGCGGGCCCAAGCCGCCGAGGAAGGAATCGACGAACTCCGGACTGGCCTCGAGCTCCGACGGCGTGCCCTCCATCCGCAGCTGGCCACCGCCGAGCACGTAGGTGCGGTCGGAGATCTCGAGCACGGCGCGGGCGCGCTGCTCAACGATCAGCACCGAGGCTCCCGTCGCCGCCAGTTCGCGCACATGCTCGCGCAGCACTGTCCCGGCGATGATCGGTGCCAGGTTCGCGGTCGGCTCGTCGAGCACGACGAGCGCCGGCTCGAGCATCAGCACACGGCCCATGGCCAGCATCTTGCGTTCACCGCCGCTCAGCTTCCCCGCCTTGCGACCCGTCATCCCCCGCAACCGCGGGAACGTCTGAAGCACGTGCTCGATCCGCGCGGGCACCTCGCGTGGGCGCAGCAGGTATCCACCCATCTCGAGGTTCTCCCGCACTGTCAGGGGGGCGAACACGTCGTCGGTCTGCGGCACATAGCCGACGCCGGAACGCGCCACGTCCTCGGGCTTGGCGCCGGTGACGTCCTCACCGGCGATGAGGACCTGGCCCGCGAGCACCTCGACGACCCCGACGATGCTCTTGAGCAGCGTGCTCTTGCCCGAGCCGTTGGGACCGACGATGGAGACGACCTCGCCGGGCGCCACCTCGATCGAGATCTCGTGGACGACGGGATTGCCGTCGTAGCCGGCGCTGAGCGCGACCGTGCGCAGGGCGATGCCGTGCCCGTTGGCCGACCGACCCGTGTCCGGCGGCAGCGCGATGTCGCGGTCAGCCGACAAGGTAGGCCTCGACTACCTCTTCGCGCTTGCGCAGGGCGGCCATCGTGCCTTCGGCGAGCACGTGACCCTCGGCGAGCACGACCACCGGGTCGCAGAACTCGTCCATGATCGACAGCTCGTGCTCGACCATGATGACGGTCGTGCCCTGCCCACACAGGCGGACGAGCTGCATCCCGATCTCGTGGGCGAGCCGTGGGTGCACCCCCGCCATCGGCTCGTCGAGCAGCAGCACCTGGGGCTCGGCCATGAGTGCGCGCATGATCTCGACCAGCCGGCGCTGCCCGCCGCTCAGCTCTCCCGCGTAGCGGTCGGCCAGGTCATGCAGGCCGAAGCGCTCTAGCTGATACTCGGCTTGCTGCACTGCCTCGCGTTCCTGCCTGCCCCAGTAGCGGCGACCGAGCACGGCTCCGCGGAAGGTCTCTCCGCGCTGACCCGGGATCGCCGCGAGCAGGTTCTCGATCACGGTCAGGCGCTTGAACTCGCTGGCCAGCTGGAACGTGCGCACCAGTCCGGCCCGTGCCCGCCGATAGGCTGGCATCGAGGTGACGTCATCGCCCTCGTAGAGGATCTGCCCGGAGGTGGCGGGCAGGGTGCCGGCCAGCATCGCCAGGACCGTCGACTTACCGGCGCCGTTGGGTCCGATGATCCCCGTCAGGTACCCGCGCTGGAAGTCGATCGAGACGTCGCCCACGACCTCGACGCCGTCGAAGCGCCGGCTGAGTCCGCGACATTGGAGGATCACGTCCCCGGCGGGATACGCCGCCCCGTTGGGCGTCGGCGCAACACCGGTCCCGATGGCGGGCGTGACCTCGCGTCCGTTCGTGGCGGTCGGCCTCACAGTCGGCGCCGTGTCCGGGTCGCCCTGCCGGGTGGCGATCTTTCGTCGGCGCTCCGGAATGATGCCCTGGGGGCGGAACCACAGAAACGCGATGATCAGCAGGCCGATGATCACCCACTGCAGCGCCGGTATCAGGTTGGGGTCGCTCTGCACCGGCGGGATGTAGCGGGTGGCCTCCTCGAATGCGAGCGGCACGACCAGCGCACCCAGCACCGCGCCCTTGTGATTGCCCAGCCCGCCGATGATCACCGCGGCGAACAGCACCACCGTCTCGGCATAGCCCCACGCCTGCGGATCCCACAGGTTGATGAAGCCGACGAGGATCCCGCCAGACAGCCCGGCGATCGCGCCTCCCACCACCAGCGAGGA
>DATAUL010000498.1:0-3989 GCA_036268255.1 Solirubrobacteraceae bacterium | reverse complement strand
GCACTGCTGACAGGGACGGTCCGCGGCCGACGGCGTCGACATGCTCGACGACACGCCGAAGGCTCCTCGCCATGACCCGCTGGCTGTGGGGACGTGTCAGTTGACGGGCGCGCAACGCGAGCTCAGGAGCATCACCCGCATGACCCACATCTCCGGCGACGATCTGCCGGTCGAGGCGACGGCGCCTGACGAACACCCGGAGCCGCAGCGCCGCCGGAACACCCGGTGAGTCAGGTCGACTCCGCCCGCGGCCGTGGGTCGCGGGCCACGGTCTGCGCCGTGCCGGTCGTGTGCCGGGCTGGTTGGAACGGGTGACTCGCATCGTGCTCGTCAAGTGTTCCGCGACGGCCATCAAGGCCGCATGAAGGACGCCGCCCGTCTCACAAAGATTTCCTCAAGCCCGGCGGTCAGGCGACGCCGGCGAGCTCCACGTGGGGGCTCCGGCCGATCAGCTTCGTGACCTTTGTGCGTCCGGCGTCACTCAGCGGGGCCAGCGGCTCACGGGCGTGATCGGAGTCCAGCAGGCCGAGCTCCTTCATGATCCATTTGACCGGGACCGGGTTGGTCTCGGCGAAGGCGGCGTCGACGAGCGGGTGCAGGTCGTAGTGCAGTGTGCGGGCGCGTTCGTGGTCGCCGGCGACGAACGCGTCGTAGAGCTGGGCGACCGGATCCGGAGCGAAGTTGCCGACACAGCTGAGATGCCCGCGCCCGCCGATCGTCAGCATCGGATAGCAGAGCAGCTCGATCCCCGACAGCGCGATGAAGTCAGAGCCCGCCTCGTTGAACACATAGGAGACGTGCTCGAAGTCGCGTGTGGTCTCCTTGATCCCGACGATGTTCGGATGCGCGCGCCGCAGGCGCCCGACCGTCTCCGGGCGGATCTCGACGGCGGCGCGGATCGGCACGTTGTAGACGATGATCGGCAGCTCGGGAAACTCGTCGGCGACCCGGGAGTACCAGCGGTACAGGCCCTCCTGCTGGGCGCGCCCGTAGTACGGGGTGACGACGAGCGCGGCGGCGGCGTCGAGTCGCTCGGCCTCCGCGGTCAGCTCCAGCGTCTCGGCCATGAGCGCGGTCCCCGTGCCCGGCAGGAACGGAACGCGGTCGCCGATCGCCGCCGCGGCGTCGCGCATCACCGCGACCCGCTCCTGCACGGTCTGCGACGTCGGCTCGCCGGTGGAGCCGCCGACCGAGATGCCATGCGACCCGTGCTGAAGCTGCCAATCGATCAGGCGCGGGATGGAGCCGAGATCGAGCTCGCCGTCATCGTGGAACGGAGTGATCAATGGGGTGATAGCTCCGCGGATCGCGGACGCATCGGCGGCAAACCGGCCGGTCATGAGCTCTGCTCCTGTTCTCGTTGTGAACGCCAGCGCTCGTAGTCGGGCTCGCGCTCCGCAGACAGCGGGAAGAGGCCGCGAAAGGACTCGCCGGCCTTGACGCGCTCGAGCGCGAAACTCTCGCGCTGCTCGACCTCGTAGGCATCGTGAGCGATCTCCTCGGCCAGCGCAGCGGGGAGTATGACCACGCCCTCGGCATCGCCGACGACCACATCGCCGGGCATCACGAGGACACCGCCGCACGTGATCGGTACCTCGACGTCGAGGGGGATATGAGCGCTCCACAGCGATGCGCCATTGGCGATGCGATAGTAGGTGGGAATCTGTAGCTCGGTCACGCCCGGCGTATCGCGCACGCCGCCGTCGGTGACGATGCCGGTCCCACCGCGGGCGAGGACCCGGGCGGCAAGGATGTCGCCGATCGTTCCCGCGCCCGTCTCGTTGCGGGCCTCCATGATCAGCACGTCGCCGGGGGAGACTGATTCGACGGCGCGCTTCTGGGCGTCCTCTGAACCCTTCATCGCCTCGCGGACGTCGGCGCGGATCGCCACGTAGCGCAGGGTGCGCGCGTAGCCGACCATCCGCAGATCAGGACGGGTCGGGCTCAGTCCGGTGAGGAACGTGGACTGGATCCCGCGCCGGTTGAGCTGCACGGTCAGGGTGGCCGTCGATACCTCGCGCAGCATCGCGCGCGCGTCGTCGCTCAGGGTCTCCGGCCGGGGGGTGTTGACGCCGGTGGCGAACGCGCGTGCCTCGGCGGTGGCCTTCGGCATGGCACCGTAGGGCTTGAGCGCGTCGGCCGCTTCCACCACCGTACTCGTCACGCTGCCCGCCCCGTCCAGCGAGACCTCGACGACGTCGCCGGGGCCCACGACGTTGGCTCCCGCGGGCGTGCCGGTCAGGATCACGTCGCCCGGCTCGAGGGTCAGGAACCGGCTGAGATCGGCGATCAGCTGCGCGAAGGTGAAGATCAGGTCGGCGCCGGTCGCGTCCTGGCGGAGCTCGCCGTTGACCCGCGTGGTCAGGTGCAGGGTGGCGGGGTCGATACCCTCGGCGCCGACCGTGGGGCCGATCGGCGTGTACCCGTCCTGCCCCTTGGCGAGCACATTGGAACCGCGGTCGGCCCAGCGGAAGTCGTGGACGCCGAAGTCGTTGGCCGGAGCGTAGAAGGCGATGTGATCGGCTGCCTGCCGAGGCGTCACGTTGCGCGCGCGGGTGCCGACGACGACCGCGATCTCGCCCTCGAACGCCAGCAGCTCGGCGCCCTGGGGCCGGACGACGTCGCCGCCGGCCGACAGCGACGACGTCGGCTTGAGGAAGTAGGACGGCTCCGTGGGAACCCGTCCGCGCTGCGCGGCGCGGCTGTGGTAGTTGAGGTGGACGGCGATGACCTTGGAGGGGGCCACCCACTCGGGCCGCGACACTAGCTGGCCATCCGAGGGGTCACGCAAGCACCTCGCTGCGCTGGGCGCGCTCGTCGACGTTGGCGGGCTCGGTCGCGACGGGCTCGCCGTCGGGGCCCAGCAGGAGGCTGGACTCGTCGTACCAGCTGTCGGGCGCGCGGGCGCCCCAGAACGAACGGCACCGCGGGTCGCTGACCGACCAGCGCAGCGGCTTGTGGTCAGGATCGCCGGTGTAGTAGTCACACGAGTACAGCTCGATGCGGTGCCCGTCGGGATCGCGGAGGTACACGAAGAACGCGTTGGACACGCCGTGGCGTCCGGGCCCGCGCTCGATCACCTCCGAGCGGTAACCCCCGGCCAGCTGGTCGCACGCACGCAGCACCCCGGCCGGCTCGGCGATCCAGTAGGCGAAGTGGTGCAGGCGCGGTCCGGTCCCGGCGGTCAGCGCCACGTCGTGCACGGTCGGCTTGCGCAGCATCCACGCGCCGGTGATCCGCTCGTTCTCACCGTCAGTGGAGATGTACTCCGAGCAGCGGAACCCCAGAGACAGCCAGAACCGCAACGTGTCCTCGACGCGCGGGGCGTGCAGGTTGAGGTGGTCAAAACGCAGAAGCGGCGCGCCGCGATGCAGGTCAAAGCGCTGGTGCTGGGTCTCGAACTGCTCGACCGTGTGAAAGAACTCCAGCGGATAGCCGAACTCGTCAAAGACGCGCAGCGAGCGGCCCATCCCGGGATCGCTGCCGGCCTGAATCCACCGGGTGTGACGATGATCGGTCTCGAAATACCCGGCGAGGAGGTCGAGGTCGCGCTCGCTGCGCACCCGGAAGCCGAGCCGTGACGCGGTCGCCGGGTGGGTGGGGACGGATTGGCGCAGGATCAGCGAGTGATGCTGGCGCTCCTCCCAGCCGCGCAGGAAGACCGCGTCGTCTGACCGGGCGCTGACGATCATCCCGAGCAGTTCGGCATAGAAGTGCTCGGACTCGGCCAGATCGGTCACCTGCAGTTCGACGAACGCGGCGCGCATGATGTCGAACGGAGGCGTCGCGGGCGGGGTGGTGACGAGCTGCTGTGCCGGAGTGCTCATTCGCTGGGGTCGAGGTCGATGCCGAGCCGGGGGATGTGGTGGGTGCCGAGCGCGACGTGGACGATTTCGGTCTCGCAGTAGAAGTCAAACGCGTAGTCGCCGCCTTCGCGGCCGATGCCGGAGGCTTTGACGCCGCCGAACGGGGTGCGGAGATCACGGACG
>DATAUL010000497.1:0-10154 GCA_036268255.1 Solirubrobacteraceae bacterium | reverse complement strand
CCAGGTAGGCTCGGGCCTCCGCCAGCGACGCGATCGCGAACCGGCGGGAGATCGGGCTCTGCCCCAGCCCGGCGATCTGCGGGAACACGAACCACATCCAATGGCTTGTCTTGCGCCCGGCCCGCAGCTCGGCGAGCGCTGTCTCGTACGTGCGGCCCCGGTCCTGGGCGTCGACGAAGCGCTGCAGGTCGTGGGGGTCGGCCATGGCCGATAACGATGCCAGGTGAGCCGTCGCGGGTAGCCTCACCAGCAGTGGCGGAGAGTCAGACGATCAAGGGCTCGACGACGATCGTCGAGCTGCTCAAGCGCTTTCCCGACGGACGCGCCGCCAAGCTGATGTCGGAGCTCAACTGGGCCTGTGCGCATTGCGGAGGCGCCTTTCACGAGCCGCTGACGATGGCCGCCAAGCGCCACGACCGCGACCCCCAGGCGGTCCTCGCCGCCTTCCGGGCGCTCGAAGACGGCCAGCCCGATCCCGAGCAGATCGAGGCCGCGCGGCGCATGGTGAGCTAGTACCCGACCGCCGCGGCCCGTTCTGGGACGTGCTGGAGGGTCGGCGTCCCGCCGCCGCTGCAGGGCGGCTTTCTGGGCGCGATGGTGGGCGTTCTCGCCTGTCTCGTGCGTCACGGGGCGGGATCGACCACCTGGGCCGGAGTGGCCGCCGATCCCAGGTAGGCGGCGATCACGGCCGGATCACGGCGGACGGCCTCGGGGGAGCCGTCGGCGATCACCGTGCCGAACTCCAGCACCACCACCCGGTCGCAGATGCTCAGCACGAGCCCCATGTCGTGGTCGATCAGCAGGGTCGAGATCCCGCGATCGCAGAGCTCGCGCAGGCGGTGGCCGAGGGCGCGGCTCTCCTCGATGTCCAGGCCGGCGGCGGGTTCGTCCAGGCACAGCAGACGGGGCGCGCCGACGACGGCGCGGGCGAGACCGACGAGCTTGCGCTGCCCCTCCGACAGCTCTGAGGGCAGGGCGGCGGCGATCGGCCCGAGCCCCAATTCCGACAGGGTGGCGTCGACCTCGTCAACCGTACCGCCGGGCAGGGGCACCACGCCGCCGCGGTCGCCGACCGCCACCGTGAGGTTCTCCCGGACGTCGAGGTCGTCGAACAGGTCGGTGCCCTGCCACGTGCGCGAGAACCCGAGCCGGGCGCGCTCGTGGGGGGCAAGGCCGCCGACGTCGCGACCGTCGAGCTCGACCCGTCCGCTGCAGCGCACGAACCCGGTGATGGCGTCGATGAAGGTCGTCTTGCCGGCGCCGTTGGGTCCGATCAACCCGAGGAGCTCACCCTCGTCGACCTGCAGGTCGACGTCGCTCAGCGCGTGCACGCCGCCGAAGTCGACCGACAGCCCGATGACCGACAGGACCGGCGATGCCGGCGAGGCCGGCGGGTCCGATTCCCCGCGCGGCGGAGAGGAGGAGGCCGCCACGGGTGCCCGAGCCGCCGGCTTCGGCAGCTCCGGGCTGAACCGGTCCCGCCCACCCCGCCGATGGGTGCGCCGGTAGAAGGCGCCGGCGACACCCTCGGGGTTCTGGATCAGGGTGACGATGAGGATCACTCCCCCGAACAGGAGAAACCACGTGCCGCTGAGGCCGAACCACTTGTCCAGCGCGTAGGAGAACAGGGCCTGGGTGGAGATCAGCCCGGCGAAGGCCGCCCCGGAGATCAGGGTGATACCGCCGGCGTAGGCGAAGGCGATCAGGCTGAGCGCGGTGAACGCGTCGAAGCGGTCGGCGCTCACCGAGCCGAAGTTGTAGGCATACAGCGAGCCGGCCGTTCCCGCCACCAGCGCGCTGATCGCGAAGGCCGCCAGCTTGACGTTGCGCGGGTTGATCGAGGCCGCGGCGGCCGCGCGCTCGTTGGAGCGGACCGCGAGCATCCGCCGCCCGAGGTCTCCGCGCCGCACCGTCCCGACGAGCACGCAGAGCAGCAGCGTTATCACGAGCACCATCCACCCGAACACCGGGCTGGGCAGGTTGCCGTCCAGCCCGTGGAATGCTGACCGCGGACCGAGGTCCAGGCCGAGCAGGTGGGGCTCGGGGACCGGCGATCCCGCCTGTCCCCCGCCCCACGTCGGGTTCAGGAAGCCGAAGTTCTGAATCGCGACGGCAGCCGCCAGCGTGACCACCGCCAGCGCGACGCCGCGCACCCGAAGAGCCGAGACGGCGGTGATCATCCCGAGCGCCACAGCCACGGCGGTGCCGATGATCGGCGCCAGCGGGAAGCCGATCCCGAAGTTGACGGCGAAGTGGGAGATCACGAAGCCAGCCACCCCGGCCAACGTGAGCTGGACGACGGAGATCTGGCCCACGAAGCCGGTGAGCACGACGAGGGACAGCGCCATCACGGTCCCGATCAGTGTGTTGATGAGCGCCTCGCGGAAGTCGTAGGGGAGCACGACGAGGCCGACCGCGCAGACGAGGCCGACCACCGCCGCGGTCGGCACGAGGTTGCGTGGCCGTGGCGCCAGCGGCAGGCGCTGCTCGATCAGGTCGCCGCGGCCGGGCAGCCGGCCACCGCGCAGGAACATCGCCCCGATGATGATCACGAACGCGACGAGCTCCTGGACGCCGGGAACGGCAATGCCGCCCGAGGTCGGAAACCACGACAGCGCCGATACGTACTGGATCAGCGAGTCGATGATGCCCAGCGCGATGCCGGCCGCGCACGCGATGGCGAACGAGGTGAAGCGCGCCAGCAGCGCGGCGGCCAGCGCGGGCACGATCTGCAGCGGGAGGGTCTCGGAGTCAAGCTCGGTGATCGAGGCGGCAAGGATGCCCAGACCACCGGCGACCAGCGAGGCGATCAAGGTGTTGGCCAGCGACAGGCGGTTGGGCGACATGCCTCCCAACATCGCCGCTACCTGGTTCTCCGACGCGGCCCGCGTGGCCAGCCCGAAGCGCGACCAGCGATACAGCGCGGCCAGGGCGGCCGCCGCGGCGACCACGATCCCCGTGAGGATGAAGCGATCGACCGGGATGACCGCGCCCAGCAGCGAGACCGGCGTCTGGGGCAGGACGCCCGGCTCGTTCTGCGGGGTGGTCCCGAACGCCAGCACGACGGCCGCCTGGGCGATCAGCAACACCCCGAGCGAGGACACGAGCTTGGCCAGCGGCGAGGCGGTGCGCAGCGGCCGCCAGGCGATGAGCTCCACCGCCACCCCGACCGCCGCCACGAAGGCCAGGCCGACCAGGAGCGCCGGCCCGGTCGACATCTGCACGCCCAGCTGATCGGTCCGCAGCGCCCAGAACGCGTAGCCGGAGACCATCGCGATCGCGCCCGTGGCGAGGTTGATGACCCCGGCGCCCCGGTAGCTGAGCACCACGCCAAGTGCGATGCCCGCGATCAGGGCGCCGGGACCGAGCCCGAGCAGGATGAACAGGACGATCTGCTTCATACCCGCTCAGGCGATCACTGCGGAGGCTCCAGCCAGCTCGCCGCCTTCACGAACTTCTTCTTGCCCTCGTACTCGAAGAACTGGGCGCGGTCGTTGCAGACGGCCGGAGCCGCCGTGTACTTGCCGCAGTCCAGCGCCGGCGCACCCAGCGCCAGCGGCCCCTTGAACGCTTTTGCCTTGGCCAGGATCGCGTCGGGCGTCAGCTTCGAATAACCGACCTCGTTCATCAGCTTGACCGTGGTGAGGATCTGTGAGAACGCCACCAGGTTCCACGGGTCCGGGGCATCGGCCGCGGGCTCCAGCGGAGCGGTCACCTTCATGTACGGGGGCATGCCCGGATCGGTCGGATCACCGAACAGGGAGCTGGCGATCGCGTAGGTCCAGATCGGCCAGTCGCCGCCGAGGCCGGCCGACACCTGTCCATTGAGGCACAGCGGCGCCGAGACGATCTTCTTGGCGTCGGTGATCCCCAGCTGCTTGAGGCCCTTGGCCAGGTTCACACAGCCCGACGAATCGCTGTAGGGGATGACCATGTCGGCGCTCTGCGCGCCGGAGCTGGTGATCGCCCCCGTCAGATCGGTCTGCGACTCGTCGTAGGCGACCGACTTGACCTGCACGCCTGCCTTCTTCAGCGAGGCGGAGATGGCCTGCGCGCCCTGGGTGATGCCGGCGATGTTGGGATAGATCAGCGCGGCGGTCTTGGCGTGAAGCACCTGCGTGGCGTACGTGCCGAACGGCCCCAGAACGTGGGTGGCGTCACCGAAGTAGACGACCGCGTTCTTCTGCACCGCGTCGGTGGCGGTCGTGGAGACGCCCACGATCACCGGCTTGGCGCCGCCCAGCGCGTTGTAGAAGGGCTGGATGCCGATCGCGACCGCGCCCTCCTCGATGACCTTGACGCCCTTGTCGGCCAGCAGCTGCTGTCCGCAGGTCGTGCCCTCCTCGTCGGCGGATTTGATGAAGCACTCCTTGAGCTTGACCGGATGGCCGTCGACGCCGCCCAGCTGGGAGTTGATGTACTTGACCGCGGTCTCGGCGCCGACGGTCGCCAGCGGGCCGACCTGCTGGGTGCCGCCCTGCTGGTTGACCCAACCGAGCGTCACCGGGGGCAGCGACGAGTCGGCCTCGCCGGCCTTGCCGCCGACGTACTTGAGGTAGTTGCTCACTGCATCCTTGCCCGCGCCACCGGAGGCGGAGCCGCCGGCCGGAGCCGCCGAGGAGGTGCTGGCGGCAGCCGACGTGCTCGTCGCACCACCCCCTCCCGCGGACGACGAACTGCTGCTCGAGCTCTTGCTGCTACCGCACGCGGACAGGGCGACGACCGTCGCCACTACCGCCGCGAGCACGACAACTCGCCTGGTCACTGTCTCTCTCCTCCTCGGGGAGCTCCGTCCCCGTGTTGATCAGGCCGTCACACGGCGGCCTTGGCGCCCCACAGCACTCGCGAGGCGATCCGCGCTCCCTCTGCCAGGGCGCTGAGCTTTGCCCACTGGATCTCCTCGTGTACGCGCGTGATGAACGCGCCCTGGGCGAAGCCGCAGTCGGTGCCGGCGAGCACGTTCTCGCGCCCGACCGCATTGGCCAGGCGGACGAGCCGCTGGGCCACGAGCTCGGGGTGCTCGACCACGTTGGTGTGGTGGGTGACCACCCCCGGGATCAGCTTCTTGCCCTCCGGCAAATCCACGTCCTCCCACAGCCGCCACTCGTGCTCGTGGCGGGGGTTGGCCTGCTCCATCGCGTACTGGCCGGCTTTGACCTGGAGGATGAGGTCGACGACATCGCGCAGCGGCGGGTCGTAGACATGGGGACCGTGCCAGCTGCCCCAGCAGACGTGGTAGCGGATGCGGTCCTCGGGCAGGCCGCGCAGCGCGTGATTGAGCCCGTCGACGCGGAGCTGCGCCCACCGCCGGTAGTCGTCGAACGACTCCCCCTCAGACATCATGCTGTCGGCCTCGTGCATGAGCACGGCGTCGTCGACCTGCAGCATCAGCCCGGAGTCGATGATCGCCTTGTACTCCTCGTGCAGGGCGTCGGCGAGGCCGTAGACGAACGCCTCGTCGGACTCGTAGTGCTCGTTGGCCAGCCAGTAGGCGCTGGCCGGCGCAACCACGGGAAGGAACCCCTCGACGCCGTCGTGATCGGCCAGCGCCGCCTTCAGATTGCCGATGTCGCGCTGGACGGCCGCCGGGTCGTACTTAATCGGCCCGGTGCACACCCACTCGACCACCGTCCCGTCCGACGGATCGTCCTCGCGGGTCGTGCCCTCGGGCGCGACATTGCTGTTGCGCGTCGCCGCCTCGTCGAGCGCGTCGAGCGCCGCGTAGGCACCGGGGAAGTGCTGGCGGTCGCGGCTCGGCGGGAGCATGCTCGCCCCCTCCAGCGTCACCAGACGAGCCTCCAGCCCCGAGACGCGCTCGTAGAGGTAGGTGATCCAGCTCGTCTTGCCCATCTCGCCGTCATCGACGATGTCGACGCCGACGTCGATCTGGCGGTCCACGACGTCGCCCACCGAGCGGCGCAGCGTCGTCAGATACGCCTGCTCGTCGTAGCTCTCGCCGCGGTCTCGCTTAGCGAGAAAGGCCAGCAGGTCCGCGGGCCTGATCAGGCTTCCCGTATGGGTCGCGAGGATCCTCTCCATGTCTCTCCTCCCTTGACGGATGACGTGATCGTCAGCTGCCTACAGGGCGGCGATCGTAGGAGCCCGGACACCGCGGACGCGACCGTCCACCCCCGGGAGTGCGCTGAACGACAACTCATCGGAGCCATCGGTTCGCAGATCGTCAAGTCGGGCGAAAACAGGCATTGAGCAGGACGGTTCTCAGTCGACATCACCTACGGTCGCTGGTAGATTCATTCGCTCAGCGGTCTGCTCGGGAGACGGAGACACAGGCAGCGATCCGCACAGGATCGCGTCCTTTTGGGAATGACTTTGCTGATTGATACCGGCGTCGTGGAGGAGCAGAACCGTGTCGAGTTCTGGACCAACGCCTCGTGTGACGCCTACCACCCGCTCCAGATCCGCGCCGATGGGCATGAGCGCTTCCGCGCCCGGATGTGGCGCGACACGCTGGCGTCGATGGGAATGTTCCGCGTGGCCGCCTCGGCCAACACGATGACCCGCAGCCGGCGGGACATCGCGGCGGGCAACGACGAGTCGCTGCATTTCTCGATCGTCCTGCGCGGTCATCTGCACAACGCCCAACAGGGACGCACCTCGACTCTCGGTCCGGGCGACATGGCCGTGTACGACACTGCGCAGCCGGTCGTGCTGCACGCCGACGAGGACTTCGACGTACTGACGCTGAAGTTGCCAAGGCCGCTTCTCGGCCGCGACTTCAACGCCAAGGTCTCACGCCTCACCGCCGTCCGGATCCCCGGTCAGGCCGGGCTGCCGCGGCTGGCGGCGCGGTTCTTCTGCGGGACGGCCGCGGGCCTCGCCGACGGGAGCATCGATCACGAGGACACGGACCTGGCCGAGCGCGTGATCGACCTCGTCCGCCGGCTGTACCTGGACCTCGACGCCTCGCCGGCCAGCCATCCCCGCTCCCGCCGCGACCTGTTCCTCCAGGCCAAGGCCTACATCCAGGCCCATCTGGGCGACCCCGCGCTGAACCCCGAGCAGGTGGCCCGGACGTGCTTCGTCTCGACCCGGTACCTACACCGCGTATTCGCCGGAGAGGGGCACACGGTGTCGGAGTGGATCCGGTCAGAGCGCCTCGAGCACTGCCGCCGCGATCTACTCGATCCGGCGTTCACCCACCATTCGATATCGAGCATCGCCACCCGCTGGGGACTGCCCAGCGCGCCGCACTTCAGCCGCCTGTTCCATCGCGCCTACGGTCAGTCACCCCGTGGCTTCCGCCAGGCCGCGGCGGAGGACGACAGTCGGTGAGCGCCGGCGCCCCGGCCGCCACGGCGACACTCGAGCTCCAGGGCCTGAGCGCCGGGTATGACGGCCCGCCCGTGATCCGCGACATCACGCTGTCGGTCGCGCCCGGGGAGGTGGTGGCGCTGATGGGCGCCAACGGAGCCGGCAAGACGACCACGCTGCGGGTCATCTCCGGCCTGCTCGCGCCCGTGGCGGGGAGCGTCTCCGTGGAGGGACGCGACCAGGCGGGTGTCTCGCCCCCGGCGCGCGTGCGCGCCGGGATCGTGCACGTGCCCCAGGACCGGGGCATCTTCTTCGGCCTCACGGTGGCCGAGCACTTCCGCCTCGACGGACATGGGGACGACCACGAGTCCGCCTTCGAGCACTTCCCCGCTCTGCGCGACCTGGGCGGCCGGCGGGCCGGCCTGCTGTCCGGAGGCGAGCAGCAGATGCTGGCGATCGCGCGCGCTCTGCTGCGCCGCCCCAAGCTGCTGCTGCTCGACGAGCTCAGCCTCGGCCTGGCGCCGATCATCGTCGAGCGGCTGTTGCCCGTCGTCCGCGACGCGGCCGACACCGCGGGCACAGCCGTGCTGCTCGTCGAACAGCACGTGCACCTGGCGCTGGAGATCGCCGACCGCGGCTACGTCCTCTCCCACGGCGAGATCGCCCTGCACGAGAGCGCAGAAACCCTGCGCCGGGACAGCTCGCTGCTGACCGCGAGCTACCTCGGCGAGTCGGCCGTCTGAACGACGGCGACGTTCAGCGACCCCGAGCGAAACGGCTGCTCGGAGATCTCGGCCCGCCGGTAGCCGGCGCCGCGCACGGCGGCGATCACCGGCGCCGGATCGGCGAGCGCACGCGACAGATCCGCGGCCGCCAGCTCGACCCGTCCCAGCGGGCCGAGGTGACGCACGCGCAGCACGGGGAAACCGAGCGCGCGGATCGCCCGCTCGGCGCGGTCCACCCGGGCGAGCGCCCGGGGCGTGACCGGCGTTCCGTAGGGCAGGCGCGAGGCCAGGCACGGCGACGCGGGCTTCTCAGCGCTCGGCACGCCCAGCTCCCGGGCGATCGCGCGCACCTCGTCCTTGCCGACCCCCGCCTCGAGCAGCGGATGGCGCACGCCATGCTCGGCGGCGGCGTGCAGGCCCGGCCGCCAGTCTCCCGCGTCGTCGGCGTTCGCGCCGGACAGCACCGCCGCGTAGCCCTCGGCGGCGGCCACCGCCTCCAGGCGGTCATACAGCTCGGTCTTGCAGTGATAGCAGCGGAAGCGATCGTTGCGGCGGTACTCCGGGCGGGCGAGCTCGTCGGTGGTGATCGTGCGATGCGCGATCCCGACGGCGGCGGCCACGCCACGGGCACCGTCGAGCTCGCCGCCCGCCAGCGCCGGCGAGACGGCGGTCACCGCCAGCGCCCGCTCCCCGAGAGCGCGCGCGGCCAGCGCCGCCACCAGCGATGAGTCGACGCCGCCGGAGAAGGCGACGATCGCCGTGCCCAGCGGCTCGATCAGCTCCTCCAGTTCTCCGACCCTGTCGGTCATAAGGAAAGCTCCTCACGGGCCGCGGCCAGGGCCGCCGCCCAGATCGACTGTACCGCCGCACCGGTGCCGGCGGCTGCCCCCGCGCAGTCGTCGTGCTCGGGGGCGACGTTGACGACTCGCCCCTCCATCAGGCCGAGTTTGACGCGCACGGGGCGCCCGTCGACCTCGACGGTGATGACCTTCCGCTCCAGCTCGTAGCGCGCCCACCGAGCGACACGCACCCCCAGCGCGCTCGTATGCTCGAGCATCGCGCGGGCGACCGCGCCCTGCACGGCGGGGCGGGCGAGGGCCGACAGCACCAGGCCCGGCCGGCCCTTCTTCATCGTCACCGGCGCGGTCCACACGTCGAGAGCTCCCGCGGCGAAGCAGCGCTCGGCGGCATCGGGAACGAACTCGGGCAACAGGTCGTCGAGATTCGTCTCCAGCACGACCACTTCGCCAAGGGCGACATCAGAAGCCTCGCCCAGGAGCACCCGCACCAAGTTGGCCCGCTCGGGGAAGTCGGCCGTGCCCGCGCCGTAGCCGATCTTCCGCAGCGTCATCGTGGGCAGAGCTCCCCAGTCGTCGGCCAGCGTCGCGGCGAGCGCGGCACCGGTCGGGGTCACCAGCTCCGCCTGCAGCGCCACGCCGAAGACCGGCGCGCCGACCAGTAGCGCCGCCGTCGCGGGAGCCGGAAGCGGCAACACGCCGTGGGCGGCACGGGTCGTGCCGCCGCCCATCGGCAACGGGGAGCAGACGACGCGCGAAACCCCCAACCGCGCCAGCAGCGTCACCGCCCCGACGACATCGATGAGCGTGTCAACCGCGCCGATCTCGTGGAAGTGAACGTCGTCGAGCGCCACCCCGTGCACGGAGCTCTCCACCTCGGCGAGACGCTCGAACACGGCCAGCGCCCGCTCGCGCACCCCGGCCTCCAGATCGGCCTGCGACAGCTGCTCGCGAATCACCCGCCAGCTGCGGTCGTGGTGTCCTTCGTGGGGATCGAGCACGTCGAGATGCAGTGCGCCGATGCCGTGGCGCTCGGTGCGCTCGAGGCGGAGCTCAACGTCGGGCAGCCCCAGCCGCACCGGGACCTCGCGCAGCGCCGCTTCAGGCGCTCCGGCGTCCAGCAGTGCGGCGCACGTCATGTCGCCGGCAATCCCGCCGACGCAGTCCAGGTAGACGATCACTCGCGCCCTCGGGCGATGCGGGCGGCGATCGTGCCCGCGCCGAAGCCGTCGTCGATCCCCACCACCGCCAGTGCGGCCGCGCACGAGGTGAGCATCGCGTGAAGGGCGGTGCGCCCTCCCTCGGCGATCCCGTAGCCGACCGAGGTCGGCACGCCGATCACCGGTGCGCTCACCAGCCC
>DATAUL010000496.1:0-7893 GCA_036268255.1 Solirubrobacteraceae bacterium | reverse complement strand
CGCAACCCCGCCACGGGCGAGAAGATCCAGATCGCGGCCTCGAAGGTTCCGAAGTTCACGGCCGGCGCGGCTCTGAAGAAGGCCGTGAAATAGAGCCGGCGATCGCAGTCACGGCCGGTCTGGCCCCGGGCCTTACCGAGGGGGGTCAGACGGCCAGTGCGATGGAGGCGCCCGACGAACTCGGGGCCTCCGACAGTCCCGGGATGGAACCCTTTGCCGATCGCCTGACCGACACGGTCGGCGAGCGGCGATCCCAGATCGTGCTGGGGATCGATCCAGATCCTCAGCGGTTGTGGCCACAGGCCATCGAGCTGGCTGATTCCGGCGACCTGCGGCGCGGGGATACGAGCGCCGCCGGGCGCGCCGGGCGCGCGGTGGCCGCTCACTGCCGGCTCCTGCTGGAGGCGGCGGGCGAGGAGTGCGTCGCCGTCAAGCCGCAGGTGGCCTGCTTCGAGCGGCTGGGTGCTCCCGGGTGGGCGGCCTTGAGCGAGGTGGTCGGCGAGGCGCGCGAGCGCGGGCTGATCGTGCTCGCCGACGCCAAGCGGGGAGACATCGACATCTCGGCCACGGCGTACGGGCAGGCGTTCTTCGGCTCCACGCCGACGCCGTTCGGAGAGGTGCCCGGCCTCGGCGCCGATGCGCTCACCGTCAATCCGCTGCTCGGTCGCGACTCGCTGGCGCCGCTGGTCGACACGGCGCGCGCCCAGGGCGGCGGTCTGTTCGTTCTGACGCGGACCTCCAACCCCGGAGCCGCCGACATCCAGGACCGCGAACTGGCGTCCGGCGAGGCGGTCAGCGACGTGATCGCACAGATCGTCGACGAGCTCGGCCGGCCGGGGATCGGACGCTCGGGCCTGGCGGATGTCGGCGCCGTCACCGGGGCCACGGCGGCGGAGCATCTGGAGCGGCTGCGCGCGGAAATGCCCGCCGCGGTGATGCTGCTGCCGGGGATCGGCCCGCAGGGAGGCAGCGGTCGCGGGCTGGCGCCGGCGTTCGCGGCCGGTCCGGCCGGCGGGCTGGTGTCGGCGTCGCGCGCGATCGTCTACGCCCATGAGCGCGACGGCGGCGATCCGGCAACCGCGGCCCGGCGCGAGGCCCGGCGACTGCGCGAGCTCATCTGGGACCTGTACTCCTAGCCGCCGCCGCTCCGATCCGGTGCCACGCACCGTGCGGGAACCCTTGGCCACCGACTGTATGATCGCCGCGGGATGGTGCGACTACTTGCGCGGTTGCTTGCCCTGCTCGCGCTCCTCGCCGTGGCTGCTGGGGTCTATGTGATCGTGCATACCACCGTCCTGAAGCCACACTCGACCACCACCGGGTCCAACACCGCGACGCGGACGACCGGTGGCCGCCGCCATCACAAGGCCAAGCCGAAGCCGAAGTTCTACGTCGTCAAGCAGGGCGACACCCTGAGCGCGATCGCCGCCAAGACGGGCGTCGCCCTCAGTCGGCTGACCACGCTGAACCCGTCGGTGTCGACCCCGCCGTACAGCCTGCAGACCGGTCAGCGGCTGAGGCTCCGGCGGTGAGGTTCCGGGCCACTCCACGAGTGGCCGCGGTGGCGTTGTGCCTTGCGGCCACGCTGGCCCTGACAGCCCTGCTGGTGACCCCGCCGGCGGCGCGGGCCCAGGCGTCGCCGCGGCTCGCGGTCAGCTCGGCCGCGCTGTATGCCCCCAGCACCGGGCAGATGCTGTATGGCGACAACCTCAACCGCCGGGCGGCGATCGCCTCGACGACGAAGCTGATGACGGCGCTGATCGTGCTCGAGCACGTGCATCGCCTGGGCACGATCTTCACCCAGCCCGATTACTACTCGGCGCCCACGGACTCGCAGATCGGGATTCGGCCGGGCGACCGGATGAGCGTGCACGATCTGCTGATCGCGATGATGCTGCCCAGCGCCGACGATGCCGCGCAGGACCTGGCATACAACGTCGGTCACGGGTCGGTCGCGCGGTTCGTGGGCATGATGAACGCCCGGGCGCGGCAGCTCGGCCTCACCCACACCCACTACTCGACGCCGATCGGACTCGACACGGCCGGCAACTACTCGAGCGCCGCCGACCTGGTCAAGCTCGCCAACTACGACCTGACGCACTCCAAGTTCTTCGCGCGGATCGTCGCCCTGCCGAGCGCCGTGCTGCGCACCGGTCCGGTCCACGACGTCGTCAACCGCAACGACCTGGTGGCACGGTTCTCGTGGATCCACGGGGTCAAGACCGGACATACGCTCGATGCGGGTTACGTTCTGGTCGCCTCGGGGCACAGAAACGGCATGACACTCGTAAGCGCGGTGCTGGGAACTGATAGCGAAAGCACGCGTGATGCCAACACGATGGCCCTGCTCGACTACGGATTCGCCAACTTCCGGCCGCAGACGCCGATTCGCGCCGGCGAGATCATGGCCCGCCCGACCGTGAAGGACAGTCCGGGCAAGCACGCCGTCGTGCGGGCGGCGCGTGGCTTCACGCGGATCCTGGCCCGCTCGGCCCGTGTGGGCATTCGCGTGCAGGTGCCCCGCCAGCTCGTCGGCCCGCTGCCCGGCCAAGCGGTCGTCGGGACGGCGGTCGTGCTCGTCGGCGGACGGCCGGCGGCCCGCATTCCACTGGTCCTCGGCCGAGCGCTGCCCGCGGTCAGCGGGCTCACGATCGCCGCACGCTTCATCACCAAGCCATTGATCTTGGTGCTCATTGTCGTCACGCTCCTGTTGGCCATGGCCGTCGTGGGGCTGGGGCGCCGTCGCCGGCGCCAGCGACCGGGCGGCAAACTGGAGGCAGCATGATCATCACCGTCACGCTCAATGCCGCGATGGATAAGACGCTCGAGGTGCCGAGCTTCACCCCCGGCCGGCGCCACCGCACGGTCGATCAGACGACGATGCCGGGCGGAAAAGGCGTCAACATCGCACGGGCGATCAAGCGGCTCGGACAGCCGGTGATCGCCACCGGGCTGGCGGGCGGCGCCACCGGCACGCGGATCGTCGAGGCGCTCAACGACGAGTCGATCCTCAACGACTTCGTGCGCATCTTCGACGAGTCACGGACCAACACGGCGGTCCTCGACCCCACCACCGGTCTGCAGACCGAGATCAACGAGCGCGGGCCGGCCGTCTCGGCGCAGGAGCTGGAGCTGTTCCGCGAGAAGCTGCTGTACCTGGCACAGGGGGCGAGCATCTGCGTGTTCGCCGGCAGCCTCCCGCGGGGCGTCGACCAGGACGTGTACTACTCGCTGATTCGCGATGTTCGCCGCCTGGGGGTCTCGACGATGATCGACTCCGACGGCGAGCCGCTGCGCCTGGCGATGCGCGCCGAGCCCGATCTGGTCTCGCCCAACGAGCTGGAGGCCGAGGAGCTCGTCGGCCATGAGTTCAACGATGTCGACGACCGCGCCTCGGCGGTGCTGGAGATGACCCGCCAGGGCGCACACGAGGCGATCATGACCGTGGCCGACGGCTGCTATGCCCGGATCTTCGACGGGACGTCGCCGGTCGTCTACCGCGTGCGCATCGAGGAGCAGGAGGCGCGCTCGGCGGTCGGCTCAGGCGATGCGTTCCTGGCCGGGTACGTGGCGGCGCGCTACGGGGATCAGTCGCCGCTGGATTGCCTGCGCTTCGGCGTCGCCTGCGGCGCAGAGTCGACCCATCACTTCGGGGCTGGGATTCTTGATCCGGCTCAGGTCGAGCGGCTGATGGGCGTCGTCGAGTCCGAGACGTTCGTGATGAGCGCCGGCCTCGGCTGAGGCCTGCGACGGGGCGCTGCCCGAGGGCCGCTGAGGCCGCAACCTGCGGTCGATTTCAGCCTCCGCGCGGCCGGGGGAGGAGGTGGGGCGCTGCTAGCATCGAACGCCCTGATGATTGCCGCCATCGCCCCCCTCACACCGTCCGCCCCGAGCTCTACGCTGCGTCAATGGAAGTAGAAATCGGCCGCGGAAAGAAGGCCCGCCGGGCCTATGGATTTGACGACATCGCGATCGTGCCCTCGCGGCGCACGCGTGATCCCGACGATGTCGACATCAGCTGGACGCTCGGCCCCTACCGGTTCGACCTGCCGCTGCTGGCGGCCGCTCTCGACGGCGTCGTCTCGCCGGAGAGCGCCGGGCTGATCGGCAAGCTGGGTGGTCTCGCCGTGCTCAACCTCGAGGGCATCTACTGCCGCTACGAGGACGCCGAGGAGCAGCTGGAGCGGATCGCCACCTTCTCTCCCGACATCGCCACCCGGGAGATGCAGGACATCTACCGCGAGCCGGTCAAGCCCGAGCTGATCGCCCGCCGCATCGAGGAGATCAAGTCCCAGGGCGTGGTCGCGGCGGCGTCCCTGACCCCGCAGAAGGTGCGCGCGCACTATGAGACCGCGCTCGAGGCGGGGCTCGACATCCTCGTGATCCAGGGCACCGTGGTGTCGGCCGAGCACGTCTCCCGCGACGAGTCGCGGCCGCCGCTGAACCTCAAGGAATTCATTCGCGAGCTCGCCCCGACCCCGGTGGTCGTCGGTGGCTGCGCCTCGTATCACACCGGCCTTCACCTGATGCGCACCGGCGCGGCGGGCGTGCTCGTCGGCGTCGGGCCCGGAGCCATCTGCACCACCCGCGGAGTGCTGGGGATCGGCGTCCCGCAGGCCACGGCGATCGCCGACGTGGCCGCGGCCCGTTCACAGCACATGCTGGAGACCGGCGACTACGTCAAGGTCATCGCCGACGGCGGGATGCGCAACGGCGGCGACATCGCCAAGGCGGTCGCCTGCGGCGCCGACGCGGTGATGCTCGGCTCTGCCCTGGCGCGCGCCTACGAGGCACCCGGCCGCGGCTACAACTGGGGCATGGCGACCTTCCATCCGACGCTGCCGCGCGGCGCCCGCGTGGCGACCAAGCAGAATGGCACGCTCGAGGAGATCATCACCGGGCCGGCCCGCGAGAACGACGGCACGTTCAACCTGATGGGCGGCCTGTGCACGTCGATGGCCACCTGCGGCTACCGTGACATCGCCGAGTTCAACCGCGCCGAGCTGATGGTGGCGCCGTCGCTGCAGACCGAGGGCAAGCAGCTTCAGCGCGAGCAGGGCGTCGGGATGGGCGCCGGCAGCCGCGGCGCAGCCGTGGGTGTCGCCGATTAGCGACTCCTCCGTCGCGGCCGCGCTGGACGCCGAGGAGGCGTCGGGCGACGTCAAGGGCGCGCCGGTCGACGATGGGCTGGACCAGGTCCGCGCCGCCACCGACGAGGTGGTGGTCCTTGACTACGGGGGCCAGTACTCCCAGCTGATCGCCCGGCGAGTCCGCGAGTGCGGGGTGTTCTCCGAGCTGTTGCCGTACCACGTGGGCGCCGCCGAGGTCGTTCGCCGCCGCCCCAAAGGCGTGATCCTGTCCGGCGGGCCGGCATCGGTGTACGCCGAGGGTGCGCCGCCGCTCGAGCGTGAGCTGCTGAAGCTGGGAATCCCCGTGCTCGGCATCTGTTACGGCATGCAGCTGATCGCACTGGCCCTGGGAGGCAAGGTGCAGGGCGCCGAGGTGGGCGAGTTCGGCCGGTCGCAGCTGACGGTGACCGACAACGGCCGGCTGCTGGCCGGCACGCCCGAAGAGCAGACGTGCTGGATGTCGCATCGCGACACGGTGTTCGCGCCGCCACCCGGCTTCACCGCGCTGGCCTCCTCGACGGCCTCGCCGGTGGCCGCCTTCGAGTCCGACGAGCAGGGCGTCTACGGGATCCAGTTCCACCCCGAGGTCGTGCACACGCCGTACGGCCAGCAGGTGCTGACCAACTTCCTGACGGACATCTGCGGCTGTGAGCGCGACTGGAGCCCCGCATCGGTGATCGAGGACCAGATCGCGCGGATCCGGGCCCAGGTGGGGGAGGGGCGGGCGATCTGCGGGCTCTCCGGCGGCGTGGACTCGAGCGTCGCGGCGCTCCTCGTGCACCGCGCGATCGGCGACCGGCTGACCTGCGTGTTCGTCGATCACGGTCTGATGCGCAAGAACGAGGGCGAGCAGGTCGTCTCCGCCTTCCGCGACCACTTCAAGGTGCCGCTGATCGCCGTCGACGCCGAGGACCGCTTTCTGGCCAAGCTGAAGGGCATCTCGGACCCCGAGCGCAAGCGCAAGATCATCGGCGGCGAGTTCATCCGCGTCTTCGAGGAGGAGGCGGCCCGGCTTGACGACGTCCAGTTCCTTGTTCAGGGGACGCTGTACTCCGACGTGATCGAGTCCGGCGGCGGCACTGGGGCGGCCACGATCAAATCCCACCACAACGTGGGCGGCCTTCCCGAGGACCTCGAGTTCTCGCTGGTCGAGCCGCTGCGGGCGCTGTTCAAGGATGAGGTGCGGGCGGTCGGCGCCGAGCTCGGGCTGCCTGAGCGGCTGGTCTGGCGCCAGCCGTTCCCCGGGCCGGGACTGGCGATCCGGGTGGTCGGGGGCGAGGCCACGCGCGAGCGCCTCGACATGCTGCGCGAGGCCGACGCGATCCTCCAGGACGAGATCCGCAAGGCCGGCCTGTACCGCGACCTGTGGCAATCCTTCTGCGTCCTGCCGGACATCCGCACGGTCGGCGTCCAGGGCGATGAGCGCACGTACGGAAACGTGATCGCGATCCGCGCCGTCACGAGCGACGACGCGATGACGGCCGACTGGGCGCGGCTGCCCTATGACCTGCTCGAGCAGATCGCCTCACGGATGATCAACGAGATCCGGCCGGTCGGACGGGTCGTGCTCGACATCACGTCCAAGCCGCCCGGCACGATCGAGTGGGAGTGAGCTAGCCGCGGCGGAGGGTCGGGCCGCGCGGGGGATCAGGCGGCGCGAGGGACGACCAGGGGCAGGGCGTGGCGCAGGATCTGCGCGCCGAGCGGCCGCATCGGCGGGAGCTCGCCCGGAGCGAACCATTCGGCGACGTCGAGCTCGGCGGGGTCGACCGTCAGTGACGGGCTGGTCAGCTCGGCGCCGAAGACGTGGATCGTGTCGTGGCGATTCTCGAGCGAGGCGTGGACCGATCCGAGGTCGGTCCACTGCGGCGGCACCACGCCGAGTTCCTCGTGCATCTCGCGCCGGGCGGTGACCGCGGGGTCCTCACCGCGCTTGACCATCCCGCCGGGCAGATCCCAGCTGCGCGGGCCGTAGGTGTGGCGGACGAGGAGGATCCGGCCACCGTGACTGAGCAGGCATTTCACGCCGGTTTGGCTGGGGTGGGCGATGAGCCAGAAGAGCTGAAGCAGGCGATAGGCGAGCCGGTAGCCCACCCGCTTGACGGTCACAGACATCGGCACACTGACAAGCGTACGAGACCGCTACGCGGGTCAGCTCCCGCGATTGACTATCATCGTCGCGGTCGCGCTCTCTGACGCGCGATCACAAGCGTGCCATGAAGACCTTCGTAGCCAAACCTTCCGACCGCGAGCGCAACTGGCTCATCGTCGACGCCTCCGGCAAGACGCTGGGGCGTTTGGCGACCCAGATCGCCGATGCGCTGCGCGGCAAGCGCAAGCCGACCTACACGCCGCATATCGACACGGGCGACTTCGTGATCGTGATCAACGCGGAGAAGATCCACGTGACCGGCAACAAGCTGGCCCAGAAGCGCTACTACCGGCACTCCGGCTATCCCGGAGGACTGAAGTCCCGCTCGCTGGCCGACATGCTGGATCGCCGGCCCGAGGAGGTCATCCGCATCGCCGTCAAGGGGATGCTGCCGCGCAACCGCCTGGCGCGAAGGCAGATCACGAAGCTCAAGGTGTACGCCGGTCCGGAACATCCGCACGCCGCCCAGCAGCCGCAACCGATGGAGATTTCGCAGTGAGCGACGCAGAGCATCCCGAGGACGAGCCGCGCAACGAGGAAGAGGCCAGCGCCGGGCAGACCCCGGCCGAATCAGCCGAGGAGCCGGTGGCCGCCAGCGAGGCGCCCGAGCCC
>DATAUL010000495.1:0-2618 GCA_036268255.1 Solirubrobacteraceae bacterium | reverse complement strand
CTCGCCAGGTAAAGCGGCGGTCGTCGTCGCCATCTACGTCGGCGCCCATCAGCTGGAGAGCAATGTCATCCAGCCGCTCGTGGTCGCGCGCACGGTCGAGCTGCATCCGGCGGTGGTCGCCATCGGAGTCGTGGCCGTCGACCAGTTGCTCGGTGTGGTCGGCCTGGTCATCGCCGTGCCGATCCTGGCGACGATCAAGATCCTCATCGAGGAGCTGTGGATCAAGCCGCTGGAGGGGCGTACCGGCATGCCGAGCGGTGACCTGATGACGGACGGATCGTTGGCGGCGGGCGCCGCCCACGTGAGCGTTCCGCCCGACCGATGAAAATCGTTGCTCAGCGTCTCGTACCCGGAACATGGCGGTGCGGAATAGACCTCTCCGCGCATGAGCTTGCGGATCGGCATCGTCGACGAGGCGATGCGGCCGGCGCGCGCCGCCTCGGCCCTAGTCAGGCTGCTGGTTGGCGATCTCGTCCTGCGCGCGGAGATCCGCCCAGACGGCCTTGCCGTCGGCGGTTACTTCAACGCCCCAATCGACGGAAAGCGCTGCGACGAGAAGCAGCCCGCGGCCTGATGCCGCGAGGGGATCGCAGGGGCGGACGGTCGGCCGAACAGCGCTGCTGTCGCGGACCGAGAGGCGCACGCCGGAGCCGTGCGCGTGGACTGTCACCGAGAACGACGAGCGAGCGTGAACGATCGCATTGGCTGCCAATTCCGTGACGACGAGGCGAGCGTCGTCTATCAACGTGGCGGGTAGATCCGTCTTGGTGAGACCGTCTGTGACGAACCGACGCGCGGCGCGTGCTGCGACGAGGTCCGCAGGGAAGTTTGCCGAGACCCCAGCGCCTGCCGGCCATTGTGCCCACAGTGAGGCGTCACGGCGCCAGACCCGCTCGGTCATCTTCTCATCGAGCGCGCTCAACCACCTGCGCGTGCGCGTCGGAGGGCCAGGTCGCCCGAGTTGTCGGAGGTCTCGGTGTGGTGGCCGCGGCGCGCTGCTGTTCGATCCCCCCGAGCAGCCGGCGGAACGCCTCCTCGAATTGGTTGACGCCATCGACGAGCAGCTCGTCCGTGACCTGGCCGAGGTCGACCCCTGCTTTGCTCAGCTCGGTCAGCACGGGCGTGGGATCTCGCTCCGCGGTTGGGCCCCTGACCCGGCCGTGATCGGCCACCGCCAGCAGCGTCTGCATGGGCATCGTGTTGACAGCGTGCGTGCCGACCAGCTCATCGACGTACATCGTGTCGGGGTAGCTGGGGTCCTTCGTGCTTGTCGACGCCCACAGCGGCCGCTGAACCGCGGCGCCCGCGTGGCGCAGCGCGGCCCAGCGGGGGCCATCGAATATCTCGGTGAACCGACGGTATGCGGCGCGCGCGTTGGCGATCGCCGCGTGCCCGCGTAGGTCCTCGCGCCCCAGCTCGGCCAGCTTGCGGTCGACGTGCGTGTCCACCCGCGAGACGAAGAACGACGCGACGGAACTGACATCCAACGGGAGGCCGGCTTCGAGGCGGCGTTCGAGCGCGCGCAGATAGGCTTCGGCCACCCGCTCGTAGGCCGAAACCGCGAACAGCAGGGTCACGTTGACGTTGATCCCGTCGTACAGCGCCTGCTCGGTCGCCCGGATGCCCTCGAGCGTGGCCGGGATCTTGATCATCACATTCGGGCGGTCGAGCTGTTGCCAGTAAGCGCGGGCCTCCGCGAGCGTGCCCTCGGTGTCGTGGGTCACCCGCGGCGAGACCTCGAGCGAGACGAACCCGTCACGGCCATGTGATTCCCGATGCACCGCGGCCAGGGCGTCAGCGGCCAACTGCACGTCCCGCATCGCGAGGTACTCATAGATCTCCACGGCGTCGAGCTGGCGCCGGGCCAAGCTCACCAGGTCTTCGTCGTAGTCGGTCGATCCGAGGATCGCCTGCTCGAAGATCGACGGATTCGAGGTCACCCCGCGGAGGCAATCCTCGACGACCATGCGTGACAGCTCGCCGCTCTGCACCAGAGTCCGGCGGATTTGATCCAGCCAGACGCTGACTCCGGCTTCGGTCAGCGCCAAGAGCCTCGGGTTGACTTCGGTGACGGTGCTCATCAGGTGGGCCCTCCCTGGTTTGGACGGTTAGTCCGATAGGCCACGGGAATCGGCGCGCAAGGACTTGATCCGCCATCGCGGCGCCATAACTGGGTGGGTATGCTCGCGATCGCGGTGACGCCGGGAGCTCCGGGACGGGAGCAACTGGTCCAGCTGGATGAGCCCCAGCCCGGCGAGGACGAGCTCCTGGTTGAGATGCTCGCCGTCGGCGTCTGCGGGACCGACCGCGAGATCGTCGAGGGTCAGTACGGCTGGCCTCCCCCCGGAAGGGATTGGCTCGTGCTCGGGCACGAATCGCTAGGTCGGGTGCATACCGCGCCGCCGGGAGCTGACGTCGTCGCGGGCGACCTGGTCGCCGGAATCGTCCGGCGACCCGATCCGGAGCCCTGTGTGTGTTGCGCTCAAGGCGAGTTCGACATGTGCCGCAACGGCGGCTATCGCGAGCGGGGGATCAAGGAGCTCGACGGCTACGGGGCCGAGCTCGTCACCTTGGAACGGGCGTACGCGGTCAAGCTCGATCCGTCGCTCGGGCGGCTC
>DATAUL010000494.1:0-2102 GCA_036268255.1 Solirubrobacteraceae bacterium | reverse complement strand
CGCACGCCATCTGCCGCCGCCGATGACCGCCACGGCGATGATGCCCTCCAAGGGCCTGGCGACGCCTGAGACCTACCTGGACTCCGAGCGCAACCAGGGCTTCGCCCAGATTCTGAAACCCGGAACGAACTTCTACCCGGGCGTGACCGTCCCGCAGGTCAACGAGTTCGGGCTGCACGGGACGTGGAACGTGACCTCTCAGTCCTCCACCCCGGTTTCCCGCGGCGCGTATGTGATCGGCCGCTTCCAGGCCGCCCACGTGTACCTCGTCCTGACCTCGGCCGGCAACCTCCCGCGCACCGTCAAGGTCCTGCTCGACGGCAAGCCGATCAGCGCCCGCGTGGCCGGGGGCGACGTGCGTCCCGGCGGGTTGGTGACGGTCCGCGGTCAGCGGCTGTACTCGCTCGTCTCGTCCGCCACCGACGTGACGGCGACGATCAAGCTGCTGATCCCGCCGAACGTCAGCGCGTACGACTTCACGTTCGGTTAGTCGTCGTGGCTGGGTGGCGCGGCCGCCCGTCGCTGATCAAGCAGCGAGGATCGGATTGAGGTTTGACTGGGCGGTGGTGGCGCTGCTTGACAGCGCCGGCCGCTGCGCGCAATGGGCTTGGGAAGTCGGGGCTGGCGCCCCGACTCGGGGTCTTGGTGGCGGACTCGGAGCGCTCACGGGGCCGAAACCGATCATCCTGTTGCGCCATCGCAGCGCCCGGCCGCGGTGTGCTCCACAGATGTCGTTTTCCGATCGCTTTGGAGCACACCTCCCGGTCGGCGTCGACGCGTGCAACACCATGATCGGCCAGAGGCGCCCACGGATCCAATGCTTGTCCCCGATCCGGGGCGCCAGCCCGGGCTCGCTGCCAAACAGCGCGACCGCGGCGCGGATGTCAAGCGGCACCACCACCGCCCCAACGCCAACCCCACCCGACCGTCGCCGCTTGATCCGCGTGGGTCGCGCTACCCACCCCCGCCCCGGCGACCAGCCAGCACGGCCTCAGCGGCCGCCAGGTCCTCGGCCGAGTTGACGTTGAAGAGGGCGCGCTCGTCGGTCACTTCGAACAACCGGGGCCCTAACCCGGCCACCACCCGCCGGACGGGCGCGGCTCCCTCGCGCGCCGCGGCGGCCAGCAGGGCGCCCGCCTCCGGCTGGTAACAGCCGAGCAGCGGCTGGAGCCCACGCTCGGCCGAGCTCGCCACCACGGCAAAAGCGCCCCGGGGGTCGGCGGCGGCCAAGGCAACCAACACGTCGCTCGTAACAAACGGCATGTCCGCGGCGCACACGAGCACCGGGCGACCCTCCGCGCACGCCAGCGCGTGCACGATTCCGACCAGCGGATGACGGGGCTCGGCGGGCTCTCGCCACACCGTCACGTCGTCAAGGACCGGCAGCGACGTGTCGGGCTTGGCGACGATCGCCACCTCCCCCACCGCGCCCCGCAGCGCCGCCAGCGCATGGCAGATCAGCGGCCGGCCGGCCAGTGGGACGAGCGCCTTGGCGCCACCCAGGCGCGAGCCCCGTCCCCCGGCCAGCAGCACACCGATGGGCTCGCGCACCCCGCCAGGATAGGGCCCGGCGCGAGGTCGCTGGAGTCCGTCCTAGACTTATCGCGATGGAGGGATCTACCGAGGTCCGTAGCTGGCTGCGCTGCTATCGCTGCTGGTCCCAGAACCTCGAAGTGCAGGTTCACTACGAGGGGATCCATCGGATCGACCCCGAATCCGGCGAGCGCGGCGAGGTCGTCGACGAGATGCAGGAGGCGGTCGTCCAGTGCCTGGAATGCATGCACGACCAGCCCCATCTCGGCTTTCACAACGGGCGCGTCGAGCCGATCGAGGACCGCTGGGAGCGGATGATCGCCGGCACCCCGTGGGTGGCCTCGTGCACTGTCACCGTCGATGCCGACGACGTCGAGACGTGCTCCGGTCCGGAGGCCTCAGACGCCCTGTCCTACGCCGCGTTCGGTGATCACGGCACGCGCGAGTTCTTCACCCACGTCCGCTTTCACAAGCACGACGAGGACCAGATCGTCGTGCACCTGCTCGTCGAGCTCTACTCGAGATCGGCCGAGGAGGCCACCGACGTGCTCGAGGAGGCCGCCCGCGGC
>DATAUL010000493.1:0-4959 GCA_036268255.1 Solirubrobacteraceae bacterium | reverse complement strand
CGGCGGTCACTGGGGCGCTGACCTGCGCGAATACATGCGCGACTACAACCACTGGTCGATCCTCGGGCTGCTCTGCGAGCTGCTCCCGCAGCCCGACAACCGCGTGACCCTCGCCGATGAAGCCGACCAGTACGGGATGCCCGTCGCGGAGTTCTCGCACTCGCTCGGGGAGAACGACAAGCGCAACATCGCTTTCGCCACCAAGACCATCGAGACGATCTGGGAGCACGCCGGCGCCCAGGACACGCTGAAGATCGACCGCTACGCGCACCTGGTCGGCGGAGCCCGGATGGGGTTCAGCCCCGACGACAGCGTCGTCGACGCCAACCACCGCGTGTGGGGCGTACCCAACCTGTTCGTCGTCGACGGCAGCGTGCTGCCCACGCAGGGCGCCGCCAACCCGGCATTGGTGATCATGGCTCTGGCGGATCGCTGCGCCGACCTCCTGGCGCGCAAACGGGTCACGCGAGTCGAGACATGACGACGACCCGCGCCACGACCGACGTGCCGATCTCCGAGGTCAGCGCCCACGCCTACACGATCCCGACCGACGAGCCCGAGTCCGACGGCACCCTGAAATGGGATTCGACGACGTTGGTCATCGTCACCGCGCATGCCGGCGGGCAGACGGGTCTGGGTTGGACCTACGGCCACTCCGCGCTGCGACATGTCATCAATAGTGACCTCGCCCGTGCCGTGATCGGCCTTCCCGCCACCGACGTGCCCCGAGCATGGGCGGCGATGGCCACCGCGTTGCGCAACAGCGGCCGGCCGGGGATGGGCTCGATGGCGATCGCCGCCGTCGACGTCGCGCTGTGGGATCTGAAAGCCAAGCTGCTCTCGCTTCCCCTGGCTACGCTGCTCGGGCGCTTTCATCAGAGCGTGCCGATCTACGGCAGCGGTGGCTTCACCTCCTACTCCGACAGCCGGCTGCGAACGCAGCTCGCCGACTGGGTCCAGCAGGGCATCACGATGGTCAAGATGAAGATCGGACGAGAGCCCGCCCAGGATCCGAGCCGCGTCGCCGCAGCCCGCAAGGCGATCGGACCCGATGTCCGGCTGTTCGTCGATGCCAACGGCGCCTACCGCCCGGCGGAGGCGATCGCCGTCGCCCACGAGCTCGCCGACTTCGACGTCAGCTGGTTCGAGGAGCCGGTCTCCTCCGAGGACCTCGAAGGTCTGCGGACTGTGCGCGAGCAGGTGCCGGCGGGCATGGCCATCGCCGCGGGCGAGTACGGCGATGACCTGTCCTACTTCCAGCGCATGCTCGATGCCCACGCCGTCGATGTCCTGCAGGCCGATGTCACGCGCTGCGGGGGGATCTCCGGCCTGCTGCGTGTCGACGCTCTCTGCCGGGCGCGCTCGCGGCCGCTGTCGCTGCATTGCTCACCGACGATCCATGGCAATGTGGCAGTGGCGCTTGAGACGATGGTGCACGTGGAGTACTTCCACGACCACGTGCGCATGGAGGACATGCTCTTTGACGGCGCCGCGCTCGCGCGAGGCGGAGCGCTGTGGCCGAATGTCGATGTGCCGGGTATGGGTGTCGAGTTTCGCTGGAGTGACGCCGAGCGTTACGCGGCGTGACCGACCCATGCAGTGTCCAGAGGAGGTGGCGCTTTGACGAGGGAAACGAGTCCGGAAGTGGTGGTCGTGACCGGTGCGTCCGGGGGGGTGGGACGGGCGATCGTCCACGCGTTCGCCAAACGCGGAGCCCGTCTCGCGCTGCTGGCACGCGGCGAGGCGGCGCTGCGTGACGTCGAGCGCGAGGTCCACGAGCTGGGGGGCGAGGCCCTCGTCCTGCCCACCGATGTGGCCGACGCCGACCAGGTGGAGGCGGCCGCGGTCGCCGCTGAGGGTCACTTCGGCCCGATCGACATCTGGATCAACGACGCGATGGCAACGGTGTTCGCCAAAGCGGTCGACACCGATCCCGCCGAGTTCAAGCGAGCCACCGAGGTCACCTACCTCGGCACCGTCTACGGCACGATGGCGGCGCTGCGACGGATGACCGCCCGCGATCACGGAAAGATCGTCCAGGTCGGCTCCGCGCTCTCGTACCGGGCGATCCCGCTGCAGGGCGCCTACTGCGGATCCAAGTTCGCGATCCGCGGGTTCACGGACTCGATCCGGACCGAACTGCTGCACGACAAGAGCAAGGTGCGCATCACGATGGTCCAGCTACCCGGCGTCAACACCACCCAGTTCAACTGGTGTCGTTCCAAGCTGCCCAAGCACCCCAAGCCCGTCCCCCCGATCTACCAGCCCGAGATTCCGGCAGAGGCCGTCTACTGGGCAGCACACCACCACCGCAGAGAGCTGTGGGTGGGATACAGCGCCGTGCAGGCGATCCTCGGCAACATGCTCGCGCCGAGCCTCGCCGACCGCTACCTGGCGCGCACCGCGTTCTCCGGTCAGCAGGTACCCGACATGCCCGTCTCCGCCGATCGACAGGACAACCTGCTCGCTCCGTTGCCGCAGATGGCTGCCACCCACGGCATCTTCGATAACGAGGCCAAGACATCCAGTCCCCAGCTGTGGCTCTCCAAGCATCGCCGGCTGGCCGGCGCCACCATCGTCACCGCGCTCGGCCTCGCGGCTCGGCGTGGTTGATCAGCCGCTGCACCGACAGCCGAGCCGACGATGACCGCGGCCGCCGACCTGGCTCGCCTCAGTCCGCCGCAGTCGCTGCGTGAATACGCGTTGCTGGCTGACGGTGAGCGCGGCGTGTTGGTGGGGCCGCGGGGCGATTTTGCGTGGATGTGCTTTCCGCGCTGGGATTCCGACGCCTGCTTTGCCACGCTGATCGGAGGCCGTGGGACCTACGTGGTCACGCCTCAGGACCGGTTCGTGTGGGGCGGCTTCTATGAGCTCGGACTCATCTGGCGCAATCGCTGGATCACCGACAGCGGCGTCGTGGAGTGCCGCGAGGCGCTCGCCCTGCCGAGCGACGAGAACCGTGCCGTGATCCTGCGCCGCATCCTGGCTGTGCGTGGCGACACGCACGTCAATGTCGCGCTGGACCTACGCTCGCACTTCGGCGCCCGTCAGGCACGCTCGCTGCGGCGCACCGACGACGGCGTCTGGCGCGCCCGGCTCGGCGAGGCCGTCGTCAGCTGGCACGGCGCGACCCAAGCCAAGATCCAACAGGACGCTCGCGGCGGTCACCCGGTGGGGATGACGCTTGACCTGGCCGAGGGAGACAGCCACGACCTGGTGCTCGTCATGAGCCTTCACGGTGACGGGGAGTCGACGTTCGAGGCCGACCGCGCCTGGTCGAGCACGGAGGCCGCCTGGCGCGAACGGCTGCCGGACCTACAGAGCACCGTGGCCCCGCGGGACGCCCGCCATGCCTACGCGGTCCTCTCAGGACTGACCGGCGCCCGAGGCGGCACGGTGGCCGCCGCCACTATGTCGCTGCCCGAGCGCGCACGCGAGGGACGCAGCTACGACTACCGCTACGTGTGGATACGTGACCAATGCCTGGCCGGCCAGGCGGTGGCCAAAGCCGGCGCCTATCCGCTGCTCGACGACGCCGTGCGGTTCGTCGCTGACCGCCTGCTTGCCGACGGACCACGGATGGTGCCCGCCTACACGATCGACGGAAGCCCCGTTCCCGGCGAGCGCAACCTCGGACTTCCCGGCTACCCGGGGGGGACCGACATCGCCGGCAATTGGGTCAACCAGCAGTTCCAGCTCGACGCGTTCGGCGAAGCGCTGCTGCTATTCGCCGCAGCGGCCGAACACGACCATCTGGACGCCGACGGATGGCGAGCCGCCGAGCTGGCCATCACCGCCATCGAGGAACGCTGGCACGAGCCCGATGCCGGCATCTGGGAGCTGGAGCCCGAGAACTGGACCCACAGCCGCCTGATCTGTGTCGCCGGCCTGCGCGCGATCGCCACCCACCAGCCATCCGAGCGCGGCGCGCCGTGGGTTGCGCTCGCCGACGTCATCGCCGCCCAGACGGGCGCGGACTCCCTGCACCCATTCGGTCGCTGGCAACGCTCACCGGGCGATCCCCGCGTTGACGCTTCCCTGTTGCTGCCGGTCATCCGAGGAGCCATCAGTCCCGACGACCCTCGCTCACTGGCGACGCTCGTCGCCATCGAGGACGAGCTCACCGACGACGGCTACTGCTACCGCTTCCGACCGGATGAACGGCCGCTCGGCGAAGCCGAGGGAGCATTCTTGCTCTGCGGATTCCTGATGGCGCTGGCGTATGCGCAGCAGGGCGACCAGGTGCGCGCCGCTCGCTGGTTTGAACGCACCCGCGCGGCCAGCGGCCCCTCGGGGCTCATGTCGGAGGAGTTCGACGTCGCTCAGCGCCAGCTGCGCGGCAACCTTCCGCAGGCATTCGTGCACGCCATGTTGCTGCAGTGCGCCGTGACCCAGCAAGATGGCACCTAGAGCGGCAACGACGCGCCCCGAGCGGCGGGCTGCCGACGCCGCTGACGTTGTCGAGGCGACGATTCGACGGCGAAAGGCGGCGACCGCTGATAGCCGCATGTTCGACCGATGACAACCCACATAGCCGATGGTTGCGCTCAGGGTAGGTTTCCTGCCGCTATGACCCTCGGCCGCCGTCTGACTCTTCCGTTCCTACGCCAGCTGGCCGGCGATGGCCTGGGCTTGGGCCGGGCCGCTCAGTCGGCGCGCTCTGAACAGCTTGCTCCCCGGACAAGGACGGCCGACAAGGTGGTGCGGTCGATCTGTCCGTACTGTGCCGTCGGCTGCGGACAGAAGGTGTATGTCAAGAACGAGACGGTGGTCCAGATCGAGGGCGATCCGGACTCGCCGATCTCCCGCGGGCGGCTATGCCCAAAGGGATCGGCGTCCGAGAAGCTGGTCAACTCGCCGAGGCGCGAGACCAGGGTGCGCTACCGGCGCCCGGGCGCGACCGAGTGGGAGGATCTGAGCTTGGAGCAGGCGACGGACATGATCGCCGAGCGGATCATC
>DATAUL010000492.1:0-8006 GCA_036268255.1 Solirubrobacteraceae bacterium | reverse complement strand
CTGGAGGAGGTCCGCGAGCTGCTGTCGCAGTACTTCGACCGCTGCCGGCTGCTGATCGAGCGCTACGGGGGGGTCGTCGAGAAGTTCATCGGCGACGCCGTGATGGCGGTGTGGGGATCGCCCGTGGCGCGCGAGGACGATGCCGAGCGGGCGGTTCGCGCCGCGCTGTCGATCGCCCAGGCGGTCAACGCCCTCGGCGAGGAGGTCGGCATGCCGGAGTTGCGCGCTCGGGCCGGCGTGCTGACCGGCAACGCCGCCGTACAGGTGGGTGCCGAGAGCGAGGGGATGGTCCTCGGCGACACCGTCAACACCGCGAGCCGCCTGCAGTCGATCGCCGCCCCCGGGACGGTGCTCGTGGACGATGTCACGCAGCGCGCCTCAGAGGCGGCGATCGCCTACGAGGACGCCGGCCACCATGACCTGAAGGGGCGTGAGCAGTCGGTCCATGCGTGGACGGCGCTGCGCGTCGTCGCCGGCGCCGGAGGTGCGCGCCGCAGCGCCGGGCTGGAGGCGCCATTCGTCGGTCGTGACCGTGAGCTGCAGGCGATCATCGACGCGGGCGAGGCCAGCGCCGCCGAGGGTCGCGCCGGGCTCGTCTCGATCATCGGCGAGGCGGGGGCGGGCAAGTCGCGGCTGCTGTGGGAGTACTTCAAGTACCTCGACGGGATCGAGCAGCTCCGCCTGTGGCACCAGGGTCGCTGTCTGTCCTATGGCGAGGGCGTCGGCTACTGGGCGCTGGCCGAGATGGTCCGCGCGCGGACCGGGATCACCGAGGATGAACCGCCCACGCAGGCCCGCGAGAAGCTGTCGGTCGCCGTGCGCACGCATGTGACCGACGAGCGCGAGCGCCGGCTCGTGGAGCCGCGGCTGGCGCACCTGCTGCGCCTCGAGGACCGCCCCGAGGCCGACCGCGCCGACCTGTTCAGCGGCTGGCGGCTGTTCTTCGAGCGCCTTGCCGGGACGCATCCCGTGGTGCTCGCCTTCGAGGACCTGCAATGGGCCGACAGCGGTCTGCTCGACTTCATCGACTACCTGCTCGAGTGGTCTGCGGAGTTTCCGATCTTCGTGCTGGCGCTCGGCCGCGGCGAGCTGCACGACCGGCGGCCGGCCTGGCGGCCGCTCAAGCTGGAGGCGCTGGACGCGGACTCGGTGGCCTCGATCCTCGACGGCCTCGCTCCCGGCCTGCCCGCCGAGCTCGTGTTCGACATCGGCCGCCGGGCGGAGGGGATCCCGCTGTACGCGATCGAGACGATCCGCATGCTCCAGGACCGCGGCCTGCTCGTGCAGGAAGGCGCGCGCTACGTCGTCACCGGCGACGTCTCCGATCTCGACGTGCCCGAGACCCTGCACGCCCTGGTCGCCTCCCGCCTGGACGGGTTGTCGGCCGACGAGCGATCGCTGCTTCAGGACGCGTCGGTCCTTGGTCTGACGTTCACCGCTGAGGCCGCGGCCGCGCTCGGCGAGCTGCCCGTGGCGGAGGCCCGGAGATTGCTCGACGGCCTCGTCGCCAAGCAGGTGCTGGCGCGCGACGAGGACCCGCGCTCGCCCGAGCGCGGCCAGTACGCGTTCCTGCAGGGGCTGCTCCACACCGTCGCCTACAGCACGCTAGGGCGCCGCACGCGCAAGTCCCGCCACGTCGCGGCGGCGCGGCACCTCGAGCAGAGCTGGCCCGGGCAGGGAGCCGACATCGCCGAGGTGCTCGCCTCCCACTACCTGGCGGCGATCCGCGCGGAGCCCGACGCCGAGGACGTCGGCGCCCTGCGCGCCTCCGCGCGCGAGAAGCTGAGCGCAGCGGGTCGCGGCGCGGCGTCGCTGGGGCTCGGGCCGGAGGCATCACGGTACTTCGAGCAGGCCGGCGAGCTGGCCGACGACGAACTCGAGCGCGCCGAGCTCCTGGAGCAGTCCGGCCAGGCGCTGTGGCACAGCGGCGACAGCGACGGCGCCGAGCGGCGGCTGCGCGAGGCGATCGACCTGTACCGGCACAACGGGCGCGTGTCCGGCGACTCGGCCACGGTCACGCTCGCCCGGCTGGCCATCACGGCCGGCCGCAGCGCCGAGGCGCAGTCGCTGCTGGAGTCCTTCCGCGAGCGGCCGGCGGCCGGAACCGACGTCACCGTGCGGGCCGAGGGCCTGGCGGAGCTGGGGCGCACGCTCATGATCCAGGGAGATCGCCAACAGGCGCTGCCGCTGCTCGAAGAGTCCCTGCGCGAGCTCGAGGCACAGGAGGCATGGCCGGCACTCGCCCACACGCTGATCACCCGCAGCGTGTTCCTGATCCAGGAGCGGCGCACCCAGGAGGGCATCGGCGTGCTGCGCCAGGCGCTGCTCATCTGCGACGAGCACGGCCTGTCGACATCGGCGATGCGCTCCCGGTTCAACATGGCAGCCATCGCGCTCGAATCCGACCGCTTCCGGGAGGCCGCTCACGAGGTCGCCGAGGGGCTCACTCTCGCCCGCGAGGTCGGCGATCGCATCTACGAGAGCCTGCTGCTCAGCCAGTACATGCCCTGTCTGGTGGCGCTCGGCCAGTGGGATGAGGCGATCGTCGCCGGCAACACCCTGCTCGCCCGCGACGGTGCGCTGGACGCGACGTACGCGGCCGCCTTTCTCGCGCAGGTGGCCGACGCCCGCGGCGACGTCGAGATCCTCAAGCGCTGCCGGGCCCTGGCCGTCGCCCATCGCGACTCCACCAACGTCGACCTTGGCTTCAGCGCGGGGCTCGTGCTCGCCCGCTGCACGATGGTGGATGGCGATCCGAGCGCGACGCTGGAGCTGGCGCGGCCGTTGCTGGCGGCCCGTCCGTCGGGCCAGGAGATGATCGCCGAGGCCTTCGAACTGTGCCTGGAGGCGGCCATGGCCACCGGCGACGAGGACGTGCTCACCACCCTGGAAGCCCACGTCGACGCGCTCGCTCCGAACGCGCGGACCCCGGTCTTCCGAGCGGCACAGGCCCGGATCATCGCCCGTCGCCTGGCGGGCACCGACCCCGACCGGTCCGCGGCCTACGAGCGGCAGGCGATCGCGCTGCTGCGCGGCGTCGGCGCGCGGTCGCTGCTCGCCCGCGCGTTGCTGGAGCGAGCCGGGCGCCGCGACGACCCCGACGCGGTCGCCGAGGCCCGCGCGCTCTGCAGCGAACTGGGCGCGAGCCGCTGGCTGGCTCGCTCAGAGCAGATCGTGGCCTGAACGCCGTCACTATGTGAGGTCGGTCACACAGGGAAGGTTTTCCCGTCGTCGGCAGTCTTCTCAGTGGGATCGCACGATGGGCCAGGGGGCGCTTCCCGAAGCGAGAGGCGGCTTGCTAACGGGGCGAGCAGGCCGCCTCCGTCGGGAGCAGCTAGTCAGTGGCGACGATCAGCACGTTGCAGCGGGCATGGTGCGAGACCTTGTTGGGCACGTTGCCCAGGGCCAGGCGGCGAGCGCCGTGCATGCCCTTGCTGCCGACGACGATCATCGTCGCCTTGACCTCCTCGGCCACCTCCACCAGCGCGTCAGCCGGGTCCTTGCGCACGGCGTGGGATGTCACCTCAAGGTCGGCGAGCCGGACCCCGGCGACGGCCTGGCTGAGGATCGAGTCAACCTGGTCGTCGGGCAGCGGGCGCCACACCGCAGCCGCGCCTTCGGGAGCCCCGGTGACGCGCGCGCCGCGCAGTGGCTCGTATGCCGAGACGACGTGCACCTCGGCGCCGAGCGCCTTGGCGAGTCGCACGGCCTCGGCCACCGCCTGCTTGGCCGTCTCCGACCCATCGGTCCCGACTACGATCGAATCGTCCATCGTGAGCTGTCCTTTAGCCGCTGGCCGTCGTGGGGAGATGAGACCCTACCGCTCCCGGCCGCGAGGGCACAACGGTCAGGCCGGCAGGGCCTTGGCAGGACCGGGACGCGGCACGTGGGCGGTGCGCGGACGCGGCAGCTCGACCACGACCACCAGCCCTCCGGAGGCCGGTGCGCTCAGCGTCACCGTGCCTCCGTGCGCCTCGGCCACCGAGCGGACGATCGACAGGCCCAGGCCAAAGCCCGACCCTGAGCGCTTCAGGCGGCGAAACGGCTCGGCCAGCTCCGCAAGCTGCTCGGCGTCGATCCGGGCTCCGCCGTTGGCCACGACCAGCCGCAACCGGCGGTCGTGCACCTCGGTCTTCACCGACAAAAAGCCCCCGGGCACGTTGTGGTGGATGCCGTTGTCCAGCAGGTTGGCGATCAGGCGCTCGAGCAGGCCCGGGTCCGCGTCGACCCACGCAGGCGCGAGCTCGGAGCGAATCTGGATGTGGGCCTCCTCCGCGCGTGCCCGCAGGTCGGTTACGCAGTCGCCCACGATGGCGGCGATGTCGACGAGCTCCTCGTGACCGGTCGTCGCCTGGCTGCGGGCCAGCAACAGCAGGCTGGCGATCAGATGCTCACAGCGATCGACCGTCTCGAGGATCGCCTCGCCCATCGCGCGCAGCTCGTCGCTGGAGGCGTCCGGATCGGCGAGCGCCACATCGACCTCGGTTCGCATGATCGCCAGCGGCGTGCGCAGCTCGTGCGAGGCGTTGGCCACGAAATGCCGCTGGCTGGCGAATGCGCCGTCGAGGCGCGAGAGCATCCCGTCGAACGTGTCGGCCAGCTCGCGGAGCTCATCGGCCGGCCCGGTGAGGGCGATTCGCTCCCCCAGGTTCTCGCCCGAGACGCGGCGGGCGGTGGCGGTGATGTCGCGCAGGGGGGCGAGCGCACGACCAGCGAGGAGCCACCCGGCGACGACCGAGATCGCCGTCATCGCCAGCAGCCCGACGATGTATTCCACGAGCAGGCGATGCAGAGCCCCGGTGAGGATCTGCTGCTCGACGACGCGGACCAACCGGGCCTGGGGTGAGCCGGCGGGGAATCCGAGCGCGCCGCCGATCACCGGATGCAGCCCATGGCGCATCAGCGCCGCCCGCAGATCGTGGCGGCTGTGGAGGTTGCTGCGCAGCAGCAGGTAGCCGATCGTCAGCAGCACCGCCCCGCTGACGGCATAGACAGCCGTGTAGAGCGCCGTCAGGCGCAGGCGGATCGTCGGAGCGGGCGCGCGCAGCCCGCGCCATGCTCGTGGAACCGGCAGACGGCTCGCGCGCTTCGCGACCCGGGGAGACTGCGTCTGCGCCATCGGCCGCACAGGTTACGCCGCGGCGCCGCTCACACCATCCGGTAGCCGACGCCGATGACCGTCTGCACCACCGGCGGGTCCCCCAGCTTGCGACGCAGCGTCATGATCGTCATCCGCACCACGTTGGTGAACGGGTCGGTGTGCTCGTCCCACACCCGCTCGAGTAGCTGCTCGGCCGACACGGTCGCCCCCTCGGCGGCCATCAGGGCCTCGAGTACGGCGAACTCCTTGCGCGCGAGCTGGAGCTCGGAGTCGTGGCGGGTCAGCCGCCGGCGAGCCGGATCGAGCTCCAGATCCCGGTGACGCAACACCGGTGGACGGCTCGGCAGGGCGCGGCGGGCCAGGGCGTGGATGCGGGCCACCAGCTCGGCGAAGCGAAACGGCTTGGGCAGGTAGTCGTCGGCGCCCAGCGACAGGCCCTCGATCACGTCCTCCAGCGCGCCCGCGGCCGTCAGCATCAGGATGCCCGTCTCGGGACGTTCGCCGCGCACCAGCCGGCACACGTCGTCGCCGTGCACGCCGGGCAGGTCACGGTCGAGCACAAGCACGTCGTAGCGCACGACGCGCGCCTTGGCCAGCGCCTGCTCGCCGTCCGGCGCCAGGTCGACCGCCATCCCCTGCCGTCGTAGGCCGCGCGCGATCGCTGCGGCCAGCCGCAGCTCGTCTTCAGCGATCAGAACGCGCACCCTGGCAGTGTTACCGACGGCGCGTAACAACGCCGTAAGCCACTTGGTCGCACCGCCGGGAGGGATCGTGACACCAAACGACGTCACAACGATTCGTGATAAGGTCCGCGCTCGGATGCCGTCTCCGCCGAACATCGCCGAGCGCAGCATGGCCGTGGGGCTCCGGGCGCTCAATCGCGTCGCCTCATCGGACGCGATCGACCGCCTCGGACTGCGCGACCCGGCGGTCCGGCTGCTGCACGGCGTGACCAAGAATGGGGCGCGCACGGCGGCGACCGCCGGCCGGACCTTCGCCGCGGCTCAGCGCCTGTCGCGGCCGGCTCGTCAGCCGCGGAGGACCGGCGGGGACCGATCCCTGTTCGACCTCCAGCCCTCCGACGAGCAGGAGATGCTCCGCGACTCCGTCCGCGAGTTCGCGATCGATCGCCTGCGCCCCGTCGCCGAGGACGCCGATGCCAACTGTGCCACCCCGCCTGAGTTGCTCAGCCAGGCCAACGACCTGGGGCTGACGATGGTCGGCGTGCCCGAGGAGCTCGGCGGCGCCGTCGAGGAGCGCTCGGCCACGACCACCGTGCTGATGTCTGAGGCGCTGGCCCGCGGCGACATGGGGATCGCCGTCGCCTGCCTGGCCCCGGCCGCCGTGTCGACGGCGATCAGCCTATGGGGCGACGCCCAGCAGCAGGCCACCTACCTGCCCGAGTTCGTCGGCGAGGACGTGCCGTCGGCCGCGCTCGCCGTGATGGAGCCGCGCCCGCTGTTCGATCCCTTCGGCCTGCAGACGACCGCCCGCCCCGGGGGCGGCGGCTACGTGCTCTCCGGCGTCAAGGCGCTCGTGCCGCGCGCCGGCGACGCCGAGCTGGTCGTGATCGCCGCCGATCTGGCCGGCGTGGGTCCGTCGCTCTTCATCGTCGAATCCAAGACCGCCGGGGTTGCGTTCGAGCCGGAGCCCGCGATGGGCATCCGCGCCGCCGCCACCGGGCGCCTGATCCTTGAGGACGTGCACCTGCCGGCCACCGCGCTGATGGGCGGCGGCGAGGCCGAGGTGTACGCCGAGTGCGTCGCCCTCGCCCGCCTGTCGTGGTGCGCGGTGGCGGTCGGCACCGGCCAGGCGGCGCTCGAGTACGTCAGCGAGTACGTCAAGGAGCGTAAGGCGTTCGGCGAGCCGATCTCCAACCGCCAGGCCGTCGCCTTCACGGTCGCCAACATGGCGATCGAGCTCGACGGGCTGCGCCTGGCCACGTATCGCGCCGCCGGACGGGTCGATCAGGGCCTGGAGTGCTCACGCGAGGTCGCGCTCGCGCGCTGGCTGTGCGCCAACCGCGCGATGCAGCTCGGCTCCGACGCCGTGCAGATGCTCGGCGGCCACGGCTTCGTCAAGGAGCACCCCGTCGAACGCTGGTATCGCGACCTGCGCGCGGCCGGTCTGATGGAGGGGGCGCTGCTCGTCTGATGCTCAACCTCGAGCTCCCCAAGAAGTTCGGAATGCTGGTCGCCCAGTCTCACCAGGTCGCCGCCGAGGTATTCCGGCCCAACTCGCGCAAGTACGACACCGCCGAGCACGAGTACCCCAAGGAACTCGACATGCTGGCAGCGCTGATCGACGGCATGAACGAGTCGGGCACGCTCGGCGGGGCCGGCGCCGGCACCGTCGGGGGTGGCTCCAATGGCGCCGATGCCGCGCCGAGGAAGGACGACGGCGGGAATCGCAACGGCTCCAACATGTCCAGTCTGCTCGGGCTGATCGAGCTGTGCTGGGGCGACGTCGGGCTGATGCTGGCGATGCCCCGCCAGGGTCTCGGGCAGGCGGCGATCGCCGCCGTCGCCAACCAGGAGCAGCTCAAGCGATTCGGCGGCAAGTGGGCGGCGATGGCGATCACCGAACCGGAGGCCGGCTCTGACTCGGCCGCAATCCGGACCACGGCCCGGATCGATCCCGCCCACCCAGACGACTACGTGCTCAACGGCGAGAAGATCTACGTCACCTCCGGCGACCGAGCCGACCTGATCGTCGTCTGGGCCACGCTGGACCGCTCGCAGGGCCGCGCGGCGATCAAGTCGTTCGTGGTCGAGCGCGACAACCCGGGCCTCAAGCTCGACCGTCTCGAGCACAAGCTCGGGATCCGCGCCTCCGACACCGCCAACTTCGTCCTCACCGACTGCCGCGTCCCCAAGGAGAACCTGCTCGGCGACCCCGAGATCGC
>DATAUL010000491.1:0-3148 GCA_036268255.1 Solirubrobacteraceae bacterium | reverse complement strand
CTGACGCCACTGAAGCACGCGTGCCTCGGAAAATGCCGCAGCCCGCTGGGGTTTCTACTGGGGACTTGGCGCGACGGGAATCGCGGCGCCCTTCAGATGGGGTCCAAGCACGCCGCGTGGTGCCTTGGCTGCTGCTGGGCGCTGATGGCCGGACTGTTCGCGCTCGGAGTCATGAGTCTCACATGGATGGCACTCATCGCCGCTCTGATCGCGCTCGAGAAGACGATCCCGTGGCGCCGTGCGGCTACTTGGGGCACCGCGGGCCTCCTGATCGCGCTCGCGGTCGCGGTTGTCGCGACACCCCACGACGTGCCCGGGCTTGTGATCCCGACCGGCGATCAGCACGCTATGCATTCGATGATGTCGAAACCCTAGTCGCGCACGCCGAACGGAGCCGCGGGCCGCTCCCCATCGTTGCCCGAGTTAGGCCCGGGATGCCTCCTCGATGTCCCGGAAAGCTTCACCATCGAGCAGCGCGTTGCACGCCTCGATGCAGGCACGGCATACCTGCTCGCAGATCGCGCAGTGACGATGATGAGGCGCGTGCCGGCGGCACTCGTCGGCGCTGCTCGTGCACGAGCGCACGCACGCCTGCAGCAGCCGGTAAGCGACGAAATCATCCCAATGGGCAACTCGCGACAGGACCCGCGCGGTGGCGGCGCACACATCCGCGCATGTCAGGCACAGCGCGATGCACGTCGTCATTTCCGCGACGCTGTCCTCGGCGAGATCGGCGTCACTACACGACGTGCACGACTGGACACATTTCAAGCAGGCGTCGATCGCCGCCGCGATCTCCTCGACACCGGCTGGGCCGCCACCCGGCGAGGCCTCCAACATGTCTCTGGTATCCATCACGCCTCCTCCTCAACTTAGTGCCGCGCCTCGACTCACACCCTGGTCGGTAGCTGCGGTCCAGTGAAGGCAGGATAACTCCGTGTGCCCCGGCCGGCCGGCCACGGAGAGCCGAGACCGTCGCGCGCGGTTACCGGTCCAGCTAGCGCTTGACTAGCAACAGTTCAACGGTATATGCTGTTTGTATGAGCAGCCGGGCGATGCAGGAGGCGACGTTCCTGATCCTGACGGCGTTGGCTGGAGGAAGCCAGCATGGTTACGGGATCATCACCGACGTCGAGCAGATCTCGAAGGGGCGCGTTCGACTGCGCGCCGGGACCTTGTATGCCGCTCTGGATCGCCTCCGCGCGGACAAGCTGATCGACGTCGACCGGGAGGAGATCGTGGATAACCGGTTGCGCCGCTACTACCGATTGACGCCCACCGGCGAGGCGCGGCTGTCTGAGGAGGCGGACCGTTTGCGCTCCCATGCGCACATTGCGACATCACGACTGGACTTGAGTGGGGGGCTGGCGACGACATGACCAATCTGACGCATCTTGAGCGCAGCTACCGACGGTTGCTGGCGTTCTTTCCCAGGGCGTTCCGCCAGGAGCATGAGCAGGAGATGCTCACGGTGCTCATGGCGGGCATTGCGGAGGGCCAGCGGCGGCCTCGATTCGGTGAGGCCTTCGATCTGCTCAGAAACGCGATCTTCATGCGGCTGCGCCGGATACAGCTGCCAAGTTCATGGGAGTACCGGCACGCCCGTGTGATGGTTCCTGTGCGCATCGCCACCGGCATCTGGCTGCTCGTCCTCACCGCCATCATGTACGGCACCGGGCACGGCGGATGGTGGGGAGCGCTGCTTCTGCCGTTCGCGGCACTGCACTTCTATCTCGTGTACCGCGTGACGCGTCCCGTCAAGGGCTAGCGCGCAGGTGTCTCGCGGGGGCGACGAGCGCCTCGTCGGCGCGCCGGACGCTGACGAGCACGACGGGCTCGGCTAAGCGCTGAGCTGCCGGGCGCGCCGAGCGAGCTCACCGCGTCGTGGAATGGCAGGCCTCTCGCTGAGGCGCTGAAAGACCTCGGCGTGCAGATCGTGGATCTCGTTGGTGATCCGTTCGAGTGCTGCGCTGGGGGTTTGATTTGCTGCGAGGTCGCGCCACTCGAGCGCGTCTTGGGCGAGGGACTGGTGGTGTGCGTCGGGAAGCTGCAGGTAGTGGTCAACGGCGGCCGCGTTGCCGGTGGCTTGTCCGGTGTCGCACACATGCTGGAGGCGAACAGGCCAGAGAACGATCTTGGTGGCGTCATGGACGGTGACGCCGGCGTCGGCGAGCTGGCGCAGGTCCGTCGCGAGCCGAACGGGGGTCACACGGCGCAACGCGGAGTCGACGGCGTGGACGCGAATCTCATCGGCGGTTGGTGCGGTGGCGTAGGTGGGACGGAAATCGGTGCCGTGGACGAGGATTCCGTAGTGGACCAGGTCGTAACGGTCGATGGGGGGAAACCGCGCACCGGGCGGTGGGTCAGAGAACGCGGCCCATGGCGCATGAAAGATCGACAGCCGGTCTGCGAGCTCGTGACCGGCCGCCTTGATCTCGTTGGCGATCGTCGCGACGATCCGTGGCATGCCGCGGCCGGGTTGGTCGCCGGTCAGCAGCGCCAGGTCAACATCGCTGACCGCTGTTCGGAACCCTCCGTGGGCCAAGCTCCCGATCGCGTACGCGGACAGCAAGCCGTTACCAAGTCGACCTGTCGCGCAGCGGACCGCGGCATCAATGACGCGCCACCCCGCTTCGGTCCCCGGTTCGATCGGCCCGTTGATCATCCCGTCGAATTGTGCCGTCGTTGAGTCTGGTGGATGATCCCGCGCGTGAACGAGCGGCTCGTGATCGAGGATGGGCCAACGATCCAGCTTCGGGTGCTTCAGGCAGCCCTCGCCGACGACCTCGTTTGGTCGGCGGCTAAGCGCGCTCCCGCCGCCACTCCCAGGACGGCGTAAAGGCCCGAGCCGCGGCGTCAGGACTACGCTCTGATGATGTCGATCGAGACACCCGAGGAGCTTGACCATCTCAAGGCGGCGGGTCGCGTCGTCGCCGACGCGATCCGCGCGATGCGCCACCACGTCCGCCCCGGGATCACCACGCGCGAGCTCGACCTGATCGGTGCTCGGGTCTTCGCCAAAGCCGGAGCGCGATCAGGCCCGCAGCTCGACTATGGGTTTCCGGGCACCAACTGCATCAGCGTCAACGACGAGGCGGTCCACGGCGTCCCGGGTAAGCGCCGCCTGCGCCAGGGCGATCTCGTCAAG
>DATAUL010000490.1:0-6576 GCA_036268255.1 Solirubrobacteraceae bacterium | reverse complement strand
GAAGGTCAGGGCCAGGCGGTTCTCGTTGACCATCAGGCCCCAGTCGGAGGCCGGGGGCTGCAGGCCCAGCCCGAGGAAGTTGATCCCGGCGATCAACCCGATCGAGTACGTCAGCCGCAGCCCGAGCTCGACGAGCAGCGGACTTGTCACGTTGGGCAACAGCTCGCCGAAGATGATCCGCCGCCGCGGCTCGCCGACCGCCTCGGCGGCCTTGATGAAGTCGCGTTCCACGACCTGCACCGCGGCGCCGCGGATCACGCGGGCTACGCGCGGGGCGTGCGAGATGCCGACGGTGAGCACGATCAGCCACACCTTGGGCCCGAACGCGGTGACGAGCAACAGCGCAAGCACGATCTGGGGGAACGCCATGAACACGTCGGCGATGCGCATCAGGACCTCGTCGAGCCAGCCGCCGCTGTAGGCCGCGGTCAACCCGACGACGAGCCCCACGCCCACCCCGACGATCGTCGAGGCAAGCGACAGCCCGAGGACGCTGAGGCCGCCGTGCAGGAAGCGACTCCACACGTCACGGCCGAGCGAGTCGGCGCCGAACAGCACATGCGGGCCGGGCGGGCTGTTGGGAGCGGCCACGAACGCGGTGGGGGAGTGGGGGGCGATCAGCGGACCGAACACGGCGATCGCCGCCAGGATGACGACGATCACCAGCCCGATGCGCCCGCGCCACTGGTGAAGCGTCGCCCGCAGCAACGTCGCCCACTGCCGGTTGCGCATCGCCGGTGCCGCCGCGAGGGCGGTGTCGGCAGTCATCGGCGTGACGCTCATCTGCCAGCCGTCCGGAGCCGCGGGGTGACGACGATCGTCAGGAGATCGGCGACGAGGTTCACGACCACGTAGACCGCCGCGATGATGATCACCAGCGCCTGCACGACCGGGATGTCGCGGTTGCCGACGGCGTCAACGAGCGACGAACCGATCCCGGGGAACGAGAACACGAACTCGACGAGCACGACTCCGCCCGCCATGTAGGCGAGCTGCAGCGCCGAGACCTGGATCGCCGGGACGATGGCGTTGGGCACGGCGTGTCGCCAGATCACCGTCCGGTTGGACAGTCCCTTCAGCCGCGCCATCGTCACGTACTCGGACTCGAGCACCTCGACCATCGACCCGCGCATGATCCGGCTGATGTACGGGGTGACCGCCAGCACGAGCGTCGCCGCCGGCAACACCACCACGTTGGGCACGTTCCAGGCGTGCTCACCGGGCGGAATGATCGAGACCGCGGGAAACGCGTGCGAGACGTTCGTGGCGAACAGGACGATCAGCCCGATGCCGATCACGAATTCGGGCAGCGCCGCCAGCGACAGCGTCGTCAGCGAGAGGATGTGGTCGGTCGCCTTGTCGCGCTTGACCGCCATCCACACCCCCAGCCCAATCGACAGCGGCAGGGCGACGAGCGCCGACACGAGCACGAGGAACGCCGAGTTCAGGATCCGCGCCGAGATCAGCGAGGAGACGGGCTGCTCCGTGGCCGCCGACGTCCCGAAGTTGCCGGTGATCACCCCGCCCAGCCAGTGGAAGTACTGCGACACGGCCGACTCGTTGAGGTGCAGCTGGCGGGTGAGCGCGGCCAGCCGCTCCGGCGTCGCGTTGCGGCCGAGGATCGCTCGCGCGGCATTCCCCGGCAGGGCCTGGGTGGCCGCGAACACCACCACTGACACGAGCAGCAGGATCAGCAGCCCGAGGAGGATGCGGCGTAACAGGAATCGGCTCATGGCACTCGGCTCCCCTGATCAGGCCGTTAGGCGGTGAACCCCACGTTCTTGAACCAGTAGTTGCCCAGCGGGAAGCCGGACTTGGCCTCAACGAAGCCGCCCAGCTTGCCGGTGTAGGCGTCGATCTGGTTGGAGAAGTAGGGGATGATGTAGCCGCCCTGGTCGTATTCCATCTTCTCGGCCTCGCGCAGGATCGCGGTCCGCTTGGTCGCGTCGAGCTCGGCGCGAGCCTGGTTGATCAGCTTCTCGAACGCTCCGGCCCCCCAGTGGGTCTCGTTGAACGGCGAGCTGGGCAGGCTGCCCTGGGCGACCTGGGGGAGATATTCCCGTGTCGCCCAGAAGTCCTGGGCGAACGTCCATTTCAGGTAGTTGGGGCCGTAGAACGTGCCTGTGTCGAGCTTGCGCAGGCTCACCTTGACGCCGGCAGCGGACGCCTGCTGGGCGAACACCTGAGCTGCCTGGACGACCCCCTGGAACACCGGGGCGGTGACGAGCTGCACGCTCAGGCCTGCGTGTCCGGCGGACTTGAGCAGTGACTTGGCCTGTTCGATGTCCTGGGCGCGTTGCGGCAGCGAAGCGTCGTAGGCGGGGTCGAACGGCGAGTACATGTCGTTTGCGATCCGCCCCTGGCCGGAGAGCACCTGCTCGACCATCTGCGGGCGGTTGACGATCAGCCGCATCGCCTGACGCACGCGCACGTCGTTGAACGGCGGCTGGTCGATGCGCATCGTGAACGGTTGCCACTGGCCGGTGTGCGAGATCAGCACCTTGAGCGACGAGCTGCCCTGCACCTGGGCGATCTGGCCCGTCGGGAGGTTGTCGATCGCGTCGACCTGGCCGCCGAGCAGCGCGTTGACGCGCGCCGTGTCGTCGGTGAAGTCGATGATCGTCAACTGGTCGGCGTACGGCTTGCCGTGCTGCCAGTAGTTGGGGAACTTCTTGAACACGCTCTGCTGGCCGGGGGTGAAGCTCGCGTACATGAACGCGCCGGTGCCGACCGGCTTGGCCGGGTTGTAGCCGATGGGCACGATCGAGTTGAAGTACTGGCCGATGTCGTCGAGGAAGCCCGCGTTGGCGAACTTCAGCGGGATCCGCACCTGCGACTTGGAGATCTTCTTGACGTTCTTGATGTCGACATAGCCGATCGAGGCCGCGCCGACCTTGGGGTTCTTGGCATCGAGGATCCGGTTCAGCGAGAAGACCACGTCGTCGGCGGTCACCGTCTTGCCGTTGTGGAACTCGATGCCGGGGCGGATCTTGACGATCCACGAGTCGGTCTTGCCGTGCTCGGCCTCGATCGACTCGGCGACCATCATCTCCAAGGGTCCGAAGCTCGGTGGCCGGACGGCCAGCGGCTCGTACAGATTCCAGCAGCGCATGATGTCCGGGTCGGCGGTGGGCAGGTGGGCGTCGATCGTGTCCTTGGCGCCACCGCCGGTGGCTCCGACACGGAGGTTGCCACCGGACTTGAGCGCGCCGGTGCTGGCCGGGCTGGACCCGGCGCTCGACGACGCGCTCGAGGAACCGGAGGAGCTGCCGCCGCAGGCGGCGAGCAAGCCCCCGGCTGAGAGCATGGCTCCGCCGGCCAACGCGCCGTGCAGCACCTGGCGCCGGGTCAGTCCGCCATCACGCTCGGAGTCGAATCCTCGTTCGGTCACCCGCTGCTCCCCTCGTCGTCGACGATGTCGTCGTTGGTTACCAGGCTGTCGGCGCTGGCCAGCCGGCTGGCATAGCGCTCTGCTTCCTGCATGATCAGATCCACGGTCAACATCAGATGTGCGCGGACCAACTCGCCGGCGTGCGCGTCCTTGCGCTCCAGTCCGTCGAGTAAACGCTGGTGATCGGACACGTAGTCCGACACCGAATAGACCGGATGCCAGTTGAGCAGCATCTGCGACTCGGCGGCCAGCGGCTCGTGGGCTCGGCTGAGCCGCGGGCTGCCGGCGAGCGCGACGAGCTCACGATGGAAGTCGAGGTCGGCTCCGATCAGGTCGCGTGACGGCGCCTGGGTGGCGTCGCTGCCCGACGCGGCGCGGATCTTCTCCTGCGCGGCGCGAAGTTGCGTCAGGTCGTAGCCACCGTCGCACTGCAGGGCGGCCTGGACGGCGGCGACCTCGATCGCCGTGCGTGCCCGGTAGACGTCGATCACGTCCTCGGTCGAGAGCGGCCTCACCCAGGCTCCGCGGTTGAGCTCGGAGACGACGAGGCCCTCCTGGACGAGCTGGCGCAGGGCCTCGCGAATCGCCGAGCGCCCGGTGCCGAACGTCCGGGCGAGGGCGACCTCGGGGAGTTGCTCGCGCGGTTTGATCCGACCGGCGAGAATCGCGGTGCGCAGCTCGTGGAGCACCTGATCGGTGGTCGAGCGACGTTCGACGGACCCCAGTCCCCACGCGGTGGTGCTCACAGCAGCCAAGTTGTCGACAACCTACTTTCGGCTGTCGGCTGTGTCAAGCGTTCGTGAATCAAATGATCGACGGCGTCGATCGATGCTGCTCGGCGAGCGCGAGGTCGGGCCGGTCGGTGATCACCGCGGCGACCCGCGGGTCCTGCCCGAGCACCCGCAGCGACCGGCGGTCGTTGACCGTCCACACCCAGGATGGGAGTTCGCGCGCGGTCGCCCAGGAGAGCAGGCCGGCGCGGGCCAGCCGCGCGTGGGGCGCGAGGAAGTCGACCTTGGTGGTGGCCACGCGCTGCGGCAGCTGGCCGATATGGCGGTTGGGGCTGAGCAGCAGGCCGGTGCGGACCGCCGGGGCGGCTCGTTTGACCGTCGGCAGCACGGCGTCGCGAAACGAGGTGACGACGTACTGCTCGGGCGCCAGTCGCCGCTTGACGATCGCCATCGCCTGCTCGACGTAGCCGTCCTCCTTGAGCTCGAGATCGACGCCGATCCGCCCGGCGACGAGCTCGAGCACCTCCTCAAGCGCCGGCGCATGGCGATGACGGGGGCGGCCCTGCAGCTCCTCGTGGGTGAGCTTGGCGATCGGCCGCACCCCGGCGCGCGCCTCATGGATGACGACGACGCGTCCGTCGAGTGTGCGCCGCACGTCGAGCTCGATCGCGTCACAGCCCAGCTGCACGGCCTCCTCGAACGCCTCCAGCGAGTTCTGGGGGGCCGGCCGCCACGCGCCGCGGTGGGCCACGACCAGCGGGGCCCCGCCCGGGCCGTCGCGGCCGTCGATCGCGAGCGATCCGTCCCACATCGGGCCGAAGGGTAGTCCGGCGCGGTGACGACGCAACCGGCTCGCCCGCCGGTGCACGGCGACGAGGCCGTATGCTCGCCCGCCGATGGTCCCGCCGCCTCCCTGCTTCCTCGTCATCATGGCCGACCAGCTGGCGGCGTCGTGGCTGCCGGTGTACGGCAACCCGGTGGTCCACGCGCCGAATCTTGCGGCGCTGGCGGACGGAGCGGCGGTGTTCGACAGCGCCTACTGCGCCTATCCGCTGTGCGCGCCGTCGCGGGCAGCGATGCTCACCGGCCGCCACGCCTCGTCGGTCGGGGTCTACGACAACGCCGCCGAGCTGCCGGCCACGACCCCGACCGTCGTGCACGCGCTGCGAGCCGCCGGCTACTACACGGCCGTCGCCGGCAAGATGCACTTCGTCGGACCCGATCAGCTGCACGGCTTCGAAGAGCGGCTGACCACCGATATCTACCCGTCCGATGTCGACTGGACGCCGGATTGGAGCCGCCCGCTCGAGGAGCCGCTGCCCTGGTATCACACGATGGAAAGCGTCCTGAACCCCGGTGTGACCGCGGCCAGCATGCAGACCGACTATGACCAGGAGGTCGCGTTCGTGGCGGCGCGCAAGCTCTACGAGATCGCCCGCCACCGGCCCGATCAGCCGTTTCTCCTGTTCGCCTCGTTCACAAACCCGCATGACCCGTGGGAGGTCCCCGAGCGCTTTTGGACGCGTTACCGGCGTCAGGAGGTGCCGCTGCCGGCCGTCGCGTCCCTGCCCGTCGATCAGGTCGATCCCCACAGCCGCCGGCTGCGCGCGATGTGCCGGGTTGACGAGGCGGAGCTCTCGGATGAGCAGATCCGCCGTGCCCGCCACGGCTATTTCGCCGCGATCAGCTATGTCGACGAGCGGATCGGCGAGGTGCTCGGCGCGCTGCGCGATTCCGGCCTGCAGGACCGCACCACGGTCCTGTTCTGCGCCGATCACGGAGAGATGCTCGGCGAGCGGGGGCTCTGGTACAAGATGTCGTTCTTCGAGCAGTCGGCGCGGGTACCGCTGATCGTGCGCGACTTCGCTGGGCGGGTGCCCGCGCGCCGGGTCTCGGGGCCGGTGTCACTGCTCGACGTCGCGCCGACGCTGCTGCAGCTCGCCGGCCTGCCCCTCGATGCGGTGGCCGGAGCCGCCGACGGCGAGAGCCTGCTGTCGCCGCGTGCGCGGCCCGTCATATCCGAATACCACGCGGAGGGGGTCCAGGCGCCGTCGGCGATGATCCGCTCCGGCGACGAGAAGATGATCATCTCGCTCAACGATCCTGACCTCCTGTTCGACCTCGCCGCCGATCCGCGGGAGCTTGTCAGCCTGCACGCGGAGGAGCCGGTGTTGCGCGAGGCCCTGGAGTCAGAGCTCAACCTGCGCGACATCGACCGGCGCGTGCGGGCCAGCCAGCGCGAGCGTCACCTGATCTCGGCGGCCCTGCACCGCGGGCGGGCTCCCGCGTGGGACCACCAGCCCGTCGTCGACGCCGGCGCTCAGTACGTGCGCAACCGCGACGACCTGTACGCGCTGCAGCGCCGCGCGCGACTGGACAGCGGCGACCCCGACGCGCCGGCGTAGACGCTGCGGGTCCCGGCCCGTCGCCGTAGGCGACCGCCACGTGTCGCCA
>DATAUL010000489.1:0-29278 GCA_036268255.1 Solirubrobacteraceae bacterium | reverse complement strand
GGGCCCGAGGCGGGTGAGTGGCTGCAGCAGGCGACGCTCGCGATCCGTGCCCACGTCTCCATTGAGGTGATGAGCGACACGATCCAGCCCTTTCCCAGCTTCTCCGGCATCTACGACGCGGCGCTGATGGAACTGCGTATGCAGATCGCCGACATGCCTCGGCGCGTCACACCGATGGACGCGCAGATGGCACGCATTCCACGTGAGGAGGAATCATGAGCACCGAAACCACCCCTGTCGCCAATCCTCGTGAGCCGCAATTGCTGGGACAGACCGTCGTGCTGATCGGGGGCAGTGCCGGAATCGGGCTCGAAACCGCCCGCCGTGCGCGCGCCGAGGGAGCCGATGTCGTGCTCACCGCCCGCGATCCCGAGCGGCTCGAGCGCGCAGCCGTTGACGTTGACGCGCGGAGCACGGCCGCGTTCGACGCGACCGATCCTTCCGCCCTGAAGCAGTTCTTCGACGAGCTGCCCGGCCCGATCGACCATGTCCTGATCACCGGCCCCGGCCCCCAGTACGTGCCTCTGCTCGAGTTGTCCGCGGCTCAGGTGCAGGAGGCGCTCAGCGACCACGTCGTGCTCGGGCTCGAGGTCGCGCGCCACGCCGTGGGCAGGATGCGGTCCGGCGGCACCCTGTTGCTGATGGGCGGAACCGGGGGCCGGCGTATCGGCCGCGACCTCGGGATCGCCTCTGCGGCCACCGCCGCGCTGCCTCCGTTCGTGGCCGCGCTCGCGCTCGAGCTCGCGCCGGTGCGCGTCAACCTCATCGCCGCAGGCTTCGTGGACACCCCGTTGTCCGCCTCGTACTTTTCCAGCGAGGGGCTCGAGGCGAGGCGCCAGCACCTGCGCACGACGCTCCCGATCGGCCGCGTCGTCGGACCGGCCGACGTCGCGGCGCTGGCCGTCCACATCATGACCAACACCGCCCTCACCGGCGCGACATACGACATCGACGGCGGCCAGCAGTTCGTCACATAACCGCGGGCCCACGGCACCCGGGCGGCCGATCGACGGCTGCAGGTGGGCACACAAACTGCAGGGACGCGGGCTGTTTACCTTCCTTGGGCTGCTCGTGTCGCCGTCTCCAGCGCGAAGAGCAGCGCGCGGTCGGCCCGCTGGCTCGCCCCCAGCCGGAGTTGACCGATGGGCTCAGCGCAGCGCGGCCGTGACGCCGAGCGCCGACTCCAGTTCGGCGGCCACCTGCATGACCAGACCGTCGCTGCCCCGCGGGCCCCATAGCTGCACGCCGACCGGCAGGCCCGAGCTGTCGCGGCCGGCCGCGACGGCGCACGCCGGCAGGCCGAACAGGTCCTGCGGAACCGTGTAGGGCAGCACGCAGTCACGCAGCGACATCCGCCGTCCGAGGTGCTCGACCTCGTCGGGATCCTCGATCAGGGAGGGGGGCACGGCGGTGATCGGCGTGATCACCACATCCACCTGCTCTAACGCCGTCGCGCAGCTGCATTCGAGGGTCAGGCGAGCGGTGGTCGCGTCGGCGTACTGCTCGAGGGTGATCGACGAGGCGGCCTCGAGCCGGCCTCGCACGTCATCTCCGTACTCGGCCGCACGCGCCGGGAACAGCCCGGCCCGGCGATGCGAGATGACCGCCTCGGATCCCTGGACGGTGGCGAACGTGGGGCGGAGGCGATCGGCGCCGGGGAACGCCACCGTCCTCACCCCGCCGGCGATCTCGCCGAGCGTGGTGACGGCGTCGTCGTAGACCGCCTGCACGTCGGCGGCGAGGGGCACGAGATGCAGGTCGGGGCAGACGCCGATGCGCGCGAACGCCGCCCGGGCGGCCGGACGAAGTCCGCACAGCTCGGCGAGCCACGGCGCCAGGTCCCCCGCCATGCGCGCCATCGCGCCGACGTGGTCCAGGGATGCCGCCAGCGGCCAGACGCCGTCGCGCGGGATCGCCTGGAAGGTTGGCTTCAGCCCGGCCGTGCCGCAGAAGCTCGACGGGATCCGCACCGAGCCGCCGGTATCGGAGCCCAGCGCGAACGGGATCTGGTGGCTGGCGAGGGCGACGGCCGAGCCGCCGCTGGAGCCGCCCGCGACCCGCCGCGGATCGACGGGATTGCGCGGCGTCCGAACCTGCGGGTTAACCGACGTGATCCCCCACGCGAACTCGTGCGTGGTCGTCTTGCCGACCAGGATGGCGCCTGCCGACCGCAGGCAGGCGACCGCCGCGGCGTCGCTCGGCGGCACGTGATCGGCGAACATCGCCGAGCCGTAGCCGGTGGGCACGCCGGCGGTGTCGAAGATGTCCTTGGCGGCGAACGGGAGCCCTTCGAGCGGTCTCGCCCGTCCGCCGTCGCGATACGCGCGCTCGGCGCGGCCGGCCTCCTCGGCCGCGCGCTCCAGACACAGGGCGCGGAACGCCCCCAGCTCGCTGTCCACGTCCGCGATCTGAGCCGCATGGGCGTCGAACACCTCGACGGGCGAGAGCCGCCGCGCGCGGAACGCATCGAGCAGCTCACGAGCACCGAGGCCGACGATGTCGTCCACGACGTTCGTCAGCCGCCGAGGGCGGCGATGCCGGCCTCGGCACAGGCGCGATCCTCATCCGGCTTGGCGCCGCTGACGCCGACCGCGCCGAGGACCGTCCCGTCCCCGTCGCGGATCACCAGCGAGCCGGCGCCGGCGATGATCGGCATCCGGGTCATCTGGCTGATCGCCGAGACGAACGCCGGACGCTCCTGCGCGACCTCGGCGAGCACATGACCGTCGCGGTGCCAGACCGCGGCCCCCTGGGCCTTGGCCTCGGCGATCTGCGCGCTCAGCGGAGGAGCGCCGTCCATCCGGTCCAGGCCCATCAACAGGCCGCCCGTGTCGACGACGGCCACGGTGATGAGCAGCCCGAGCTCGCCGGCGTGAGCCTGCGCGGCGGCGATGACGGTCCGGGTGGCGTCCTGGGTGATGCTCATCTCGCGGGGGCGGATTGTATGGCGATCAGTTCTGGCGCGCGGGGCCGGCGGCCCGGCCTGATCAGCGCCGCCGGCGGGCTGGTGCCTTCAGGCTGAGCGCATGGTGGCTGATCGCGCGCCGCCGCCCGGCGTTCGTCAGCGTGACCGTGATCCGCACCTTGAGCTTGTGCTGCCGGGAGAGCAGCTTCCGGGAGGCGCGCGACAGCTTGAGCACAACCGTCTTTGACGTTCCCGCGTCCAGCTTGAAGCGCACGGAGCCGAGGGAGACGCGATGGCGACGGTGCGAAGCCGCGGTCGTCGGGAACGAGTTGACCGTCTGACCGCTGAGGACGCCGTCGCTCTTCTGATTGGCGCGCAGCGTTAGCCGGACCGCGGCGCCGCCGGCCGTGACGGTGGCCTTGAAGGCGCGCAGCGCCGGCGCGGGCGGATGCGGCCGACGTTTTCCGGTGGTGCTCGTCGTGCCCGCGTCGGCCAGCGCCGCCAGGTGATCGTGCAGCGCAGTCCCGTTGGGCACGGCCGGGGTCCCGCTGGGGTCGCTGGTCAGGTAGTAGGCGCGGCATCCCTGGTCGCTGATGTACTGCGGACTGAGGGGCTCCCAACCCCAGGCCAGGTAGCTGACGCCGTGCTGGTCGGCCCAGTTCATGTAGTCGGCGTCAAATGTGCTCGGCGTCCTGTTGGCGCACGTGGCGCTGTCAAAGTCGTCCTCATCGAACTCGCCGGTGACGACCGGCACCTGAGCAGCGACGGGCGCGATTGTGCTGTCCCAGCACGACAGGGTGCCGCACGGCTCGCCCTGGTAGCCGTGGTACGAAGCGGCCAGCTGATGGTCGGGATCGCTCGGCTCGTTGGCCAGCCACTGGCTGAGGTCGTTGGCGAAGGTCAGCCCGCCGAGCAGGATCGGCTGCGTCGCGCCCGTCGCGCGGATCTGGTCGACCAGATACTGCATGCCCACCGGGCCGTAAAGGGTGTTGTTGTCCGGTGGCTGGCCGGCATTGGAGGCGGGCAGGAAGCAGTCGTGGTTGGCGGTGCCGTTGCGCCAGCAGTCCCACGTCACCCGATAACCGGGATCGTTGATGGCATCCGGCGAGTAGGGCTCGTTGAACGCATCGAACACGACCGCGGCGTTGTCCTTGAACGTCGACGCCACCGATGTCCAGAACGCCCCCGAGTGGTCGTCAGGCATCGGCCGCTGACCGTCGGCGACGGAGGCGCCCGGCGCCGTCCAGTGCAGGTCGAGGATCACATAGATCCCGTCGGCGTTGAGGTCGGCAACGTAGTGCTCCACCGCCTGCCGGTAGCCGCCCATGGTCAGCGGGGGGTTGGCGCCCTGGCTGCTGTTCGGCTGCCCGTTGATCCCCAGCCAGCAGTCCTCGTTGAGCGGCACTCGGACCGCGGTGGCATGCCATGAGGCGATCGCGGCGGCGTCGGCCGCGTCCATGTGACCGTCGTTGTACCCCCAGCCCTGTACGCAGGCATATTCGAAGCTCGCGTGGTTGACGCCCAGGAGGCGGACCGTCTGACCGGAACGGTTGACGAAGTGGTTGCCCTGGACGGCGATCGACAGCGGCACGGCGGCGGCCCGGCTCGGCGCTTGCCCCGGCACGGCGGCGGCCCGGCTCGGCGCTTGCCCCAGCCCGGAGACGAGGATCGCGCACACGATCCCCGCACAACCCGGCAGCAGCCAGCGCAGACAACGGAGGGTTTGCGGTCCCATTGGCCCCGGCCCGATGCTACGTGGACTGCGGGCAGGAATCCAGTTACTGGAAAATCACCGTGCCAGCAGGCCGCGCGCGGTGCTGCGCGCCAGCAGCCCGTTGACGGCCACCAGCGAGAGCTCGGCGGCCAGATTGAGCCCGGCGAGCAGGTTGACGGCGCGCTTGAGCTTGGCGGCACGCGGGGGCGTCTCGGCCGCCGGCTCTAAGCCGCTGTCCATCGGGACCGCGCCGTCCGGCGCCTGCTGCGCGAAGCCGATCCCGCCGGCGGCCGACGCCAGGCCGGTGACGACGACGGCGCCCACCGCGACGTCCTTGGCCGTCACGAGCGTCCTGCGGCGGCGGCTGGTCCATAGCGGCGCGCGCTCGTCGCCGCGGGCCGAGGCCCAGCCGGCGACCAGGCCGGCGAGCGCGAGCGAGTTGACCGAGCCGTAGCGATGCCACGCCTGGTTGAGGACCTTGCCGCGTTCGGCCTTGTCGGCGACGCCGGCCAGCGCCGGATGCATCGCCACCCGACCGAACAGGTTCCCGCCGAGCAGGGCCGCCAGCGAGGCGTCCTGAGCGACCTGGCCGGCCAGCGACGGCAGCCGCTTACGCGACGGGATGAGACCCGACCGATCCGGCGGTGAGGGCAGCGACGGAAGGCCGGGGGAAGGTAGGGAGGGAAGGTTGGCCATACCCGCAGGCTTACCCCGTCCAAGCGCGGCAGCAAACCTGATACAGCTAGGGGCATGACCAAGATCGCCGTCACCGGCGGAAGCGGCAAGGCGGGGCGTGTCGTGATCCGCGACCTTTACGAGCACGGGCATGAAGTGCTCAACATCGACCTGGTGGGCTCGCCGGAGTCCAACCACCCCGAAGACTCGATCCCCTTCCTGCGTGCCGACGTGACCGACTTCGGACAGGCGCTGGAGGCGCTCTCGGGTGGCGACACGCTGCCCGGGATCGAGGCCGTCGTGCATCTCGCGGCGATCCCGTCGCCCGCGCATTCGACGGCCGCTCACATCTTCGATGTCAACGCCAACAGCACGTATGCCGTGTTCTCGGCCGCCCAGCGGCTGGGGCTGCAGAAGGTCGTGTGGGCGTCGAGCGAAACGACGCTCGGGCTGCCGTTCGACCGCCCGCCAGACTACGCGCCGGTCGACGAGGCGCACGTGCGCCCTGAGACCAGCTACGCGCTCTCCAAGGTGGTCGGTGAGGAACTGGCGCGCACGGTCAACCGCTGGAGCGGCGTCCCGATCATCGGCCTGCGCTTCTCCAACGTGATGATCCGCTCCGACTACGAGCGGTTCGCCGCCTGGCAGGACGATCCGCACGCCCGCAAGTGGAACCTGTGGGGCTATGTCGACGAGAGCCACGTCGCCCAGAGCGTGCGCGCGGCGCTGGCCTCCGATCTGCAGGGAGCCGACAGCTTCATCATCGCCGCCGCCGACACCGTCATGGAGATGCCCAGCCGCGAGCTGATGGCCGCGGCCTTCCCGGACGTTCCCGTGGCCGACACGGTGACGGGCAACGACACGCTGCTCGACATCAGCAAGGCACGGGCGATCCTCGGCTACGACCCGCAGTTCAGCTGGCGAAAACTCCGGTAGCCGTCAGGCCTTGAGCGGCACGGCGGCCTCCGGGGTGGCCACGTGGAAGCTGAAGCTCTGCTCGAGATACAGATTCACGACCTCACGGTCGTGGTCCAGGTAGCCGATCGAGAGATCCTGGCCGGACTCGAACAGAAAGTCGCCGCCGCGTTGTGAGAGCACCACCGCGCCCGACACGCCGGGCGCCCACAGGACGGGACCGTCCAGGATCTTGCGCAGGTGGTCGCGCAGCGGGTATCCGCCGTGCTCGGCGGTCTCGGACACGCGGGTGAACTCATCGCTGCCGAGCGCGAGCGCGTACGGGCCGCCGATCCCGGACTGCAGGAGCTGCTCGACGGCGCGCGCCACCGGTCGCGGATAGGAGTCGGCGTCCTCGCCCAGCGTGAGCCCCTGATGCGGCGAGGCCTCCGACAGGCCGACGATCCCGGCCTCCGGCCAGCCGTGGAACACCGACTTGTTCTCGGCGACGGCCATCCGGTGGGCGGCGTCGTCCAGCGGCTCCAGGTCGGCATCTTCGGCGCCGCGGTCGTCGTCGCGCAGCTCTGCCCGGGAGATCGCGAAATCGGCCCGCAGCTCTGCCAGCGGAAGAACGCGACGCGCCAGCGCGGTGATCCCCTCACAGGGCGCGGCGCTGACGCCGGTGACCCGGCCGAGGTTCGTCGCGGAGTACTCCCAGCCGAGCGGGCCGAGGAAGTCGACGAGCTTGCGAGCGGCGAGGGCGGCGCCGAGGCGCTCGCGCGCCTCGTCGTCGAGCAGCGTCCAGTTGCCGTCACTGATCGGGGCGTGGGAGCGAAGCAGATGATTGCTCATCCAACGGCCCTCCGGAGGCTGCCGATGCCCAGCGAGCCCGTTCCGTCGGCTGCGTAGCCGCCGGCATCGCCGTTGCCGCCGTTGCCCTCGGTGGCCTCCTCCTCAGCCGCCTCACCGTGCTGGACGATGTCACCCGGCTGAAACAGGATGCCCTGGGCGATCTCGCGCCAGACGGGGGTGCGACGCAGAAGGAATTCGAGGTCCATGCTGAAGTGCTTGTACTCCTCGCCGACGGCGTCGGTCATGACCGCGACCGCCTCGGGGTCCTTCTCGATCGCGATCCGCTGCTCGTACCAGCCGATCGCCTCGGCCTCCTCGGTCAGTGACGCGCACAGACGGGCGAAGGTCCGGGTCTCCGCCGGCAGCTCGTCGGGCGGCTCGTGGTACTGGTCGAAACCCATCTTCTGCTCCTGGTCGCGGTGGCTCTGCCGGACACGCTACCCACTCCGGCGGTGTGGGATCATCGATGTGTGCCGGACCTCCTGCAGCGAGCCCCCACCGCCCCGATCGCTGCGCTGGGACTGGTGGCCGGATTCGGCGTGGCGACGGCGAGCGGCTCGCGGCCGCTGGGCGGGATCGTGCTGGCCGTGTGTGGCGTGTCCTGCGTCGCCGTCTGGCTGCGTCGCGACGGGCGACGCACCGCCGGCTGGCTGACGCTCGCCGGCCTCGTGGCCTTCGCCCTGTCCCATCTCCTGGGGCTGGTGATCGGCGCCTGGCCGGCGGTGGCAATCGTGTCGCTTGCCACCGCCGGACTGTGCTGGCGGTTCTCGGACTCGCGTCGCCAAACGGTGGCGCATCTCAGGCCGGAAGCCGAAGCTCACTGACCGAGAAGGTCGCTCCGTCGGGAGCGGCGAGCACGGCTCGTCGAAACGGCGGGGCGTCGTGCGGCGCGGCGATCACACTCCCGCCCAGACCGGGAGCTGCCGCGGCTGCCTGCTCGGCATCGGCAATCCAGAAGTCGAGGTTCCAGGCCGCCGGACCGGATCCCTGAGGGAGGGCCATCATCGCCGCCACCACGTCGCGAGGAACCGGCTGCTCAGGCTCACCGCCGACGTAGCCAGGCCGGCGAAACAGCGAGAGGCCCGGTCCGCCGTCGGGGAATGCCTCGGCCTCCCAGCCGAACATCCGGCCGTAGAAGGCCTGCGCGCCCTCCGGGTCGGGCGTGGTGAGCAAGCTCATCGCCCAGGCCGAGGGCGCGTTGACCAACTGTGCCCCGGCTCGACGGCCCGCCTGCCAGAGACAGAGGGCGGCGCCGGCCGGGTCGGCGACGATCGCCATGCGACCAGCGGGCGCCGCGTCGACGGGCTCGAGCAGCACCGTGCCGCCGGCGGCGCCCGCGTCGGCGGCCGCCTCGTCAGCGCTGGCCACTGCAACGTGGGTCGTCCAGCGGGAAGGAGGTGGCGCGACACCGTCTCCGAGTCGGCCGATCCCCGCCACGTCGAGGCCGGACATGCGAGCCACGAAGTACTCGCCCGGCGGGTCGCCCGGCGTCAGGGCGGGGCCCACGAACTCCCAGCCGAACAGCCCGCCGTAAAAACGCTGCGCGCACGCCAGGTCATCGGTGATCGTGTCCACGAAGCACGGCACTCCCGCTGGGTACTGGTCGATGCGCGTCATCGGGCCGGCACCGCCTCGTACTCGTCGTGCCGCCGCCACCCCAGATACGGTTCCCCGTGGACGACGCTGTCGGGTGAGTCCTCCCACTTCTCCTGACGCCCGAAGGGGGTGAGGTCGAGGAACCTCCCCACGCTCCCCAAGGCCTCAACTCCGCGCCCGTCGGTGGCGCGCTTCTCCTCCGCGTGGAGCTCGGCGATCGTCTGGGCCCATTCGGTGTCGGAGACGACGTGTGGGGCGTACATCCGGTCCTCCTCTGGTTGGTTGGAATGTCCGATCATCTAGTTGGGAAAACCTACTACACTGAACGAATGGCCGAGCGCAAGCGCAATTACGGTGACTCGTGCGGGATCGCACGTGCCCTTGACCTCGTCGGCGAGCGCTGGACGCTGCTCGTCATCCGCGAGCTCGTCCTCGGGCCCAAACGGTTCACCGACCTGCGGGCCGGCCTGCCGGGCATCAGCGCCGACGTACTCTCCCAGCGGCTGCGCGAGCTCGATGCCGCCGGGGTCGTGGGGCGGCGCGCGCTGTCCCCGCCGGCGTCCGCCCGCGTCTACGAGCTCACCGATTGGGGACGGGAGTTGGAGCCCGCGCTGCACGCCCTCGGGCGGTGGGGCAGCCAGGCCGCGCTGCCGGCCGAGGCCCCCCCGCTGAGCGCGGACGCGGCTGTCGTGGCGCTGCAGACGATGTTCGACCCGGCAGGCGCCGGCGAGATCGATGGCGCCTATGAGCTGCGGCTGGGCGACAGGCCCTTCACGATCCGGATCGGCAATCGCCGGCTCCGCGCGCGCCAGGGGACCGACGACGGCGCGGTGGCGACGATTGTCACCGACACCGGAACGCTCGTCTCGGTGCTCTGGCACGGTCGTCCGCTCGGCGAAGCGATCGCGAGCGGGTCGCTGAGCATCGATGGCGACCGCGCCGCCGCGCAACGGTTGCTGGGGAGCTTCTCCGGCAGTTCGGCAAGCCTCAACAACGCTTAACCAGATCGTCAGCGTTCTGGGGTTTCTGGGCACTAATCTCAATTCAGAGAAATGGCGTACACGACGGCAGAAGGCAGAGAGCAGGTCCTGGGTGACCTTGCGGTCGCGATCGAGCAGATCGCCGAGTCGCTGGCCGCTCTCGGCGAGGCGTACGAGCAGCTCGACGAGCAGACCGCCGACGTGCTGGAGGAACAGCTCTTCCGTCCGGTGCAATCCGCGTACGGTCGCGCGCGCCGGACCTACACCGAGTTCGCCAACCGCTCGAACCTGCGCGGGCGGACGTTTGACCCGCATTCCCCGGGCGTGCAGTCACAGAGCGTCCAGGCCCTGATCGAGCGGGCGGTCGACGCCGCCCACGACGCGGACCAGTCGATCGCCGAGCTGCAGGACTCGCTGCTTCCGGTCGAGGTCGGTGACCCGGAGTTGCGAGCCGGGCTCTCCCAGGTGCGTGAGACGCTCTCCTCCGTACCCGTGCGGGCGCGGACGCTCGTGCGCACCGTCGGTCGCTGACGCCACTAGGCTTGCGCTCCTCGTGAGGAGGGGATTGATCTGCGCGGCGCTGTTGGCGCTGCCATCACTGGCCGGCGCGGCCCAGGCCGCGGCCGCCCTCGTTGCCCATGGCAGCGCCAATCAGGTCTATGCCACGGGCCTGCGCCCACGCGCCGAGGCGCGCCTGCTGGACCGGAACGGCCGCACCGTCGCGATCAAGGCCGCCGACGCCCAGGGCGGGGTCGTCTTTCGTCAGGTGGCTTCCGGCCGGGGCTACCGCGTGCGCGCCGGGGCGCGCCGGTCGGCGGCACTGACGGTCTTCACCGGTAGCGACGCTCCGCGCAGCACGAGCAGCTACGCGCAGCGGCTGCCGACCAGCGGCTACGGATACCTGCGCACGCGCGACGGCACCCGTCTGGCGATCGACGTTCGTCTGCCCGCCGGTCCCGGCCCCTATCCGACGCTCGTGGAGTACTCCGGCTACGGGTACGCCAATCCCGCCGGGGCCGAGAGCGGCATCAGCCCGATCGCCAACCTGCTGGGCTTCGCCGTGGTCGACGTCAACATGCGCGGCACCGGCTGCTCAGGCGGGGCGTTTGACTACTTCGAGCGGCTGCAGAGCCTCGACGGCTACGACGCGATCGAGACCGTCGCCCGGCAGCCGTGGGTCCTCGGCCACCGCGTGGGGATGACCGGCGTCTCCTACGGCGGCATCTCCCAGCTGTTCGTGGGCGCCACCGATCCACCGCACCTGGCGGGGATCACGCCGCTCTCGGTGATCGACAGCACGATCACGACCCTGTATCCGGGTGGGATCCTCAACACCGGGTTCGCGCTCAACTGGGGCCAGGAGCGCGCCCACGACGCCCTCCCGGCCTCGCCGACCGGCGGCCAGCCCTGGGCGCTGAAGCGGATCCGGGCCGGCGATCGCACCTGTGCCGCCAACCAGACGCTTCACGGCGAGGCCGTGAACACGATCGCCACGGTCCGCCACAACAACCACTACGTTCCGGCCGTCGCGGACCCGCTGGACCCGATCACCTTCGTGCACCGGATCACGGCCCCGACGTACCTCGCCTGCCAGTGGGAGGACGAGCAGACGGGCGGGCATTGCGCCGATCTCGCGCAGCATTTCTCAGGTACGCGGCATGCCTGGTTCACGTTCACCAACGGCACTCACACCGACTCGCTGGACCCGGCGACGTTCAACCGCTGGTACGACTTCCTGGAGCTCTACGTCGCCCATCGCCGGCCATTGCTGTCGGCGAGCACCCGAGCGCTCGCGCCGCTCCTGTACCAGACGACGATGGGGATCTCCGGCGTCACGCTGCCGCCCGATCCGATTCAGGCGCAGCCGTCGTATCGCGCGGCGCGCGCCGCCTTCGAGAAGCTGCCGGCGATCCGCGTCCTGTTCGACAACGGTGCCGGGACCCCCGTGCCGGGGGCCCCGCTGCCGGGCTTCGAGCACTCGTTCGCGCGCTTTCCGATCCCTGGTACGCGCGCCCGCTCGTGGTTTCTGTCGGCCGCCGGCGGCCTGGCCGGCGCCACGGTGACGCCGGCGCGCGCTGATCGGTTCACCTGGCGTCCGGCCGCGCGGCGGGCGACGAACTTCACCGGACCGGACAACGGCGACCCCGGTGGTCTGTGGAACGCCACCCCGACCTATCACTGGGATCCCAATCCGCCCGGCACGGCCGCCAGCTACGTGACCTCGCCCCTGACGACGAACACGGCCGTCATCGGCGGCGGCGCCGTCCACCTCTGGATCAAGGCCTCGGCGCCGAGCGTCGATCTCCAGGCCACGGTCTCCGAGGTCCGGCCCGACGGGCGTGAGACGTTCGTCCAGAGCGGCTGGCTGCGGGCCGACGAGCGCAAGCTCGATTCGGCGCAGAGCACGCTGCTGGCGCCGGTCCCGAGCCTGCGCGCCGCCGATGTGGCCCCGTTGCCCCGCGGTCGCTTCACCGAGGTCACGGTGCCGCTGTACTTCCAGGGTCACGTGTACCGGCCCGGCTCGCGCATCCGGCTGACGATCTCGGCCCCGGGAGGCGACCAGCCGGTGTGGGCGTTCGCCGAGACCCGGCCGCGTAGCCCCGCAACGGTGACGATCGCGACCGGCCGGGCGATGCCCTCCCGGCTGATCCTGCCGGCGGTGCCCGGCGTCACGGTGCCGACAGGGCTACCGCCGTGCCCGGGGCTCCGCGGAGAGCCCTGCCGCGCGTACACGCCGTACGCGAATCGCACCGCGCCCGTTTCGGGTTAGGCGATCGGCTGCGCCGGCCGCCGCCGTCACGGGCGGGTTTTCACGCTGCTATCAGGTTCAGCCGTTAGAGTCCCAACGAGTTCATGGCAATCGACTCGCCCACGGCGGTCGCCGAACCTTGCGCGTCCGCACCAGACGAGCCGTCTGCATCGCACGCGGAGGCTGTTCGCGCGGTCAAGATGCCGCTCGTCGATCGGCTGGCCAGCGCCGTTGTCACCGGCGCCCCGCCGATCCTCGTCGTCCTCGGCATGTGGTTCGGCTGGAACCACGGGCTGCTCGTCTGGCAGGACCTGCTCGTCCTGGCGATCTTCTACATGGTGATCGGCACCGGCATCACCGTTGGCTTCCATCGCCTGCTCACACATCGCAGCTTCAAGTGCAGCCGCCTGCTGCGGGCCGGATTCGCCGCCTTGGGCTCGGCGGCCGCCGAAGGGCCCGTGATCGACTGGGTGGCCACCCACCGCAAGCATCATCAGTTCTCCGACGAGGCCGGGGATCCACACAGCCCGCATCTCGACGAGCGCCATGGCTGGCGCGGCGAGCTATGGGGCTTCGTCCACGCGCACGTCGGCTGGGTGTTCTCCGATATGGAAGTCGCCGACGAGCGGCGGTATGCCAAGGACCTGCTCGCCGATCCGTGGATTCGCTTCGTCGACAAGACGTTCGTGCTGTGGGTGGTCTTCGGCCTGGCGGCCGCCTTCGGCCTCGGGGTGGCCCTCACCGGCACGGTCAGCGGCGGCCTCACCGCTCTCCTGTGGGGCGGGGCCGCGCGGATCTTCTTCATGCACCACGCCACGTTCTCGATCAATTCGGTCTGCCACTTCTTCGGGCGCCAGGCCTACGACACCGGCGACGAGAGCCGCAACGTGTTCTGGCTGTCGATCCCGACCTGGGGGGAGGCCTGGCACAACAACCACCACGCGTTCCCCACGTCCTACCGCCACGGCCTGCGCCGGTGGCAGCTCGACCCGTCGGCGGGAATCATTCGCGCGCTGGAGATGATGGGCCTGGCCTGGGACGTGGTGCGGATCGACCCCGCCAAGCGCGACCGCATGCTCGCCGCCGCCGCGTCGACGCCCTAGAGAGCTAGCCTCCACGCTCCTTGGCGTTCTCCAACACGGCACCCCTGCGCCGCGCGATCGAGGCAGCGCTCCCGCGCCGCCCGTTCGCGATCTCGTTCTGGGACGGCACCACGGTCCCGGCGAGTGAGCCCGACGCGCCCACCTTCCGGCTGCTCTCGCCGCAGGCGCTGGCTCACGTCGTCCGCGCTCCCGGCGAGCTGGGGCTGGGACGGGCGTTCGTGCTCGGGCTGATCGACGCCGACTCGATCGAGGGGGCGATTCGGGTGATCGACACGTTCGAGGCCCCACGGCCCTCCGTGTCCCAGATGCTCGCGCTCGCTGCGGGCTTGCTGCGCGCCTGCGGGCTGACCCGGCTTCCCCGCCCGCCCGCCTCGGAGCTGCGTCTCACCGGTGAGCGGCACACCGTGGGCCGCGACCGTCAGGCGGTCAGCTATCACTACGACGCCGGCAACGACTTCTTCGCGCTGTTCCTCGACGAGTCGATGACGTACAGCTGCGGGTACTTCCGCACCGGCGCCGAGACCCTGGCCGACGCCCAGCGGGCCAAGCTGGATCTCGTCTGCACCAAGCTCGGGCTGCGGGAGGGCGAGCGCGTGCTCGACGTCGGTTGCGGGTGGGGCAGCTTCGCCATCCACGCCGCGCAGAACTATGGCGTGCGCGTGCTTGGCGTCACCCTCTCCGAGGAGCAGGTCCGCCTCGGTCGCGAGCGAGTGGAGGCGGCCGGGCTCGCCGATCTCGTGGAGTTGCGGTTGGCCGACTACCGTGAGCTGTCCGGCGCGACGTTCGACGCGATCGCGAGCATCGGGATGGCCGAGCACGTCGGCTCAGAGCGGATCGGCCTCTACATGCGCACCCTCCATGACCTGCTGCGGCCGGGCGGGCGGCTGCTCAACCACGCGATCGCCAAGCTGATGGACTTCGACGAGGAGGACGAGGGCGAGTTCTCCGAGCGCTTCGTGTTCCCCGACGGGGTGCCACTGGCGCTGTCACGGATCACCGGCGCGATGGAGCGCACGAGCCTCGTCGTCCGCCATGTCGAGGGCTTCCCCGAGGACTACGCGCGGACGCTCGGCTACTGGATCGAGAGCTTCGAGTCGCGCTTCGAGGAGGCGGCCCGCCTGGCCGGGATCGAGCGCGCGCGGGTCTATCGGGTCTACCTGCGGGCCGCGCGGCAAGGCTTCAACACCGGATACGTGTCCGTCTATCAGGTACTGGCGCACAGGCCGACCGCTGCGCGCTACGAGGCCGCCGCCGGCTCCGAGCCCGTCGGCGAGTACTTCTGACGCCGTCGCTCAGGCGGTGACGTCGAGCGTGACGGCGGTGCCGGGCATGGCGTCGCTAGGTCAGGCGGTGGCGGCGGCGTCCGCGTCAGGGGCCGGCGCGGAGTCGTCCTCCGGGGTCGGCTCGGGGGCCGGTGCGGCGTCGGCGACGGCCTTCGCGCCGATCGCGCCGAGTGCGCCGAGCACCAGCGCCAGCGCCCCCCATTTCGGGCCGTTCATCTCGATGCCGAGCGCGTTGTCGACCGACGGCGAGCCCGGGCCGGTCTCGGCCAGCGCGGCACAGGCGGCGATCAGCACCAGGTTGTACTCATAGCCCTGGTCGGTGGCCCACGGGCCGTTCTTGAGATGGACGCGGTGGATCGCGGTGAGCATCGTGGCGATCAGCGCCGCGGAGGCCAGCGGGGTGGCGGCTCCGAGCACGAGCAGCGCGCCGCCGCCCGCCTCGGCTGCACCGGCGGCGACGGCATGGCGCTTTCCGGGTCGTAGCCCGAGGCTCTCGAAGAACTGTCCGGTGGCGTCCGGGCCGTAGCCGCCGAACCAGCCGAACAGCTTCTGAGTGCCGTGGCCGACGAAGAAACCGCCGACGACAAAACGGAGAATGAGGCGTCCAATTTTCATGATCTCGACCCTATCAAGTCTGTTGTGTACACAACAGACTTGCAACCTTCGCGTGATGCGTTGCAATCCGCCGCCTAGGCGCAGCGTGGGCACCGAGTCAACTTCGGCACTGGCCGCCTAGGAGCAGGCGGCGGTCTTGGAAGTGGTCCCGTCACCCGCGTTTTCGGCGGATAGGCAAGGAGTATGGTGCGCTCAGCCGACGCGCCTTTTAAAGAGGAGAACTCATGAGCACCGTCAACGTGCGCCTCAACGTGAATGGGGTCGAGCACAGCCTCGACCTTGAGCCCCGACTACTGCTGGTGCACGCCCTGCGTGACCAGCTCGGCCTGACCGGTACCCACGTGGGGTGCGATACGTCCAACTGCGGCGCCTGCACCATTCACATGAACGGCGAGGCGGTCAAGTCCTGCACGATCCTCGCCGTCCAGGCCGAGGACGCCGAGCTGGTGACGATCGAAGGTCTCGGCACCGAGGACAACCTGCACCCGATGCAGGAGGCCTTCTGGAACAACCATGGGCTGCAGTGCGGCTACTGCACGCCTGGGATGATCATGGCCTCGGCGGCCCTGCTGACCGAGAATCCCAACCCCACCGAGCACGAGGTGCGCCACGCGCTCGAGGGCAACCTGTGCCGGTGCACTGGCTACCACAACATCGTCAAGTCGGTACTCGACGCCGCCGGTCAGTCCTCGTCTGAGGTGACGGCGTGAGCGTCACTGAGGCGCCGCTCGGCGCCAACGTCGGAAGCCCGCTGCGCCGCAAGGAGGATCCGCCGCTGATCACCGGCCGCGGTCGCTATGTCGACGACATCAAGCTGCCCGGAATGTTGTGGGCGTCGTTCGTGCGCTCGCCAGAGGCCAACGCGAAGATCACTGCAGTCGACACGTCCGCCGCCGTCGCCCGCGAGGGCATCACGGCCGTCTACGTCGGCGAGGACATGTCCGATCTCGGTGGCCCGCTGCCGATGGCCTGGGCGCCGCCCGGGGTGCAGGTCAACAACCCCGACCACTGGCCGCTGGCCCGCGGCGCCGTCAAGCACGTCGGCGACCCCGTGGCGGTCGTCATCGGCGAGGACCGCTACGCCGTGCAGGATGCGACCGAGGACGTGATCGTCGAGTACGAGTCCCTGCCGGCGATCGTCGACCCCGAGGCGGCCATCGCCGGAGGACCGTTCGTACACGAGTCACTGGGCACGAACAAGGTGCACGAGTGGACGCTCGCCGGCGGGGACGTCGAACAAGGCTTCGCCGAGGCCGACGTGATCGTCGAGCGCCGCGTCGTCAACCACCGGATCGCCGGGGCGCCGATCGAGTGCCGCGGCGTGATCGCCGACTACCGCGCCGGTTCGCTGACGCTCTACAGCGCCACCCAGGTCCCGCACTTCGTCCGTCTGTTCATGGCCCTGCTGCTCGGCCTCGGCGAGGACCACGTCCGCGTGATCGCGCCCGACGTCGGCGGCGGCTTCGGCCAGAAGCTCCAGGTCTACGGCGAGGAGCTGCTGGCCTGCTGGGCGTCACGCAAGCTCGGCCTCCCGGTCAAGTGGATCGAGACGCGCTCGGAGAACATGTCGGTCGCCCACCAGGGCCGCGACCAGATCTCCCAGGTCAAGATGGGCGCCAAGCGCGACGGGACCATCACCGCGTTCCACGTCAAGATCCTGGCCGACTTCGGCGCGTACAACATGATCCTGACCCCGCTGATCCCCTCGCTCGGCGCGTTCGTGATGGGCGGCTGTTACAAGATCCCCAACGTCCAGACCGACATCACCGGTGTGTTCACGAACAAGTGCCCCACGGACGCCATCCGCGGCGCCGGGCGACCTGAGGCGACGCAGATGATCGAGGTCACGGTCGACCAGATGGCTCACGAGCTGGGCATGGATCCACTGGAGATCCGCCGCAAGAACTTCATCCCCACCGAGGACTTCCCCGCGGCGACGGCGACCGGCGTCGTCTATGACTCCGGCAATTACCACGGGACGCTCGACAAGCTGATGGAGCACGTCGACGTGGCGGAGTTCCGCGCCGAGCAGGAGCAGTTGCGCACCGAGGGCGTCTACCGCGGGATCGGCTTCTGCACGTGGACCGAGATCTGCGGCCTGGCCCCGTCGCGGGTGACCGGCCCGGCCGGGGTCGGGGTGCAGGCCGGTCTGTGGGAGTCGGCGATGGTCCGCGTGCACAACACGGGCGCGGTCACCGTCTACACCGGCACGTCGCCGCACGGCCAGGGTCTCGACACGGCGATGGCCCAGATCGTGGCCGACCGGCTCGGCGTCGATCCCCGCGTGGTCGAGGTCATCCACGGCGACACCTCGATGGGTCCCGAGGGACGCAACACGTACGGATCGCGCTCGCTGGCCACCGGCGGCGAGGCCGTGGTCAAGGCGACCGACAAGGTGGTCGCCAAGGCCAAGGCGATCGTGGCCGCCGAACTGGAGGCCGCAGCGGAGGACATCGAGGTCGCCGACGGCAGGTTCTCGGTCAAGGGATCCCCGGACAAGGGGATGGCCCTGGCTGACGTCGCCGGCGTCGCCTACGTCGGCGCCGTGCCCGAGGGCATGGAGCCCGGTCTGGAGGAGACGACGTTCTACGACCCTGAGAACTTCGTGTTCCCGTTCGGTGCTCACGCCTGCGTCGTCGACGTCGACGCGGAGACCGGGAAGATCAAGGTCCTGCGCTACGTCGCGGTCGATGACTGCGGCCCGGCGATCAACCCGATGCTGATCGACGGCCAGATCCACGGCGGGGTCGTACACGGCATCGGCCAGGCGCTGTATGAGCGCGTGCACTACGACGACGATGGGCAGTTGATCACAGGGACATTCGTCGACTACGCGCTGGCCACGGCCGCGGAGCTGCCCAGCTTCGAAACCGACCGCACGGAGACGCGCTCGCCCGTCAACTCGATGGGCGTCAAGGGCGTCGGCGAGGCAGGCACGATCGCCGCTTCGGCCGTCGTGACCAACGCCGTCATCGACGCGCTGCGACCGCTGGGCGTCGAGTACATCAACATGCCGCTCAGCCCGATGCGGGTCTGGAACGCCATACACAACAGCGAGGGCGCGAGCCCCGAGGGAGGCCTCTCGTCATGATCCCCGCCGAATTTGAGTACACGGTGCCGGAAACGCTCGAGGATGCGATCAGGGCGCTCGTGGATGGCGGCGAGGACGCCAAGCTGCTGGCCGGCGGCCACTCCCTGCTTCCGCTGATGAAGCTGCGCCTGGCGGCGCCCTCGCTGCTCGTCGACCTGCGCAAGGTGCCCGGGCTCCACGGCATCGACCGCCAGAACGGCGATTGGCGGATCGGCGCGCTCACGCCCCACCGCAAGCTCGAGTTCGCGACGGAGCTGGGCCTCACCTCCCGCGTGGCGGCGACGATCGCCGATCCCCAAGTTCGTCACCGAGGGACGATCGGCGGGTCGCTGGCCCACGGTGACTCCGCCTCGGACCTCCCGGCGGCGATGGTCATCCTTGAGGCCGAGGTCACGCTCCAGGGCCAGGGCGGACAGCGAACGGTGGCTGCCGCAGATCTGTTTCAGGATTACCTGACGACGGCGGTCGCGGAGGACGAGGTGCTGACCGAGATCCGCGTGCCCGCCCTCGATGGCTACGGCCACTCGTATCACAAGTTCAACCGCCGTTCGGAGGACTGGGCGATGGTGGGCGTGTGCGTGGTCGTCAAGGACTCCGGCGGCACCTGCGAGGACGTGCGCATCGGCCTGACCAACATGGCGTCGGTTCCGCTGCGGGCGACCGCTGCCGAGGAGGCGCTGCGCGGGCAGGCGCTCAGCGCGGAGAATATCGCCAAGGCCGCCGAGCTGGCCGCGGATCAGACCAACCCGCCGTCGGACCTCAACGCGACCACCGAGTACAAGCAGCACCTCGCTCGGGTCCTCACCCGGCGTGCGATCACCGACGCCCTGGGATAGCTGACTAAGATCGAGAGCCGGATGTCGCTCGCGGAGCTCCAGACGGTCGGCGCCGCGAGCGAGGCTCTCGCGGCGCAGGGCTACCTCGCAGACCGGCCGCTCGCGCTGGCCGTCAGTCTCGCCGTGGCCCTGGAGCAGCCGCTGCTCCTCGAGGGCGAGGCCGGGGTCGGCAAGACCGAGGTCGCACGGGCACTCGCCGCGGCCAGCGGCGCGCGGCTGATCCGCCTGCAGTGCCACGAGGGGATCGACCTTCACCATGCGGTCTATGACTGGGACTACGCGCGTCAGCTCCTGGCGCTGCGGGCCGCCGAGGGCGGGGTCGACGAAGGTGAGCTGTTCGCCCGGCGCTTTCTGCTGCGCCGCCCGCTGCTCGAGGCGCTGGAGGCCGACCCGGCTGAGCCGGTGGTACTGCTGATCGACGAGATCGATCGGGCCGACGACGAGTTCGAGGCCTTCCTGCTCGAGTTCCTGTCGGACTTCGCGGTCACGATCCCCGAGCTGGGCACGATCACCGCTCAGCGGCGGCCGATCGTGCTGCTCACCTCCAACCGCACGCGGGAGCTGCACGACGCGCTCAAGCGCCGCTGCCTCTATCACTGGATCGATTACCCGACGCCGGAGCGTGAGCGGGCAATCGTCGAGTCACGCCTCCCGGGCGTGCCCGAGGCGATCGCCGCGCGGGTCGTCGCCGCGGTTGCCAAGCTGCGCGACCAGGGCGACCTGTACAAGCAGCCGGGCGTGGGGGAGACGATCGTGTGGGCGCAGGCGCTGTTGGCGCTGGGCGACGAGGCCAACCTCGAGGAGACGCTCGGCGCGGCGCTCAAGGTGCACGAGGACCTGTTGCGCGTGCGCGAGCGCGGGGTCCTGGAAGGGGTGTGAGGATGGCCGCCGATGCGGTGGGCGCGCCGGTTGGTGAGATGGTCGGCCGCCTGGGGGATCTGGCCGGTGCACTTCGCGCCCAGGGAACGCGGGTCGGAGTGGGGGAGCTGCTGACGGCCGTCCGCAGCCTTGACGTGGTCGACCCGGCGTCTCGCGACGACGTGCGGCTTGCCCTGCGCACGGTGATGTGCTCCCAGAAGATCGACCTTAAGCGCTTCGACGCCGCGTTCACGGCGGTATTCGGCGATGGCCGCGTCCCGGGCGCGCTCCACGATCCACTCGGCGAGCTGGGGACGATCGAGCGCGCGGTGCTGCCACGGGCCGGCATGGCCGATCCGGAGGCCGCCGCCCCGCGCGAAGGAGCCGAGCCGCTGCCCGCCGCGTGGTCGGACATTGAGCTGCTCGTCACCAAGGACTTCGCCCGCTTCACCGAAGCCGAGAGCGTCCGGGCCCGCGAGCTGATCGTCCGCCTCGCACGCCGGCACCCGACCCGCCTGTCGCGCCGCACCCGCCTCTCGCGCCGCCGCGGCCACGCGCCTGACCTGCGTGCGACCGTCCATCACTCGCTGCGGACCGCGGGCGAGCCGGTGCACCGCCGCTGGCGCAAGCCGACGCGTCGCCCCCGCCAGCTCGTGCTGGTATGCGACGTCTCGGGTTCGATGGCGCCCTACGCGCGAATGCTGCTGCAGTACATGCACGCCTGCGTCGTCGCCCGGCGACGCGTGGAGGCGTTCGCGTTCGGCACCCGGCTGACCCGCATCACCAACGAGCTGGGCGGACGCGACCACGACCGGGCGCTGGACCGCGCGGCCGCCGTCGTCACCGATTTCTCCGGCGGAACCCGGATCGGGGCCGCGCTCGCCGAGCTCAACCGCGTCCACGGTCGGCGGCTCGGGCGCGGCTCGGTCGTTGTGATCCTGTCCGACGGCTGGGACCGCGGCGACCCCAAGCAGCTGCGCGACGAGATGGCGCGCCTCCGACGGGCCTCCCACCAGCTGGTGTGGCTCAACCCGCTGGCGGCCCATCCCGACTACGAGCCGCTGACCCGGGGAATGCAGGCCGCCGTGCCGCACACCGACCAGCTGCTGGCGGGTAACTCGCTGGCCTCGCTCGAGGAGCTGGCGGAGATCCTGGAGGCGATGTGACGACGGCCGAGCAGCTGGGATGGCAGGAGTCCTCGGAGGTGCACGGCCCGGCGTTCGTGGAGCCCGGCAAGCCGGCTCCGCGCCTGGTCATGTTCGGCGCCGTGCCGCTGGCGGCGGCGCTCTGCCGGGCGGCGCGGGCGATCGATTGGACGCCTTACGTCGTGGACCCGCGCGCGCGGTTCGCTTCGGCGGGTCTCTTCCCGGATGCCGAGCTCGTTGTGGCAGCCTGGCCGCAGGAGGCGTTCGCCGAGCTCGGCGGCATCGACGCCGACACGTCGGTCGTCTGTCTGACCCACGCGCCCGAGCTCGACGACGAGGCGCTGATGATCGCGCTGCGCTCGCCCGCGCCCTACATCGGCGCGCTTGGTTCCCGACGCACCCAGGCACGCCGGCGCGAGCGGCTGGCCGCCGCCGGGCTCGGCGACGCCGAGCTGGCGCGATTGTCCGGTCCGGCGGGCCTCGACCTGGGTGGGGTGACGGCCTCCGAGGCGGTGCTGGCGATCCTCGCCGAGGCGGTTGCCGCCCGCTATGGGCGCGAGGGCGGCCGTCTGACCAGCTCCGCCAACCAGATCCGCGCCTCGGCATGACGGGCGGACTGATCCTGGCGGCAGGGGCGGGGACGCGCTTCGGCCCTCATTCTCCGAAGCAGCTGGCTCCGTTGCGCGGGCGTCCGCTGCTGGAATGGGCGGTCCGCGCCCAGTGCGCCGTGCCCGGGCTGGATCGCATCGTCGTGGTGCTCGGCTCGCGGGCCGCGGATGTCCGCGCGGCGGTGGCGTTCGGCCGGGCCGACACGATCGTCTGCGAGGACTGGGAGAGCGGCCAGGCGGCATCGCTGCGGCGGGGTCTCAGCGAGCTCGCGGGTTCACAGCGCGTGGTCGTGACGCTCGGGGACGCCCCGCTCGTCACGGCAGGCGTGATCGAGCTGTTCCTGGCCGCCGAGCCGCGGACACGCGCCGTCTATGACGGCCGTCCGGGTCATCCCGTCGTCCTGGGCCCCGAGGAGATCGCGGCACTCACCTCGCTGGACGGCGACCGCGGCGCGCGCGGTCTGCTGCATGGCGGCCCGGTGGTGGAGGTCGGACACCTATGCTCCGGGCGCGACGTCGACACCCCTGACGATCTGGAGGAGATCAGCCATGAAGCTAGAGCAGTCATTTGAGGTCCAAGCCCCGCTGCAGCGGGTCTGGGAGGCGCTGATCGACGTCGAGCGCGTGGCTCCCTGCCTGCCCGGAGCCTCGGTCACCGGGCGCAACCCCGACGGCAGCTACAACGGGGAGTTCAAGGTCAAGATCGGCCCGACTTCGGCCGCCTACAGCGGCAAGCTGCACATGGAGGACATCGACGAGGCCAGGCACTCGGCCGTGATGCAGGCTGCCGGTACCGACAAGCGCGGTCAGGGCGGCGCCAAGGCGACGATCGTCTCGTCGGTCGCCGAGGCCGCCGGGGGCGCGACCACAGTCAACGTCAACACCGATTACCACATCACCGGGCGCCTGGCGCGATTCGGGCGCGGAGGGATGATCGAGGAGATCTCCAACCGGCTGTTGGGGGAGTTCGCCAGCTCCCTGCAGGGGATGCTGGCCGGCAGCGGCGACGGCCCGCCGGTCGTCGAGACCAGGGCCGAGCCGGCGCCAGAGCCCGCACCCGCCCACGCGCCTGCCGAGCCCTCCGCCTTCGCCTCCGCCGGCAACGGCGGCGCGGCCGCGTCACCGCCACCCCCGCCGCCGCCGGGCGAGTCGCTCGCGCCGCCGCCCCCCGGGCCTCCCGAGCCGCTCGCGCCGCCGCCGGCCGATCCGGTCGCTCCGCCGACGCCGCCGACCGCCGGTCCGGCGGTGGAGGGTGAGCCGCTCGACGCCGTCTCCCTGGTGCGGGCGGTGGTCGTCAAGAAGGTCAGGACCAACCCCGCGCCGTTCGTCGCCGCGGCCGTCGGCCTCGTCGTGGCGCTGCGGGTCTTTCGCCGGCGCCGCTGAGAACGGCCCCTTCACGGATAACGGGACCTGTAGTCCCGTTATTCAAGAGGGTGGGAAGGAATCGGCGCGCAGTGCGTCTTGATGGTCGATGTCGGGTCACATCGCCATGGTTCTGCTGTCCACGACGGTGGCTGCGGCGGCGCCGTCGCACTCGTCCCACGCGCACCTGCCGCTGAGCCGTCACGTCGCCGCGGCGAGCTCGTTCAGCGCGCCACGGCGCGTTGCGGTCGCCCGCCACCACCGGGCAGTGGTGCATCCCACGGCGCGCTCCGCCTCTGACCCGGCGGTCACGATCGCCGACTTCCACTTCACCCCGCCGACGACAACGGTCCACCTCGGCGACACGATCACCTGGGCCAACGACGGCCCGAGCTCCCACACCGCCACGGCGAAGGACGGCAGCTTCAACACCGGCACGCTGAGCAAGGGCCAGAGCGCCTCGCACACCTTCACGCGGCCCGGCACCTACGCCTACGTCTGCACGATCCATCCGTTCATGCACGGCACGATTACCGTGCTGGCCGCCGCCACCACGGCCCCGGCCCCGGCGCCGTCGACGACGACGTCATCGACACCGCCCACCACGACCAGCACACCGTCTCTGAGCACGACCACGCCCACACCGGCGACCGCGACAGCGACCACGGCCAGCGCGGCCACCGCGAAGCCGACCCTGCCGGTGACGGGTATGGACGTGCTCGGCGCGATCGCCGCGGGCGCGATCCTCCTCGGGTGCGGGCTGGCACTGCGACGGGCGGTGGCGGCATGAGACGCCCCGGCACCAGCGACCACAATGCCGACTTCGGGGGCGGGTCGCAGCCGACGAGCTGCGCGCAGAGCGCCGGCACCGGCGGCGGCGCGGTCCCACCCCTGCCCCACCAGCCGACGGCCCCCGGCTGGAGCGGCACGTGCACGTTCGCCACCGCCGGCACGTACACCCTTCACTGCGACATGCACCCGTTCATGACGGGGACGATCGTCGTCGGCAACGCGCCGGCCCCGCCGGGCTGGTCGACGACGAGCCAGACGACGACATCCCCGAGCACGAGCACGCCGACGGCGAGCACTTCGACGACGCCCACCCCGACGACGACCACGACATCCCCGGGTCAGCCCCATCAGCCGGCGGGTCCGGCGATTCACGCGATCGTGCTCGCCGGCGTCCAGCACGGCCTCGTCGTCCACGGATCGCTGAGCATCTCCGCCGCTGCCCGGGGCGGTCGCCTTCAGGTCCAGCTGTTCGCGGCCGGCCACCGTCGGGCCGGCAGCCACGCTCGCCGGGCGCTGCCCGCGGGCGATGTCCGTTTTGCCGTCGCGCTCAACGCCGCGACGCGCCGAGCGCTGCGGCGCCGCGGCCGGCTGGCGTTGACGGTCGCGATCGCCGTCAGTTGGGGGAAGGGAGCTCGGACCTCGGTCACCCGCCATGTGTGGATGGAAGCTGACCGAGGGAGCACCGCCGGCCGGGATAGCCCAGGCCCGGCCGGCGGGCTCGCCCAAGCCGCCGGAGGCTAGTCCCGGCCGGGTGGCTCGCCGGAGCGGCCGGAGGCTAGCCCCGACCGGGGGGCTCGTCGAAGCCGGCGGCCGGCTGCATCGCGATCAGGCCCGACGGATTGATCATCGGGTGGGTGCGGTAGTAATGGGCGCGGATCTCGTCGAAGTCGACGGTCCCGGCGACGCCCGGCCACTGGTACAGGTCACGCGCGTACGGCCACAGGTTCTCGTACTCCACGAGCTTGCGGATCGAGCACTTGAAGTGGATCTGGTAGACGGCGTCGAAGCGCACGAGCGTCGTGAACAGCCGCCAATCGGTCTCCAGCGGCTCGGGGCCGAACAGGAAGCGACGGTCGGCCAGCTGGGCGTCCAGCGCGTCAAGGGTCGCGAACAGCTCACGCACCTCACGCTCGTAGACCGCCTGGCGGGTGGCGAAGCCGGCCTTGTAGACCCCGTTGTTGACGCTGTCGTAGATCGTCTCGTTGAGCGCGTCGATGTCGCCGTGCAGGCGCTCGGGGTACAGCTCGACCGGGTGCTCCGCCAGCTCGCGAAAGACGGTCGAGAGCATCCGCAGGATGTCCGCCGACTCGTTGCAGACGATCGTGCCCGACTGCGTGTCCCAGAGCACGGGCACGGTGACCCGGGCGTCGTAGCCGGGGTCGGCGATCGCGTAGGCCTCCGACAGGAAGCGAAACCCGTTGACCGCGTCGACGTACTCGCCGCCGGCGAACTCCCAGCCGCGCTCGTCACGCAGCGGGCTGACGAAGGAGACGCCGATCGCGTCCTGCAGTCCCATCAGCTCGCGGGCGATCAGCGTGCGGTGCGCCCACGGGCACGCACGCGCCACATATAGCTGGTACCGGCCGGCCTCGAGGGGGAAATCCGTCGATCCGTCGGCCGAGACGGCGTTGCGAAAGGTCGACTCCTGTCGCCGGAACGAGCCGTCCTCGCCACCCTCGCGTCCGAGTGAGGGGGGATGTTGTTGAGTGCTCATCCAACCGACACTAGCCCACCACGCGTAGCCTGTAGGCATGACCGTACGCTCAGAGGTCGAGGCATGACCGTACGCTCAGAGGTCGCGACGCGGTTCCTGGAGCTCCACCGTCCCGGCCGGCCGCTGCTGCTGCCCAACCCGTGGGATGCCGGATCCGCCCGGCTGCTGGACTCGCTGGGTTTCGAGGCGCTGGCCACGACGAGCAGCGGCTTTGCCGCCACGCTCGGGCGCCTCGACGGCTCGGTCACCGCGGATCAGGCGCTCGAACACGCCGCCGCGATCGTCTCGGCCACCGGGCTGCCCGTCTCGGCCGACCTTGAGAATGGCTTTGCCGACAGCGCCGAGGGGGTTGCCGAGACCTCCCGGGGGGCGGTTGCGGCCGGCCTCGCCGGGTTCTCCATCGAGGACTTCCGAGGCGATGACGCCGACCCCATCTACGAGCTCGAACGCGCCGCCGACCGGATCCGGGCGGCCGCCGAGGTGGCCCGCGCCGGTCCCGTCCGCGTGGTGCTGACCGCTCGGGCCGAGAACCACCTGCACGGCCGCGACGATCTCGACGACACGATCGCGCGCCTGCAGGCCTATCAGGAGGCCGGAGCCGACGTGCTCTACGCCCCCGGCCCGACCTCTCCCGAGCAGATCCGCGCGATCATCTCCTCGGTCGATCTCCCGGTCAACGTGCTGGCGCGCCCGGGGTCGCCCCCGGTCGCCGAGCTGGCAGAGCTGGGGGTCAGCCGGATCTCGGTCGGCGGCAGTTTCGCGTTCGCCGCCGTCGACGCGCTCGTGCGCGCCGGGCGGGAGCTTCTCGACGAGGGGACCTACGGCTACGCGGAGCGCTCCGGGGCGGGCGCGCGGGCCGCGCGCGAGGCATTTCGCTAGCCCCGGCGAACCTCCCGTTTGGTGCGGAGAGCGTGAGGCAATACTGCGGCAGTGGCACCCCGACCCGCGGGGCAGACCTGACATGAGCACAGTGCTGCGGATCCCCGCGTTTCGCCGCCTGCTCTCTGCCTACGTACTCAACGAGCTGGCGTGGTCGGTGGGGACGCTGGCGCTCGCGCTGCTCGTCTACCGGCGGACCGGGTCGGCGATCGGCTCCACCGGGTTCTTCCTCTGCTCGCAGGTGGCGCCGGCGCTGCTCTCGCCGCCACTGGTGGCCAAGCTCGACCGGCTCGCCCCCAATCGCCTGCTGCCGGTGCTCTACGGCCTGGAAGCGGTGCTGTTCGGCATCCTGGCGTGGCTGACGCATCGGTTCGCGCTCGCGCCGGTGCTCGCGCTGGCCCTCCTCGACGGGCTGGTGGCGATCATCGCCCGGGCGATGGCCGCGACCGTGCGCGTTCAGGTCCTGCGCCCTCTCGATCTCGTGCCGGAGGGCAACGTCGTTGCCAACACGGCGTTCGCCATCTGCTTCATGGCCGGCCCGCTCCTCGGCGGGGCCGTTGTCGTCGCCGGCGGCACGGTCGCCGCCCTGCTGGCCAACTGCGGCCTGTTCGCTGTCATGGGAGCTCTGCTCGCCGGCGCGGGCCTACCGCGCGGCGCGGAGACCGGCGGGCCCGCCAAGGGGCGACTACGAGGCGCGCTCGCCCACGCCCGAGAGGACCGGGCGCTGTGGAGGCTGCTCATATTGCAGGGGATCGGACTGGCCTGCTTCACGATCTCGGTCCCCGTGGAGGTCGTCTTCGCACAGCACACCCTGCATGCCGGAGCGGGGGGCTACGGGGCGCTGCTGTCAGCCTGGGGCGGCGGAGCGATCGCCGGCAGCGTCGTCATCGCGCGCTGGCGCCGGCGCGCGCCGCGGACCCTGATCGTCGGGAGCGCGCTGGCATTGGCTGCCGGCTTCGCCGTGATGGCGGCCGCGCCCTCGCTGGCGATCGCGCTGGCAGGCTCGGTGATCGCCGGTGTCGGCAACGGCGTGGAGTCGACTGCTGCTCAGACCGCGATCCAGCAGCGGGCCAAGCAGGAGTGGATGGCCCTCATCATGAGCCTCAACCAGTCGGTTGCCCAGCTGGCTCCCGGCCTGGGGATCGTCCTCGGCGGCGTGATCGCCTCGCTGGCCTCGGCGCGCGCGGCCCTCGGGATTGCCGCCGTGGGGTCGTTGGTGTTTGCCGCCGTCGTCGCCTTCGCCCTGCGTCCGGCCGTGCTCGCACCATCCGACCCGCCATCCGCCCGCGGCGGCCCGCCGGTCGACGACGTCCCGGCCCCGCCGGCAACCGGCCACAGATCCGTCGCCTGAGCGGCTCGATGCGAGCCGCGTGCATCGACATCGGCTCCAACACGACGCGCCTGCTGGTGGCCGACCGCCTCGGCGACCACCTGCAGGAGGTCCATCAGGAACGCGCCTTCACGCGCATCGGCCGGGGGCTGGCCGCCGGCGGGGCGATTCCCGGTGAGAAGATCGACGAGGTCGTCGCGGTCGTGTCCGCACAGGTCCTGATCGCTCGCGACTTGGGCGCCGCGCACGTCCGCGGGGTGGCGACGGCCGCCATCCGCTGGGCCGCCAACGGTCAGGAGCTCGTCGAGGCGATCCGGGTGGCGACCCGCCTGCAGGTCGACATCCTCTCCGGCGAGGACGAGGCGCGGCTGGCCTTCTGCGGTGCCGCCGCGATGCTCGACCAAGTGCCATCTGGCCCGCTGGGGGTGCTCGACGTCGGCGGCGGGTCTTCGGAGATGGTGATCGGCACCGTGCCCGCAGATGTCCTCTGGTGGGCGTCGCTGCAGCTGGGCTCGAGCACGCTCACCGAGTGCCACCTGCACAGCGACCCTCCGTCGGCCGCGCAGCTGGCGGCCGCCCGCCGGGAGGTGGCGGCCGCGTTGCAATCGCTCGTTCCACCCCAGCCGGCGCTCACCGTCGCCGTCGGCGGCAGCGCCACGTCGCTGGCCCGGATGGCCGGGTCGCTCCTCGATGCCCAAGCCCTCCTGCGCTCGCTGCGGGTGCTCGCTTCCGAGCCGTCCGCGATCGTCGCCCGGCGCTCGCAGATCGACCCCCAGCGGGCTCGTCTGCTGCCCGCCGGGCTGCTGATCCTCGAGGCAATGGCGCAGCGGCTGGGCACCACGATCGTGGTCGGCCGGGGTGGTATCCGGGAGGGCGTGCTGCTAGAAGCCATGGCGCGGTGAACGTCGATCCCCCGATCCCCCCGCGCGAGGCGATCGCCGACGTTCGCGTTCGCGCCCCGACGCGCGGCAACCGGCGGCTGGAGCGGCTGATCGAGGCGGTCAACGCCGACGAGCAGGTCAAGGCGTGGTGGCATGTCTCGGCGGTCAACGCCACCCGCCGGCTCGGCATGTCCGACCATTCATGGGTCCATATCCAGATCGTGCTCAACATCGGACTGCGGCTGGCACGGTTGCTGTTCCGCCGCGGGGTGACCCCGAGCGTCGTCACCGACTACGCGATGCAGGAGCGCGACGCCGAGGTCGTCGTGGCGGCCGGCTGCCTGCTGCACTGCGTCGGGATGTCGATCCACCGCCGCGATCACGAGCGCTACAGCCTGTTCTTGACCGCCGACAAG
>DATAUL010000488.1:0-1585 GCA_036268255.1 Solirubrobacteraceae bacterium | reverse complement strand
GCGGAATCTCCGATGCGCTCGTCAGGGCCCCTGGCCGAGCATCGCCTCGGCCACGAGCCTCATGCGAGGATTAGTGGGTCGTCACCTCGACGGCGACGGGCACGCCGTTGGTGACCATGTCGTAGACCGCCGAGCGCTTCCTGGCTCGCCCGACGACCTCGCGGAGCTTCTCCGCAGGAGCGGTGCCCGTCACGCGGAAGGCAACTCCGATGCGCTCGAACCCGTTACGCGGCTCATCATCAACGCCAAGCGCGCCGCGCACGTCCATTTCGCCGGTGAGGGTCGACTCGACGCTGGTGAGTTGCACCTTGCGCGCCGCGGCCACGCACACGATCGACGTCGTCATGCACGCGGCGAGCGCGTGCAGCAGGTACTCGGCCGGGTTGGCACCGGTGTCGAGTACCGCGAGCGCGTCTCCCACGGTGTTCTCAAGCGTGTACGTCCCCATGTCAGACAGCCCCATCCCGCGCTTGTCGAACGCGATCACCCGCGCGAACGATCCCATCCGCTCCCACAACCGCTCCGTCAGCGGCGGCGCCACGCCAATCTCGAGATGGCTCATGAACCCGCCGATGAACAACAAATCCACCGTGCCCTCCCCCCCGACCCTGTCGGCGATCGAAACGTCGCGACGCTGTCGCACAAACGTCTGAGCCCGGGAGATCTTGTCAACGGACGACAAGACCCCGCGCCGGCGATCAGGAGCTGGGCATCTAACCGCCCGTATATGTCGTTTAAATGCCCAGCCCGACACGGTCGGCGGACACGCGCTTGTCAATTCTGTACAAGCCGAACTCTTTGCGCGACAACCTCTCGCCATTACGGGCGTAACGGATCGGCGTCCAGCTCAGCACGCGTCCAGCGTACTTCGCGCGAGCCGCTGCTCAGGCGAGACGACGGGTACGGCCGTCGTCTTGACTCACGCCGCCAAGTAGCCTGACCCGGGACTGAGTGATGCTCAAGACAGGAGACTGAGCCGTGAACAAGCCGGTGTTGTTTTGCTACGACGGATCCGACGGCTCAAGGACGGCGCTGACTGCCGCAGCCGAGCTGATCAAGCCCGCCGATGCGGTGGTATTGGCCGTATGGATGCCGGCAGCGGTGCAGTTGGCCCGAGCCGGCTCTTTCGTTGTCGCCGTACCGAACGAAGGCGAGTTCGACGAGCAAGAAGAGTCTTACGCGCGACGAATCGCCGAAGAGGGCGCCGCCGGTGCCCGCACGCGAGGCTATAACTCGTCCGCACGAATCGCGCAAGCCAACGAATCCGTGGCCAAGACGATCGATGAGGTAGCCCAGGAGATCGACGCCGGACTGGTTGTGTGCGGTCAACGCGGCCGGGGCACCATCGGCAGCGCTCTCCTCGGCAGCGTGTCCCACGCGCTCGCAGCACACACCAAGCGGCCGGTGCTCATCGCCCCCCAACACCCGTCGTAGCGCCATCCGTGGCCTCGAAGTGGTGGCAGTTGCCGATCGCGTGACGGGCGAGGGCAGCCCTGACGTTGGCCACGCGCGGCTTGGCCCGACCGGGCAGGATCACCATCGCCAGAAGGAAACCGAGGGCGAAGATTCCGACCGCCCACCAGAA
>DATAUL010000487.1:0-4366 GCA_036268255.1 Solirubrobacteraceae bacterium | reverse complement strand
GTGCACGAGCGAGCGCTCCGCCGGGCCGACGAGCTCCGGCCAGCAGTCGTTGACGTGATCGCCGAGCGCCGACGCGGGGTCTGAGATCTCGCCGTTGACGGCGAGGTTGACGAGGTCTTCGAGCTCCTCCTCGCCGAGCCGGCCACCGACGAAGCCGACCTTGATCGCAGCTTGCTCGCAGCGCTCGGCGAAGTCCTCTTCGTTGAACGTGAAGCGCAGCTCGCCGTATTCGAGGACGAAGTCCTCTCCAGAGTCGTAATTTCCGCGGCGCGCAGGGTCCATGACGAGAAAGTCCCGCCAGCGCAAGGGGCGCTGCGGGTCGTCGGGATCATATGGCCGGTTCCTTCTCGGCCGGTTGCAGTGCATGTGTTCTTGCACGAATTCCGGCCTGTCGAAGCCAGTAGCGCGCCGCCAAACGCTCGACCGCCGCCGCGAGGCGCTCGACGGGGGGCGCGCGCGGCATACGGCCACCGTGTACGCGTCCGAACCCGATGCCCGACCGTCGGACGAGCTGGCCGCGGCGGCGGCGGCCGGCGTCGTTGGTACCGCGGCGGTCACCGGGGCGGCCCCTGCCGACGACGCGCAAGCCAAGGCGCACCACTAGACACGCATGGCGGAACGACGGATACCCGGCCTGCAGCGCGTCCTCGGCGTCAACGCGCTGTTCTCGACCGCCTACGGCAACGTCGGGTCCTCGATCTACTACGCCCTCGGCCTCGTCGCCTCCTACGCGCTGGGCCTCACCCCGATCGTCTTCATCGTCACCGGAGTCATCTTCTACCTGACGGCGGCCACCTACGCCGAGGCGACCGCGATGTATCCCGAGGCCGGCGGCTCGTCGAGCTTTGCGCGCCACGCCTTCAACGAATTCTGGTCGTTCTTCGCGGCGTGGGCGCAGATGCTCAACTACACGATCACGATCGCCATCTCGGCGTTCTTCGTGCCGCACTACCTCGGCGGGTTGTTCTTCCCGTTTCTCAAGCACTCTCCCGGAGACATCGTCTTCGGGATCGGGGTGGTGATCACCCTGTGCGCGATCAACATCGTGGGCGTCACCGAGGCCGCCACGCTCAACATCCTGCTGGCCGTCACCGACTTCGCGACCCAGTTGCTGCTCGTCGTGATCGGCGGCGTGCTCGTCTTCTCCGCCCACACGCTCATCCACAACATCCACATCGGCACCGCGCCGACCTGGAAGAACTTCCTGATTGCGATCCCGGTGGGGATGATCGCCTACACGGGGATCGAGACGATCTCCAACATGGCCGAGGAGGCCAAGGACGAGACCAAGACGATCCCGAAGGCGATCAATCGGGTCGTCATCGCCGTTTTTGCGATTTACGCTGCCCTGCCCGCGGTGGCCCTGTCCGCGCTGCCGGTGGTCAAGGTCAACGGCCACTACCAGACGTTGCTGGGCGTCAGCGAGGCCAAGGGCGGCTTCGCCGGCGATCCGGTCCTCGGCATCGTCAAGCACCTGCACCTCGGCCCGCTGCAGCACGCCGGCGAGATCTACGTCGGGTTGCTGGCGGCCACGATCCTCTTCATCGCCACCAACGCCGGGATCATCGGTGTCTCGCGGCTCGTCTATTCGATGGGCCTGCATCGTCAGGTTCCCGAGAGCCTGCGTCGCCTGCACCCCAGGTTCCGCACGCCGTGGATCGGGATCATCCTGTTCGGCGGGATCGCCTGTCTGACGATCATCCCCGGCCAGGCCACGTTCCTGGGCAACATGTACGCCTTCGGCGCGATGCTGTCGTTCACGATCGCACATCTCGCGGTGATCCGCCTGCGGATCAAGGAGCCCGAGGCCACCCGTCCGTATCGAGGTCCGGGCACGCTGCGGATCGCGGGGCGCCCGCTGCCGGTGTTCGCCCTGCTCGGCGGGCTGGGCACGTTCCTGGCGTTCGCCACCGTCACCGTCCTGCACCTGCCCGTGGCCGCGGCCGGGGTGGGCTGGCTGGCGATCGGCATCCTCGTCTACGTCATCTACCGTCATCGCCAGGGCCTCGATCTGACGACGACGACCAAGGTCAAGGTGCTGGGCCCGGCCGCCGAGTCCGAGGCCGAGTACGACTCGGTGCTCGTCGCGTTCGACGAGACCGGCTACGACCCGGCCGTGATGGCGACCGCAGCCCGCCTGGCCGCCCGCCGCCGGCGCGGCATCCACGTGCTGGTCACGATCTCCGTCCCCGCCTCGAGCCCGATCGATGCCGTTCTGCCCGATCAGGAGGCGGCCGCGCAGTCGATCATCGAGGAGGCCAAGGTGCAGGTGGGCCGCCGCGTCTCGGGCCACTGGGACAAGGTCCGCTCCGGCCAGACGGGACGGCGGATCGTCGACGAGGCACGTGCGGTGCACGCCGAGGCGATCGTCATGCCGATGTCTCGCTCGGGCGGCGGGTTCGCCCGCGCGCTGGAGACCGTGCTGCGCGAGCGACCCTGCCGCGTGATCATCGAATCGGCGCCCCAATCGCCTGAGCGCCGCCCGCCCGTGGCCGCGTAGCGGTCGAGTCGATGCGCGCGCTCGTCAGATGGGACCCGCCGCCGGCGCGGATGGTGGCCGAGACCTGCGGCGAGATCGTGTTGGCCGTGGCCGCCGCGACCGTGGTCGTCGCACTGCTGCAGTCGGCGTCGCCGGCGGCCGGGCTGGGGGTCGTGTACCTACCGGCGGTGCTCGAGGTCGCGGTCCGCCGCGGGCAGTGGGCGGGGCTCGCCGCCGCGGCGCTCGGCGTACTCACGCTCAACTACCTGTTCATCGCCCCCCGCCACCAGCTGGCGATTCGCCACACCCAGGACCTGATCGCCCTGATCGTGTTCCTGATGGCCGCCGTGGTGGTCGGCCGCCTCGCCGAGCTGGGCCGAGCCCGAGCGCGCGAGGCGGAGAGTCGAGCGCGGTTGGCGGCGGCCCGGGAGCAGGAGGCGACGCTCCTGGCCGAGGCGGCCTCGGCGATCCTCGCCGGTCACGGCGGCCAGGGCGGGCGGGCGCAGTTCACCACGATCGAGAAGCTCGTGCAGACGGCGACGGGAGCCGCCCGGGCGCGGATCGTGGCCGAGCCGGTGCCCTCGCCCCAGGACGGGGAGCTGACGGTGCGGCTGCGAGCCCAGCGGCGCATCTGGCTGTATCTGAGCGGCGACGTCACCTGGGGCGCCCCGCAGCTGGAGCGGATCGCCGAGCCGCTGGGCACGCTGCTCGATGTCGCCGCCGAGCGCGAGCGCGTCGCCGAGCAGGCCGCCGAGACGGAGGCCGCGCGCCGTACCGAGACGGCGCGCACGGCCGTGCTGCACGCCATCTCGCACGATCTGCGCTCGCCGCTGACGGCGATCACCACGGCGGTTTCGGGGCTGCGCTCCGATCGGGTGTCGGCGGACGAGCACGGCGAGCTCGTCGACGTGATCGACTCGGCGTCCGTGCGGCTGGCCAAGCTCGTCGATGATCTGCTGGACCTGTCCAAGATCCAAGCCGGGGCTGTGGCACCACGTCCGGACTGGTGTGACCTGTCCGACGTGGTCGCCTCGGCGGTCGCCCATCTACCCGAGACCCAGCCGATCGAGCTTGTGCTTCCGCTCGACCTGCCACTCGTCCAGGCCGACGCCGCGCAGCTGGAGCGCGTCTTCTCCAATCTGCTGGAGAACGCGGTCAAGTTCTCCCCCTCCGGGGCACCGGTGCGCATCACCGGCGGGGCCGCGGCCGGCCGGGTGACGGTGAGGGTCACCGACCGGGGGCGGGGGATCCCGGCCCAGCAGCGCGCCCGGGTGTTCGAGCCGTTCTTTCGCGGACGCACCGATCGCGGTCCGGTGGCGGCCGGCGCCGGGTCAGGCCTGGGACTGGCGATCGTCAAGGGCTTCGTCGAGGCCAACGGCGGGCGCATCGTCCTGCAATCCGGGACCGACCGGGGCACCTCGTTCGCCGTCAGCTTCCCGGTCGCCCGCCAGCCGGCGTCCGCTGGATGATGAGCACGGGGACGCCGGCCCCCACCCACCCACTCACCGGTCCGCGGATCCTGGTCGTCGATGATGAGCCGCAGATCGTGCGTGGGCTCACGATCATCCTGCGCACCGCCGGCTATACGGTCGAGTCCGCGGGAACGATGGCGCAGGCGCGGGCGCTCCTGGGCTCCCGTCCGCCGGATGCAGTGGTGCTGGACCTCGTGCTGCCCGACGGATCCGGGGTGGAGCTCTGCCAGGAGGTCCGGCGCTTCAGCCGGCTGCCGATCCTGGTGCTTTCGGCCGTCGGAGACGAGCGCGAGAAGGTGCGCGCACTGGACGCCGGCGCCGACGACTACATCACCAAGCCGTTCGGCACCGACGAGCTGCTGGCGCGGCTGCGCGCGGTCCTGCGCCGCTCGGCCGAGCCCGGAGGCGGCTCTCA
>DATAUL010000486.1:0-1718 GCA_036268255.1 Solirubrobacteraceae bacterium | reverse complement strand
CGTTTCCAGCACGATGTAGAAGACCAGGAAGGCAAATCCGCACACGGCGGCCAGCAGGAGGAGACCGGCGACGATCGTCTCGGCGCGGCGATTGGCGGGCACGGCACGCTGCGACGGATCGATGTTCTCGATGGACGGTCCCGTGGCGCCGGACGCAAGCGACGGATCGACCGGTCGTTCACGGCCGCGCAGCGTCCGCCAGGCGGTCCGGGCGGCGATCAGCAGCCCGAGGATCGAGGCGAGGCGGGATTTTGAGGCGGGGTCGTTCATCGTGGTTCTCCTTGCGTGCGCTCGCCGATCAGCCGGGCGACGATCAGCATCGCGAGCACCGCAATGAACCACGCGGCCATGCCCTCGGGGATCGGTCCGATGTTGCCGATGCCCCATCCGCCGGGGTTGTCGGGGTGACGCGTCCAGTCGACGTAGCGGACGATCGAGTCCAGCTCGTGCTGATTGATCTGGTGGGAGTCGAAATGCGGCATCAGGTACGGGCCCATCCGCACCGCTTCGGCAATCTGTTGCGCCGTCGCGCTTTGGAGGTTGGGGACGAATGCACCCAGGGTGAGACCGCCGCGGGCGACGATCTGGTGACAGCCGGCGCAGCTCTCGGTGAACTGATGCAAACCGGTGGCGAGATCACCGGCGGCGGGGTCGGCGGCGGGCGCCGGGGGGCCGCCCCCGACGGCGGTCACGAAGGCGACCAGCGCGTTGATCTGTCGGCGGTTGTAGGCGGGTCGGGCGCGCTCGGGCTCGTCGCGGGGGTTCTGCAGCGGCATCCGGCCGGTGGACAGGTAGAAGTCCACCGGTCCGGCTCCGATCCCGGACAGCGCCGGGCCCATGCCCGTCCGGCCCTCTAACAGCATGCCGTGACACGATGAGCACCCGTTCTCATACAGCGAGCGGCCCTCGTTGACCAACGCCGGCGACGTGGAAAACCGCGTCGTCCGGTCGCCCGCGCCCGGAGCCTCCGGGGACTTGGCGGGGGCATTGGGCGACCCGTCGGGCGGGCCGCCCGCGAGATTCCCGGCTCCGGAGGACGCCGGAGTGGCGATGCCCACGAGCCCGATCGTGGCCAGCACCAGCGCCAGCGACCACCGGATCGGGCGCGGAGTTCGCCCCCGGCGGGTCAGCCACCATCGCACTGCGCGGCCGAGGAGCGACATCAACGCTCGCGAGCTCCATCGGCGAGAGCCGAGTCGGCCACTCGCTCGCGGACCTGGAGCCGGCGCTCCTCATCGATCAGCGCGGCCATCGCCTGCCACAGACCGCAGACGACCATCAGTGAGCTTCCCAGCACCCACATGATCGCGCCGGCCTGCTGCTGATCGGCGACCGCCGACATCCCGAGGGCCCGCGCCGGCGCGGCATACCCTGAATACACCAGAGCCATCTCACGATCCAGGTAGCCGCCCAGCAGCGTCATCGGAAGCATCGCCACGATCACATAGGCCAGACGCGCGAAGCCGTTCAGCCGCCAACCGGGGAATGGGTCACCATCGAGCATCGGCCACCACATCAATGCGCCGGCGCTGAGATAGAGCACATGCTCGACGTCGTGCAGCGCGGCATGTCGCAGGGTCGCGTCATAGAACGCGGGCAGGTGCGTGAGACAGACGGTCAACCAGAAGACAGCCAGGCAGGTAGCCGGGTGGGTGAGCGGCCGAAGCCTTCGCAGCCGCCGCGCCAGCGCCGGACGCCCGCCGGGCGGCGTGCTGCGC
>DATAUL010000485.1:0-8980 GCA_036268255.1 Solirubrobacteraceae bacterium | reverse complement strand
CCGTGCTACGTCGGCGACGTCGGGCTGGGGGTCAACCCGGCGCTCGCCCAGCGCATCCGTGACTGCGACCTGCTGATCGCCGCCGGCCCGCGGCTGACCGAGATCGAGACCCAGGGCTACACGCTCCCCGTCCCACCGGTGGCGCCGCAGACCCTCGTCCACGTCCACCCCGATCCGAGCGAGCTGGGACGCGTCTACCAGCCCGGCCTGGGGATCGTCGCCGGGATGCAGTCCTTCGCCGCCGCGCTCGCCGCCAAGGTCCGGGTGGACGGCGGGCACTGGGCATCCTGGGCCCGTGAGGCCCGGGAGGACTACGAGCGCTGGTCGGCGCTGCCCGAGCCCGGAGAGTCGCTCGACCTGAGCGCCGCGATCGGCCTGCTGCGCAAGGAGCTGCCTTTGGACACGATCTACTGCAACGGCGCCGGCAACTACACCGTCTGGGTGCACCGCTACACCCGATATCGCCGGTGGGGCACCCAGCTCGCGCCCCAGAGCGGGGCGATGGGCTACGGGATCCCCGCCGCGCTCGCTGCCCAGTTGCTCAACCCGGGGCGCACGGTGGTGGCGTTCGCCGGCGACGGCTGCTTTCAGATGTGCAGCCAGGAATTGGCCACGATGGTCGCCGAGCGCCTTCCGATCCTCGTGATCGTGGCCAACAACCGTATGCTCGGCACGATTCGCATGCACCAGGAGCGCCGCTTTCCCGGCCATGTCATGGCCACCGACCTCGTCAACCCGGACTTCGCGAGGCTGGCACGGTCCTACGGTGCCTTCGGCGAGCGAGTCGAGGAAGCCGGTGAGCTGGCCGGCGCCCTGCAGCGCGCACGCGCGACCGGCGGACCGGCGCTGATCGAGCTGATGACCGATCCGGACGCGCTGACCCCGACGGCCTCGCTGGCGGGACTGACCTCGGCACGATGACCGGCGCCCGCTTCGTGTCGCTGGCCGCCGGTGGCGCGTACGAAGTGGCTCCCGGCGCCATCGCCCGGGCGCTGTTCGGGGAGCGCGGGATGCTCAACCTGGTGGAGCTCGAGCCCGGCGCCGAGGTCGCCCGGCACTCTCATCCTCACGAGCAGCTCGGGCTGATCCTCAGCGGCTCGATGACGATGGTCGTCGGCGACAAGGCCCACGCGTGCGGGCCGATGGACGCCTTCGTCATGCCCGGCGGCGTCGAGCACAGCGGAACCGCCGGCCCGGGCGGAGCGACGGTGCTCGACGTGTTCGTGCCCGTCCGCGAGGACTACCGCGAGCGCGCCGACGTCACGCGCGCGCGGCCGTGACCTCGCGCAGGAACGGGATCACCAGCTCGCTGACCCGCCCCGGGTCCTCCAGGAAGGGCCAGTGGCCGAGCCCTTCGAGCAGCTCGATGCGCGCCGACGGGAATGACTCGCGCTGTCGCTCGGCCTGCTGCCAGGGAATGTAGGCGTCGTCCGTGCCCCACACGACGAGCGCCGGGCGGTCGAGCGCACGGAGGGGATCGCGCAGCGAGCCCATCGCCTGCGCCGGAGACGCGCGGTAGAGCTTGAGCACGGCCCGCTTCGTCGGCCAGGACTTCGAGACGTCGTAGAGACGATCGAGCGCGGCTCTCGGCAGGCGCGGGTTCTCCCGGCCGAGGAGCATCCGGAAGGCCGGGCGGGTGGTGGTCGCCTGGAAGAGCTCGCCCAGTCCCGGCGTCCGCCACACGTTCGCGTAGTGGTGCCAGCGGTAGCCCAGCAGAACGCCGGTGTTGACGAGCGTGGCCGAGGCGAACGCGTCCGGGTGCGCGACCGCCCACGCGAGGCCCCACGGGCCGCCGAAGTCATGCATCACCAGATGCGCCCGTGTAATGCCGAGCTCCGTCAGCACGCCGTCCAGATGCGCCGCGTATCCCTGAACGGTGTAGGGGAAGTCGCGCGGCTTGTCGGCATTCCCGTAACCCGGCATGTCGGGTGCGACAGCGCGGGTGAACTCGCCCGCCCGGCCGAGCAGATCACGCCAGTCCTCCGCCGGCCCCGGATTGCCGTGGACGAACACGACGGCCTCGGTCGCGTCCGCCGGACCGGCCTCCAGCACCGGCGAGCGGACACCGGCGGCGACGACCTGGCGCCTCTCGATCGCGTGGCTCATGCGGAGACCGGCGCCTCGGTGACCTCGGTCTCGCCGGCGTCGTGATGAGCGTCGGGCGTGACGAAATCCGGGCGCAGCGTGAGCCGGCGGCGGCGCAGGTCCTCGCGCATGAGGTCGCCGACCTCGCGCAGCACGGTGCGGCGCCCGGCGCCCCCGGGTCGGACCATGAGCGCTGCCGTCGCTCCCAGCAGGCGACCCGGCGAGAAGACCCGCGACGGCTTTATCCGGTGCTGGACGAGGTCGGTGACCTGATCCAGTTCGCCCCGGCGATCCAGGCGGCGCATCATCTCCGGGACGACCGCGGGCATCCGGCCGGCCGAGCCGAAATCGACTGCCAGCCAGTAGTGCTCGGCAGCGTCGCGGTCGCGCCACCGCGCCCACTCGGCAACCGCAGCGTCGAGCTCCGCGTCGGAGCCCCCGAGCGCGCCGGCGATCACCGGCGCCAGCGCCTCCGCCTGCCGGAAGGCGTCCATGATGCCCTGCCCGGGCGCCACGTCCTTGAAGTGTCCGGCGTCGCCGACGAGCGCCCAGCCGGGTCCCGCGGATTCGCGGAAGAAACCCTGCCAGCGCTTCATGCCGAACAGCTTGCCGACGCGCCGGGCGCCGCGGAGGATCTCGGCGACGGGCTCGCAGGCCATGACGTGCTCCATGTAGGCCGCATCCCGGTCGGCCTTGAAGGCCGCCCGAAAGCGCTGGTCGGGGATCGCCAGCGCCTGATAGAGGCCGCTGTCGGCGGCGGTCGCGATCACGAAACGCCCGTCCCACCGGTGAAAGACGATCGCGGGGTCGTCGGACACGGCCGCGCCTTCGAAGAATCCCCAGTAGCCGAAGCGCTCACTCTCGACGACGTTGTACTTGCGAGAACCGACAAGGCCCGCGATCGTCGAAGTGCGACCGTCGGCCCCGACGACGAGGCGGGCCGTCAGCTCGCGCTCGTCGCCGTGCTGGATGATGCGCACCCCGGACACGCGCGAGCCGGTGTACGAGAGCCCGACGACGTTGCACTTGGACATCACCTCGGCCCCGTCCCGCGTCGCGGCCCCGGCGAGGATCGGATCGAGGAGGAAGCGCCGAACCGACATGGTCAGGCCGACGTCACCGGGACGCGGCTGCGGCCGATGCTCGTAGCGGAAGTCGTCCTGGCGGCCGTCGACGCGCCAGACGATCGGCGCGCCGGTGGCGATCACCTCGTCGAGAACGCCGAGGCGACGCAGGAAGTTGAGCGCCCCGACCTCGAAGATGTGCGTCGACAGGGTGTCCCGCGGAAACTCCGCGCGCTCGGCGACCGCGACCCGGAGACCCTGGCGCGCGAGCAGGGTCGCCAGCGGCGAGCCCGCGCAGCGCGCGCCGACCACGATCACATCGAATTCGCTGCTCATCAGGCTCCCCACGTTCGCTGTGACGACCCAAAACTCTATCTCGTGGTGCGTCAGGCCGCGAGGTACCCCCCGTCGACGGGAAGCACCGCCCCGGTGATGAAGCGCGCCGCATTCGAGCAGAGAAAGAGCGCGGGGCCGACGAGATCCTCGGGATCGCCCCAGCGGCCGAGCGGGGTGCGGGCGAGGATCGCGTCCCCGGCCGTGCCCGGTTCGCGCAGCGGAGCGGTCAGAGCGGTGGCGATCCACCCCGGAGCGATCGCGTTGACGCGCACCTCCGGCGCCCAGGCCACGGCCAGCGATCTGACGAGCGCGACGATGCCGCCCTTGGACGCCGCGTACCCGGGCACCCGCGGGCCGCCGACGTAGGAGAGCATGCTGGCCGTGGCCAGCGCCGCGCCGCGCGAGGCCCGCAGGAGCTCGTGGCAGGCGGTCAGAGTGCGCATCGTCCCCGTGAGGTTGACCTCGAGCACGCGCGCGAACACCGCGGCGTCGTGCTCGGCGTCGCGGCGGATGATCCCCGCACAGCAGACGACCGCGTCGAGGCGATCGAAGCCCGCCACCGCGTCGGGCACGCAATCCGAGTCGGTGACGTCGCCCTCCACGAACGTCACGCCGTCCGGCGAAGCTGCCGTCGCCTCCAGGCCGACGGCGGTCACGTCGGCGCCCGCGTGCGCGAACCCCGCCGCCACCGCCAATCCGATCCCGCTCGTGCCGCCGGTGACGAGCACCCGGCCGTCCGTGAAATCAGAGCCCGCCGTCACCGGATGAACTGCTCGACATAATCGGCGCCGAGCCCGACCTCCTCGTAGTGTGAGCGGCACAGCTCGATCTTGGTGAACACATCCTCGTAGCCCGTCGTCTCCCCCCACGGGTCGACGTAGATCATCGCCGCGTTGACGGTGAACAGCGTGATCATCTCGTCCACGCCTTCGGGCACGACGAGCGTGTGCGTCTCGCCCGGCGGCTCGAACAGAAACGCTCCCGGCTCGGCCACCCAGTCGTGCTCCAGGTAGTGCCAACGGCCCTTGATCACATAGCCGGTGACCGGCTGGGGATGGCGATGGCGGCTGACGATGCCAGTGCGCCGGACCCGCAGCAGGTTGCACCAGTAACCCTGCACGGTGTGCAGCAGCAGCGGACGAAAGTCCAGGCCTTCGGCCTGCGGCACCCAGATCCGCTGGTCATCGGGCACCGCCGGCGAGACGAGCACTTCGTCGGCGGCCTCGGCCGGAAACGGCAACTGGTAGGCCATCCGGGAGGTGTCGGCTGTGTCGGCCATGCTCACCGCGCCTGTCGCATCATCTCGACCGTCTCCCTCACGCCGTCGGCCAGCGGCGTCGTCACGGGGTCGACGGCAGCCATCTCCTCGGGGAGGGGTAGCTCCACGTCCTGCCTGAACGTGATCGTCCCGGCGGCCTCCGGGACCGCCGCCTCGATCGCCGTAATCACGTCGGTCACGTGCTCGGACGGACCGCCGACGTTGCGCACCGGCGCACCGCGGTCCGCCGCGCAGGCGCGCGCTCCGGCGATGAACTTGCCCGCCACGTCCGGTGCGTACTGGAACTGCGCGCGGCCGCCGAACGGGACCTCGTAGGGCTCGCCGGCCACCGCGGCGGCGATCGCCAGCGTCGGGCCGGCGGTCATCCCGTGGTCGCGCCCCGGACCGTAGACGACGTGTGGCCGCAGCCCCACGCTGGCCAGGCCGGCGTCGTGCCAGTAAACGCGAGCCGCCCCCTCGTTGGCGAGCTTGTGGACGCCGTAGTGGTTGAGCGGGTGGCCGTCGGCGTCCTCAGCCACATGGACCCCGTCCGCGCGGTCGTAGGCCGCCGCCGAGCTGGCATAGGCCACGCCCTGCACGTCACCGCGGATCCCAGCCTCGAACACGTTGACCGTGCCGACGACGTTGACAAGCGCCCCGCGCGGAGGGTCGGCCTTGGCGATCGGCAGCAGCAGCGCCGCCAGGTGCACGATGTGCGTGATCCGCTCGCGCGAGACGACGCCTGCCAGACCCTCCAGGTTGGTGATGTCCCCGCTGACGAGGCGAACCGACGAGCGCTCGCCGGAATCCATCACCAGCTGTAGCCGGCGAGTGTCGTCGCCAAGGTCGTAGGCGACGACGTCGTTACCCTCGCGCACGAGCTGACGGCACGCCCACGCGCCGATGCAGCCCAGCGCTCCCGTGATCAGCCAGCGTTCGTCAGACATCCTGGTAGACGGTGATCTCCTCGGTGTAGAACTCGTGCGCCGCCGACCCCTGCTCGTGGGGACCGAAGCCCGAGTCCTTGGTCCCACCGAAGGGTACGTGGACATCGGCCCCGGCGGTCTGCGAGTTGACGTGCAGGATCCCCGCCTCCAGCTCGTCGACGCATTGCCGGGCGGTGCGCAGGTTCGTCGTGAACACCGAGGCCGAGAGGCCGAAGCGCACCGCGTTGGCCCGCTGAATCGCCTCGTCGATCGTGTCGAAGCGGTACAGCGAGCTGACCGGTCCGAACACCTCCTCGCACGACAGAAACGCGTCGTCGGCGACGTCCTCGAACAGGGTCGGGGCGATCACGTAGCCCTCATCGTCGGCCCTCTCGCCGCCGGCCAGGACCGTACCGCCCTGGTCGCGGCCCCGCTCAATCCCGGCCAGGACCTCCTCGAACTGCTTCTCGTTGACGAGCGGCCCGACCTCGGTCGCCGGATCGGCCGGATCACCGATCTTTCCCTCGGCGATCCGCGCCAGCAGCCGCCCGCGAAACTGCTCGTAGACGCCCGACTGCACGTACATGCGCCGGGTGGCAGTGCACTTCTGGCCGGCCGACCAGTACGCGCCCGCGTAGGCGGCGGTCACGGCCGCGTCCACAGCGGCGTCGCCCGCGACGATCAGCGGGTTGTGGCCGCCGAGCTCCAGCTGCACCCGCTTGCCGGCCGCCGTCGCCTGCTCGCGGACCCCGAGGCCGACCGGCACCGAACCGGTGAACGAGACCGCTCGAACCGCCTCTGCGCCGATCAGGGGCTCGCCCGCCGCCGCCCCTCGGCCGATGACGATGTTCAGCACTCCCTCGGGCAGCCCCGCCTGGTCGAAGGCGGCCGCCAGGTGCAGGCCGGTGAGCGGCGCGTCCTGAGCGAGCTTCATGACCACGGTGTTGCCGTAGGCCAGCGCCGGCGCGGTCTTCCAGGTGGGGATCGCGATCGGGAAGTTCCATGGGGTGATCAAACCGACCACCCCCACCGGCCTCCTGCGGGTGTAGACGAGCGCGCCGCTCGCCGACTGCTCGAACAGCGCACCCACCGGGCGCAGGCCCTCACCGGCGAAGAAGCGCAGGATCGCGGCCGCCCGTCCGGCCTCTCCGCGGGACTCGCGCAGCGGCTTTCCCATCTCTCGCGTCATGTCCTGAGCGATCTCCTCCTGGCGGGCCTCGATCGCGTCGGCCGCCTTGCTCAGGTAGGCGCCGCGGGCGGCGGCGGGCAGGCGTGCCCAGTCGCGCCGCGCTCCCTGGGCGGCCGTCACCGCCGCGGCCACGTCAGCGGCGTCGGAACTGGGGAACTCACCCAACGCCTCACTCGGCCGCCACGGGTTGTGGCGCTCGTAGACCGAGCCGCTCTGGCTGGGCGTCCATCGGCCGGCGATGAAGTTGGCGGCCGGGGCGCCGGTGATCGTGTCTGACAACCTGAAAGCTCCTTAGTAAGTGGCTCGACCGCCGGAGACGTCGAACACGCCCGCGGTCGAGAACGTGCAGTCCTCCGAGGCCAGGTACTCGATCAGCGCCGCCACCTCGTCGGGCTGGCCCATCCGGCCCATCGGGATCCGGCTGACCATGTAGGCGACGTGCTCCTCGCTCATGTCGCCGAGCATCTGACCGTCGATCACCGCCGGGGTGACGCAGTTGACGAGCACTCCTGTCTGGGCGAGGTCCTTGCCGATCGACTTGGTCATGGCGATCACCGCTGCCTTGGAAGCCGAGTAGGCGCCGGCCATCGGGTTGCCCTCCTTGCCGGCGATCGAGGCCACATTGACGATCCGCCCGTAGCGGCGCGGGACCATCACCCGCGCGGCGGCCCGGTTGGCCCAGAACACGCCGTCGCAGTTGATCGCCAGCACCCGGCGCCACTCGTCGTCCCCGACGTCGACGGTGGCCAGCGAGTCGCCGGTCACGCCGGCGGCACAGACCAGGATGCCGAGCTGGCCGAGCTCTGACTCGGCGTCGGCCACCGCCCGGTCGACGTCGGCGGACTCGCGCACGTCGCCGGTCAGCGACAGCACGCCCTCGGCGGGGGACGGCTGCAGGTCCAGCGTCGCCACGCGGGCACCGCCGGCCTGCAAACGTGCGACGACGGCACCGCCGATGTCGCCGGCGCCTCCCGTGACCAGGGCCGCGCGCCGCTCGAAGCGACCGGTGGTCACCCCAGCGGCTTCCCGCCGACGCCCCACTGCTTCGGGGGCAGGCCCTGCACGACGACCCAAGTCTCATCGCGAATGGCCTCGCTAGTGCACTCGACGACCGCGTCGGTCACCTTCTGGATGAGCTGCGGAACGGTCTCGTCGTTGATGCGGCTGTCGAACAGCTTGATCTCTACGATCGGCACGGCGCCTCCTTGTTCGGGGGGTTGGGGGTGAAGCGTTGAAGCTAGTGCTCGACGTACCGGCTGTCGCCGTCGGCGCCGAGGACCAGGTCACGTTCGGGGTCGGCCACATGATCGCGCGGGACGGGCGACATGGCCTCGAGGAACGTGCAGCCGGGATCCGAGTGCAGTGAATGCATAACTCCACGGTTGATGACCACGCAGTCGCCCTCGCCGACCGTCTGCGTCTCACCGCCGATGGTCATCTCCAGCGAGCCGCCGGTGATCCACATGACCTGCTCGGAATCCTCGTGGGCGTGGGCGGGCACGTCGGCGCCCGGCTCGTAGCTGACCTGACAGAAGAGGATCTGCTCGCCGGCGATCGACCGCAGGTTGACGCGGGGAAACAGCGACAGTGAGCTGCGGCCGTCCCACGACTGAAAGGGCGAGTTGCTCATGGCCGATCCAGGAAGCCGGCGCCGCCGTTGCTCGTCACCGTGCGCAGCGAGAGCTCATCATCGAAGATGACCCGCTTGCCCTCGCGCCGGGGCTCGGCCTGGGCCTTGATCGCGCGCAGCACCCGCTCGGGCGAGGCCGGCATCTGGGTCACCCATACGCCGACCGCGTCGTGGATCGCGGCCGCGATTGCCGGCGGCTGGGCGTTGTTGGCCATCTCGCCGATCGCCTTGGCGCCGAACGGACCGTCGACGGAGGGATTCTCGAGGATGACGTTCTCCAGGTCGGGCAGCAGCTCGATCGTCGGCGCGAGATACGAGCCGAACTGTTCGCCGCGGTGCTCGACCGAGGGGTAGTGGGGATAGGACTCCTCCAGCAGACCCAGTCCGACGCCCATCATCGCCCCGCCCTCGATCTGGCCCTCGACGAGCAGCGGATTGATCGCCCGGCCGACGTCGTAGACGGACACCATGCGGGTGATCTCCACCTCGCCG
>DATAUL010000484.1:0-1620 GCA_036268255.1 Solirubrobacteraceae bacterium | reverse complement strand
CACGCCTCAGATTGTCCAGCTAACAGATTGGAGCGCAGCAGATATGAACAGTCCCAGCAACACAAGCCGCCACGATGAGTCGCGTGCAATATCTCAGCAGCGGTCCGGCCGCTCCAGGCTAGGTCGCCGGCGCGTCCTGGGGGTCGGGATCGCGCTGTGCGTTCCTGCGCTCGGGGTCGGGCTCGCGGCGTGTGGCGGTACGTCGAGCTCGGCCGCTGCCACAACCTCATCGGCCACCGCGACGCAGGCCAGCACCTCAACCAGTTCCCCCAGGTCCGGCGGGGGGTCTAACGCCCGGTCGACGAACGCTGCCGGCGGATCGGTCGGCAAGGTCACCGGCGTGTCGGCCTCGAGCTTTACCGTGTCGAGCCCGACCGGTGAGAAGTTCACCGTCAAGGAGACCTCATCGACCGCCTATGACAAGGGCACGAAAAAGTCGGTGGCGAGCGCCGTCACCAAGGGCAAGACCGTCCTCGTCCTCGGCAAGGTCAACAGTACGACGATCACCGCGTCTCAGGTCATCGTGGGACCTGCGATCGATCTTTCGAAGGCGTCGGCGAACGTGATCGCGTTCAAGAGTCCTAACCAGAGCGAGTCCAAGAGCGCGGGTCAGATCCCGGCCAGCTACAAGCAGGGGTCGGGCACGATCGTCAGTGGCACCGCCGCGACCAAGGCCACCGAAGCCGCGTTGACCTCGTACGCCGGCGGCGTCGTCGACCGAGTCGTGCGCCTGAGCAACGGCGAGTACGAGGTCCATTGCATCGGCGTCAACTGGCCCCATCACATCTTCGTCACCAGCGCCTTCAAGGTGGTCGGTGCCAACGACTAGACGGCGTCATGATGGCCGCTGAGTCTGGGCTGGCCGCGAGTTTTTCGCGGCCAGCCCTTCGGCCGGGCTGAGGCGCGACGATCGCCAACCCGACCCCGCTTCCGGCTGTGCGGGGGGTCGTGTCGCCGCTCCCCGGTGGCGTGCCGCGACCTCGTCACGCGTCAGGTGGCCGCGGATCGCCTCATCGTCGAGCGTCACCTCGGTGGGCGCACGCTCGACCTGATCTTCGACGACGCGGGAGCCGAGCGCGGCGAGGACGCCGACCGCTCCGATCCGTTACATCGATGATTCGACGCTGCCGTAGCCAATGGTCCAACGGAGATGGCCGTCACGACCCAACATGTGCCGAGGCAACTTTCGTTTAGGGAGACCGGCTGCCCACACGCACCTAACTCAGGCCGAATTGCCTAGCAGACCCTCCACGCATCCCGCGAACAATCCCACTTGATCCTCAGGACCCCGGCGGACGGGTTCCGAACATCAAAGTCCGCCGGTCGATATCGTAATAAACGGTGTCGGATCGTCCGAGCAGCCCCTGCAGAACCTCGGCGTCTTCGGCGGTCGTCGTCACCACCTCTTCCCACGCGCCTTCGTCGAGGACCAGCTGAAGCGTGAAGGTGCCTTCGGATTTGGGCTCACCGGCTACCCAGCTGAATTGATAGTGCGAGAGCTGACGGACCTTGATCGCGTCATCAGTCACCTTGGCGGGAACCTTCGGCATGAGATCTCCTTGATGGTTTCTGAGCGCGCCTACCCGCTCGCACCATGCGCAACCCCCGGCGCTCCCGCCC
>DATAUL010000483.1:0-12802 GCA_036268255.1 Solirubrobacteraceae bacterium | reverse complement strand
GTGGGCGAAACCCTCGATCCCCACCTGGGCGCACGCCTTCTGCTTGTTGCGGACGTAGACGGCGGAGGCGGGGTCCTCGCCGACGAGCACCGTCGCGAGACCGGGCCGCCGGCCGCCGTCGGCCAACCACGCCTCGACCTCCTCGCGCACCTCGGCGCGCACCTGCTGGGAGACGGCCTTGCCGTCGATTAATGTGGCAGTCATTGGACGAATTCGTACAGGATTGACGGGGTGACCGTCAACACGTTATCGGCGCCGCCGACGGCCACGTTCATCCGCGAGCGATTGCCGCTCACCGTGTCGCCCGGCGAGGCGCTGGCGCGGTTGGCCGCCGAGCCGATGCCGTTCGCGCTCGCCGGCCTGTGGGCGGGCGGCGGCGCGATCCTCGGTTCCGCGCCGGTCGCGGTGGCCGGCGAGGACGAGGATCCGTTCGCCGTGCTCGACCGGTTGCCGCCGGTCCACCGTGCCGCCCCCCCGCCGTCGGGAGCCGTCGGCGGCGGCTGGTTCGGCTGGCTCGGCTACCGGTTGGGAGCCCGTGTCGAGCGCGTTCCCGCCGGGCCCCCGCGTCCCGTGCCGATGCCCGAGTTCCACCTCGCCTACTACGACCACGTGCTGCGTCGCGACGACGACGGGCAGTGGTGGTTCGAGGCGCTCGCCACGCCGGCGCGCCGCGCCGAGCTGACCGCGCGCCGGCGCCACCTTCAGGCGCTGCTCGACCGGGAGCCGCCACCGCTCAACCATCGCGTGTCGCCGCTACAGCTCGAGCAGGCGGCTGCCGCTCATCACATCGAGGCGGTCGCCGCGTGCCGCGCGCGGATCGCCGCCGGCGAGATCTTTCAGGCGAACCTCTGTGTGCGGCTCGACGGCCACTTCGACGGCAGCGCTGCCGAGCTGCTGGCGCGAGCGCTGACGCGCGTGGAGCCGGCCTACGGGGCGAGCTTCGACACGCCCGACGGCGCGATCGCCAGCCTCTCCCCCGAGCTGTTCCTGCGGCGCATCGGAGACGAAGTCGTCACGGCGCCGATCAAGGGCACCGCTCCCCGCGACGCGGATCCGACCATCGCCACGGCCGCGCTCGCGCAGCTCGAGCAGTCGGGCAAGGACGCCGCCGAGCACGTGATGATCGTCGACCTGATGCGCAACGACCTGGGACGGGTGTCGGCCTACGGCACGGTGACGGCGCCGCGTTACCCGACCCCCGAGGCCCACCCGGGGGTCTGGCATCTCGTCTCGCGCGTCCGCGGCCGGCTGCGCCCCGGGGTGGGCAACGGCGACGTGCTGCGGGCGACGTTCCCGCCCGGTTCGGTCACCGGGGCCCCGAAGGTGCAGGCGCTGCGCGTGATCGCCGAGTCAGAGCTCACCGGCCGCGAGGTCTACACCGGCGCGATTGGCTTCGCCAGCCCGGTGGCGGGACTCGAGCTCAGCGTCGCGATCCGCACGCTGGAGCTGCGCGATCGCCACCTGTGGCTCGGTGTCGGCGGCGGGATCGTCGCGGACTCCGATCCTGAGGCCGAGCTCGAGGAGGCGCTCGTCAAGGCGCGTCCGATCGCGGCTGCCGTTGACTCCTCTGTCGTCGTCGCACCACGGGTGCCCTGAGGTGCCCGACCCGTCGCAGGGAGTGTTCGAAACGCTGCTCGTGCGTGACGGTCGCCTCCAGGCGCTCCGGCGCCACCTTGACCGGATGGCCACCTCGGTCGACGAGCTGTACGGACTGGTGCTGCCCGACCGGCTGTCCGACGCCGTGCGCCGGCGGGCGTCAGGGCTGAGCGGCGCGCACCGGCTGCGGGTCGACGCGATCCCGGCGAACGGCGCGTTGAGCGTGTCGCTGGAGACGACCGTGCTGAGCGGCCGGCCCCGCCGGTTCACGTGCGTGCCGGTGACGATCCCGAGCGGTCACGGGGCGCACAAGTGGCGCGACCGCGCAGCGCTCGGCGGTGGCCCGGACGTGCCGCTGGTGGTCGACGAGCATGGCTCGGTGCTCGAGGCGGCGTGGGCCAACGTGTGGCTGCTGGAGGGGCGACGGATCAGCACCCCGCCGGCCGATGGGCGGCTGCTGGCGGGCGTCACGCGCGCCCGCCTGCTCGCACTGGCGCCATCGCTGGGCCTGGAGGCAGCCGAGCGGCCGATCGCGCTGGCGGAGGCGCGCTCCGCGCCGGGCCTGCTGTTGACCTCGTCGCTGTCGCTGGTGGCCGCGGCCACGCTGGACGTGGAGTCCGCCCCCGACGATCGGATCGTGGACATGATCCGGACGGCGTTGGAGGCGGACGACTGGGACGATCCGCCGCGGTGCTGATCCGCCACGCCGACCCCGACCGCGACGCGCCTGCCTGCGCGGCCATCTACGCGCCCTCGGTCCGTGACGGCGTCGCCTCGCTCGAGGAGCAGGTGCCCGAGCCCCACGTGATCGCCGACCGCATGCGGGCGATCGCGCGCAACTGGCCGTGGCTGGTCGCCGAGCTCGACGGACACGTCGTCGGCTACGCCTACGGCTCCCAACACCGCGAGCGCGCGTCCTACCGGTGGTCGGCCGACGTCACCGTTTACGTCGCCGGCGACCACCAGCGCCGCGGGATCGGCCGGGCCCTGTATCAGCCGCTGCTCGAGCTGCTCGCCCGCCAGGGCTACCACGACGCGTGCGCCGGCATCACCGTGCCCAACGACGCCTCGGTCGGCCTGCACGAATCGCTGGGTTTCATCGCGGTCGGCGTGTATCGCGACATCGCGTACAAGCACGGTCGCTGGCGCTCGGTCGGCTGGTGGCAGAAGACGCTGCGCGAGCATCGCGACGACGAAAAACCCGGCGAGATCCGCCCCCCAGGACGCCTCCCGGCCGGCTGAGGGGCGGGGCGAGACCTAATCGGCGACCGGCAGCTCGAGCGTGAACGCCGAGCCGTCGACGAGGACCTGCCCGGAGTGCTGAGCGGCGATCGCGGCGACGATCGAGAGCCCCAGCCCGGCGCCGGGACGCTCCGAGGCCCGATCGCCGCGCCAGAAACGCTGAAACTGCTGCTCGTGCTCGGCCGGGTCGGGGCCCGGCCCCTGGTCGCGGACGGTCACCCGGGCACGCTCGCCCTCCCGGTCGACGCTCACCGTCACCACCCCGTCCGCCGGACCGTGGACGAGGCCGTTCTCCACGAGGTTGGCCACCGCCCGCGCCAGGGCCGCCCGGTCGCCCGAGACCCGCACCGCGTCGATCGTCCCCAGCACGACGCGCTCGGCCGCGACCGAGCGCGCGAGCTCGTCGAGCGCCACCGGCTCGCGCACGCCGCCGCCCGACGCCCCGGCCCGTTCGAGGACGAGCAGCGAGTCGACAAGACGCGCCAGCCGCTCGGCGTCGTGACGGAGGTCGGCCAGGACCTCCGCGTCGGCGCCGTGGCGCGCCGCGTAGTCGACGTTGCCGAGCAGCGCGGTGACGGGCGTCCGGAGCTCGTGCGAGGCGTCGGCGAGGAAGCGCCGCTCGGCGGCGCCCGCCTGCTCGAGCGACGCGAGCATTCGGTTGAGCACGCCGGTCAGCTGGCCGACCTCATCGGCCAGAGCGGGGTCCGGCAGCCGCCGTGAGGGATCCGCGGTGCGCTCGATCTCGCCGGCGGCGTCGGCCAGCCGGCTGAGCGGTCGCAGCCCGCGCCGGGTCAGCGCCGCCGCCGCGATCGCGGCCAGGACCACCACCCCGGCGCCGCTGAGGGCCACCGCCGCCCCGAGGCTCCCCGTCGTATGGGCGATGTCCGAGGTGTCGGAGGCGACGAGCACCACCCCGCCCGATGCGGGCGTGCCGGCGTCGGCGATCGGCGCGGCGAACATGCGCAACGGCCGTCCACCGACGTCGACCGTCTCCACGCCGGCCCGGCCGTGGAGACGAGCGGCGCGCTCGAGCGCGTCCTGAGGCAGCAGCTGGGCGCCGAGCGCGAGCGAGCGGGCGACCAGCCGGCCGTGGGCATCGAGCACCTGCACCACGATCTGGCGTCCCGAGGACGGCCCCTCCAGGGCTCCGGGGCTGTTGAGCACGGCCGGTGCGGAGATCGCCAGCTGGGCGACCTGGAGCGCGCGCTGGCGCAGGGCGGTGTCGAGTGAGCCGCGCAGCTGGTGATTGACGAGGAGCACCGTGACCACCGCGAACAGGACGACGGCGGCGAGGATCGCGGCCCCCGCGGCGAGCGCGATCCGGGCGCGCAGCGAGCCCACGAACCTCATTTTGGCCCCGCCCCGCGGGGACTAAGCATCGGCTGCGACGCTTTCCCTCACGAAAGCTACAATCTCTCCCTAGATCTTGTCATCGGTGACACGGAGGTTGGCAGCAAGGTGACACAGGATCCCCAGGGGGCAAGCAAGCCCGCAAGAGTTTTGCTCATAGAAGAAAACCCACGCTCGGCGATGATGATCGTCGAGATGTTGCGGGCTGCCTGGCCGCATGGGCTGCTCGTCACGCAGGCGCAGAACATAGTCGACGCCGCGCAGGAGCTGGCCGATCACGGCGCCACGTGCGTCCTGCTCGACCTGCCGCGCGACCGCGCCCGGCCGCTCGACGCCCTCCAGCAGCTGAGTGGGTCGGCCCCGACCACGCCGATCATCGTGCTCGCCGAGGACCACGACGACGGGCTCGGCGTCGAGGCGGTTCGTGCCGGCGCCCAGGACTACCTGCTCGCCGACGAGCTGACGCCGGCAACGCTTGGCCGGGCGGTCCGCTATGCCGTCGAGCGCAAGCACGCGGAGGTGGAGCTCGCCCGCCAGGCGCTGCACGACCCGCTGACCGAGCTGCCCAATCGGGCCCTGTTCCTCGACCGGCTCAGCGTCGCGCTGGACCGCTCGCGGCGCACCGACACCGCCGTGTGCCTGCTGTTTCTCGACGTCGACTCGTTCAAGGAGGTCAACGACACGCTGGGGCACGGCGCCGGAGACCTGCTGCTGACCGTCCTCGCCGAACGCTTCCGCGGCCTGCTGCGCCCGATGGACACCGTCGCCCGCTACGGCGGCGACGAGTTCACCTTCCTCTTCGAGGGTCTGGAGAACGACGACGAGGCGATGCTCATCGCCGAGCGCATCACCCAATCGGCGTGCCTGCCGTTGATGCTGGGCGACAGCGAGGTCACGGTCACGGTCAGCATCGGGATCTCGGTGGTGACCGATCCCTCGATCTCGCTCGATGAGGCGATCCGCGACGCCGATGCGGCCATGTACCGGGCCAAGGAGGCGGACGGCTCGCGGTTTGAGCTCTTCGACGACCGCCCGCGACGCCGCGCCGTGCAGCATTCGGCGCTGGAGGCGGCGCTGCGCACCGCGGTGGCGACGTCGCAGCTGCGCGTCCACTATCAGCCGCGCGTCTCGATCAACGGAGATACCGGACTGGTCGGCTTCGAGGCGCTCGTGCGCTGGCAGCATCCCGAACGGGGCCTGCTCGAGCCGAGCGAGTTCCTGCCGCTCGCCGAGGAGACGGGGCTGATCCTGCCGATCGGCGAGTGGGTGATCGAGCAGGCGCTCGGACAGGTGAGTCGCTGGCGCCAGTCGCGCCCGGGGATGACGATCTCGGTCAACCTCTCCAGCCGCCAGCTCGCCCGGCCCGACCTGGTCTCCAACCTCGAACGCGCGCTGCAGACCGCCGGAGCCGTTCCCGGCGTGCTCTGGCTCGAGGTCACCGAGGACACCGTGCAGCAGGACCCGATCGCCGTCGGCGGCATCCTGACCGCGCTCCACGCGCTCGGTGTCAACCTGGCGCTCGACGACTTCGGCATGGGCCATTCGTCGCTCCAGAGCCTGCGCGCGCTGCCCATCGACATGATCAAGATCCACCAGAGCTTCGTCGCCGCCCTGGACGCCGAGACCGACGACTCGGCGCTGGTCGGAGCGGTCGTCGAGCTCGGACATGCGCTCGGGCTGACGGTGATCGCCGAGGGCGTGGAGACCGACGTGCAGCTGGCCCACCTGCGCGAGCTCGGCTGCGACGGCGCGCAGGGCTTTCTGTTCAGCGGGCCCGTCACCGAGGATGGGGTGCACGAACTGCTCGTCAGCCGGTAGCTCGGGCCGCGCTGGGGGATTTGGCTCTGCCGAATCCCCGGTCAAGCACGTAACTGAAAGCCGGTCCCGCGCAGCGTGCGGATCAGCGGCGGGTCGCCGAGCTTGCGCCGCAGGCGGGTGATGTAGCGATCGACGACGTTGGGCTCGGCGGCGCCGTCCCAGATCTCGTCGAGCGCCCGGTCGCGGGTCACCGTGCGCCCGCTCTCGCGCAGCAGCAGTTCGAGCAGGGCCGCCTCGCGGCCGGTGAGCTCGATCGGGCCTCCGGAGCGGGTGGCACTGCGCGCGGCCACGTCGAGGGTGAGGTCGGCATAGGTGAGCACGGAGTCGGTGGCGCGCCCCCGGCGCGTGAGGGCGCGCAGCCGGGCGACCAGCTCAGGCACGGCGAACGGCTTGACGAGGTAGTCGTCGGCGCCCGCCTGCAGGCCGGCCACCCGGTCGGCGACGGCGTCGCGCGCGGTGAGCATCAGGATCGGCGTCGGCAGGCCCTTGCCGCGCAAGCGGCGACACACCGACAGGCCGTCGATCGCCGGCATCGCCACGTCGAGCACGATCACGTCGGGCGCGGAGCGCTGCACCTCCACAAGCGCGGCTCCCCCGTCGGCGGCGACCGTGACCGCGAAGCCCTCCGCGCTCAGCGTGCGCGCCAGCATCCGTCGCAGCGGCGGGTCATCGTCGACGACCAGCACGCGCTCGGCTGGGAGCCCTGACTCCGTGTCAGCCACCCGCGACGTCGCGCCGGATGAAGACGAGGAACGCCGTTCCGATCGCGGCCGCGGCGTAGATCGCGCACACCCACACGGCCTGGATGATCGGACTCCAGTCGATCGGCGTGCGCAGCAACCCCTGCCAGGCGTTGAACTGCGTGCTCAGCAGGTAGGGCTGCAGCCCGCCCAGGCCGGGGAGGATGCCGATCAACTGAAACAGCAGCGACACCATCAACGTGCCCACCACCGCGGCCGCACTGTTGCGCGTGACTGACGACAGCAGCAGCCCGATGCACACGATCGCGGCGATCGGGATCAGGTAAAGCAGCAGGCTGACGTAGACGAGCGCGAGCGCCTTGGGCGCGGAGACGATCGTCCCCGAGAGGCTCTGCAGCGGATTGAACCCCGACTGCAGACTGCCGGCGATCACCGCGACCGTGCCGCACAACAGGATCGCGAACACTGCGTAACTGGCCGCCACGAGCGTCTTGCCGACAAACAGCTGCCAGCGCTCCAGCGAGCGGGTGAGGATCGTCTTCAGCGTGCCGTTGTGGTCCTCGGAGGCGAAGATGTCGCCGGCGACGAGCGCGGCGATCAATGGAAACAGCCAGATCGCCCCGAACAGCAGGACGACCAGCGGGATGGCCAGCCCGCTCTTGTCGACATAGTCCGAGAAGGCGAAGCCGCCGCCGCGCTCGTGATGGCGGCGCAGGTGGACGGCGAGGACGAACAGGATCGGGACGAGGATCGCGATCCCGAGGCCGAGGTAGGTGCGCTTCTGATGACGGAGCTTGAACAGCTCCCAGCGGTAGACGGTCGCCACGCCCGGCATCAGTGGGCTACCTGCGTCGTCGTCACCGCGGCGTCGGCCGTGGCGGCCGGCTCCTGGACGGCGTCGCCTTCGGTGAAGGAGAAGAAGAGATCCTCCAGGGTCACCGTCTGCGGCGCCATCGCCCGGATCAGCGCGCCGGACTCGACGAGCGCCTGTGACAGCGGAGCCACCGCGGCCTCGTCGGCACTGAAGGTGATGTGGCCGGCCTCGCGCTTGACGTCGACGATCCCCGCCTGCGCCCGGCACACGGCTAGCGCGCGGTCGTCGTCGGTCGTCTCCAGCCGATAGGCCGTGCTCGCCCCGCGCTTGAGCGCCGAGATCTCGCCCTCGTAGACGATCCGCCCCGAGCGCACGATCGCCACGCGGTTGCACAGCTCCTCCACCTCGTTCATGAGATGGCTGGAGAGCAGCACGGTCATGCCCTGGTCGGCGAGCCGCCGGATCAGGAGACGCATGTCCCGCATGCCCGCCGGATCCAGGCCGGTCGCCGGCTCGTCGAGCAACAGCAGTTTGGGATCACGCAGCAGCGCGGCCGCGATGCCCAGCCGCTGGCGCATGCCGTGCGAGTAGCCGCCGACGCGGTCGTCGGCTCGGCCGGTCAGCTCGACCGTCTCCAGCGCATCGATGACCCGGTCACGCGCGTCGCCGCCGTCGAAGGCGGCCATCATCTGAAGGTTGCGCCGGGCCGTCAGGTACGGATAGAAGGTCGGCGCCTCGACGAATCCGGCCACCCCCGCGAGCGCGTGCACGCTCTGCGTCGGATCCTTTCCGAACAGCCGGATCGTCCCCGCGGTCGGGGTGATCAGCCCGAGCATCATCCGCAGCGACGTCGTCTTGCCGGCCCCGTTGGGTCCGAGGTAGCCGTACACGTCGCCGGCGCGGACCGTGAGGTCCACGCCGGCCACCGCGGTCAGCTCGCCGTAGCGCTTGACCAGGCCGCGGACCTCGATCGGCGGCGCGTCTTCGGTCACGGCGCCAGCGCCCGCGCGGCCTGTTCGGCCGCGGCGGCCGGCACCGAGCCGAGCACCGTGTAGGCGACGCCGCCGCGGGTGAAGCGGACGACCGTGCCCAGCGCGGTGGAGAGCTCCTGGCCGGTCGAGCCGTTGATCGACACCGTCGGGAGGCTCAGCCCGCTGGGACCGCCGCTCGTGTTCGTCTTCGCGGACTGGGCCGAGTCGGCCTTCTGCTCGATGACGACCATTCCGCCGAGGTTCTGGCCGTAGGTGACGATCGCCCCCGGCTTGCCGCCGGCATCCAGCAGCGAGACGTCGTGACGCGGCAGCCCGACCAGCGAGTTGGGAGCCGCCAGGGTGAACGGCACGCGGCTGGCCACGGCGGCCTCGCCGGAGACCTGCGCGTGCTTGGTGTGCTTGCCGGCCCTGCTTGCCCTCTCAGCCTTGCCGGCCGCTGCGGACTTGCCCGCGGTCGAGATCTTGACCACCTTGGCGCCGCTCGGCGGCGAGACCGAGAAATCGGACGCCGGGACCGCACCGTAGGAGATGTTCGTCGCCTTGAGGTCCAGCACGGGCGTGCTGTTACCGCGGGCGTAGATCCCGACCTCGAGCGGCACACCCTTCAGCGCGTCCCAGGCAACCTGGGCCGAGCCCAGCAGCCCTCCGTCGTGCTTGGGCGAAATCGTCACCTTGTAGGCGGCCTGGCCGCCGATGTCGGTGGGCTGCGCGCCGCTGAGGTTGACGCGGTTCATCAGGCGGGTTAGCTCGGACTGGATCTTGGCGATCGACGGAACGCCCGAGGCCTTGTCGCTCTTGTCGCTTTTATCGCTCTTGTCAGCCGGCAGCGTGCCCTCGTAGACCGTGTTCGACGTCGGATCGGAGATCCAGAACGAGGTGCCGTTAAGGACGACCTGTGTGTCCCCGTTGCCGGACTGAAGCTCGATCCGCAGACGGCGGTCGCCCGCCAGCCACAGGCGCCCGCTGGCGCCCTGAAGGATCGGATCCTTGTTGTCGCCGGTGAAGTCCGAGGAATCGATCAGGTTGTTGGTGAAGCTGATGTTGGCCGTGATCCCCTTGACGGCGGGCGCGCTCAGGCCCTGGTGAATGGCGTTGGGGAGCGGCTGGGGCTTGGGCACCGGGCCCGAGCCGGTGGCGGCGACCGCGATGGCCGTGCCGGCCGCGACCGCGGCGATGAAGCCGACGATCGTGGCCAGAAGACGACCGGTTGAAGCTGTGCGTAGGAATTTCATCTCAAAGACTCCGCCTTTCGTGTGACGAGTCCAAGATCGCAGGCAAGCCTGAAATTACTCTGACAGCGCCCCGTGGACAGCTAAGGTCGCGTGCAATGTGCCGGCTGTTCGGTATGAGCGGAGGTCCCGAGCCCGTGCGAGCGACGTTCTGGCTGCTGCAGGCGCCCGACTCGCTTCAGCAGCAGAGCCGCCGCGAGCCAGACGGCGCGGGGATCGGCACGTTTGACGCCGGCGGCAGTCCGGTGGTCGACAAGCAGCCGCTGGCCGCCTATGAGGATCGCCGGTTCGCCGAGGGCGCCCGCGACCTGGAGTCGCGCACGTTTGTCGCCCACGTCCGCTACGCCTCGAGCGGCAAGCTGACGATGCCCAACACGCACCCGTTCGAGCGGGACGGGCGGCTGTTCGCCCACAACGGCGTGATCGGCGATCTCGAGCGCCTGGAAGCCGAGCTGGGCGAGGCCGGCGGACTGGTGCAGGGCGAGACCGATTCCGAGCGCTTCTTCGCGCTCATCACCCGGGAGATAGAGCGGACCGATACCGACGACGTCGGCGCCGGGATCGCCGCCGCCGCTCGCTGGGTCGCCGGCAACGTCCCGGTGCTGTCGATCAACTGCGTGCTCGTTACCGCATCCGATCTGTGGGCGCTGCGCTATCCCGACACGCACGACCTGTTCGTCCTTCAGCGCGAGGCCGGCGGCGGCGCCCTGCGCCACGCCAGCACCGACCGCATCCGCGTGCGTTCCGAGGCGCTGAGCGACCGCCCGGCGGTGGTCGTCGCCACCGAGCGTATGGACGACGATCCGAGCTGGCGGCCGCTGCGCTCGGGAGAGCTGCTCCACGTCGACAGCGAGCTGGGGGTGAGCAGTCGACAGATCATCGCTGAGCCGCCGGCCCAGCCGCTGACCCTGGCCGACCTCGGCGAGCGCGCGGCCGCGTCCCAGGCGGGTGGTGCCCGATGAGCGTCACGACGTCCCTGCCCCCGGGACCCCGGCTTCACCCCGTGCTGCAGACGGCTGGGTTCATGCTCTTCGGAACACGCTTTCTCGAGGCGATGCGCCGTCGCTACGGGGACGCCGTCACCTTGCGCACCGTGTTCGACGAGCGCTTCGTGATGGTGTTCGCCCCTGAGCTCGTCAAACAGGTCTTTCAGGGATCAACCGAACAGTTGCACGCCGGCGAGGCCAACGCGCTCCTGGGCCCGATCCTCGGCCAGCGTTCCGTGCTGCTGCTCGACGGCGCCGAGCACCTGCGCCACCGGCGGCTGATGCTGCCGTCGTTCCACGGCCGGCAGCTGCTCGCCCACGCGGAGACAATGCGCGACTGCGCCGATGCCGAGATCGACAGCTGGCCGGTAGGCGAGCCGTTCACGATGCTGGAGACGATGCAATCGCTGACGCTGCGGATCATCCTGCGAGCCGTGTTCGGCTACACGCCGGGTCCCGCCCAGGACGAGCTCCGTGCCCGCCTGCGGAGCATGGTCGACCCACTCGCTCGTCGCCGCGCGCTGATGATGGTCTCCGCGCTCGTGCGCGGGCAGGGCGACCGCCGGGCCGCGCGTGAGTTCCGGGCGCGCAAGCAGGCCGTCGACGAGACCCTGCTCGCGGAGATCGTCCGGCGCCGGTCTGAAACTGACCTGGAGACGCGCGACGATGTCTTCTCGGCGCTCCTGCTCTCCCGCGACGAGGCAGGCAACGGGCTCAGCGATGCCGAGGTCCGCGACGAGCTGCTCACGCTGCTGCTCGCCGGACACGAGACGACGGCCACCGGCCTGGCGTGGACGTTTGACCTGCTACTGCACGACGCCCGGGTGATGCAGCGGGCCGCCGAGCGCGACGAGAACTACCTGGACGCGGTCGTCAAGGAGTCGCTGCGCCTGCGCCCGGTGATCGCCGGCGTGGGCCGAGTGGTCAAGGACGCGCCGTTCTCGCTCAACGGCTACGAGGTCCCGGTGGGGCTGGAGATCAACCCCTCGATCCGTACCATCCACCGCCGCGCCGACCTGTACCCCGAACCCGGGCGCTTCGTCCCCGAGCGCTTCCTCGGGGTGGGTGGGGCGAATGTGCCGGACACCTATACGTGGCTGCCCTTCGGCGGGGGCAGCCGGCGCTGCCTGGGCGCGAGTTTCGCGCTCATGGAGATGCGTATCGTGCTGGCCCGCGTGCTCGAGCGCTGCGCGCTGGCCGCAGTCGACGCGGACCTCGCCCCCGCGCAGTTCCGCATGATCACCCTCGCCCCCAAGGGCGGGGTGCCGGTGCGCCAGCTGCGGGCCGCGGCCCCGGCCGCGTAATCTGCACGGCCGGATGCTCCTCTACGACGCCACCATCTCGGGCAACTGCTACAAGGTCCGGCTCCTGTTCGCCAAGCTCGCCATCGCCTACGAACGGCGCGAGCTCTCCGTGTTCGACCGCTCCGACCGCCCGGAGGTCATCGGTGAGCTCAACCCGGGCCTGCGCGTGCCGACGCTCATCCTCGACGACGGCCGTGCGCTCGCGGAGTCCGGCGCGATCCTGTTTCACTTCGCCGAGGGAACCGAGTACCTGCCGGCCGACGCCTTCGAGCGTGCCCAGGTGCTGCAGTGGATGTTCTTCGAGCAGTACAGCCACGAGCCGAACATCGCCGTGCTGCGCTTCTGGGCGGAGGCGGGGACCACTCACCCCGAGGCCGAGGTCGAGGCCAAGCGCCGCGGCGGCGAGGCGGCCCTAGAGGCGATGGACGCCCACCTGACCGATCGCGAGTTCTTCGTCGGCGACGCCTACTCGATCGCCGACATCGCGCTGTACGCCTATACGCACGTCGCCCCCGAGGGCGGCTTCACCCTCCGGGCCCATCCGGCGATCGAGGCGTGGCTGACGCGTGTCGCCGGTCATCCCGGCCACGTGGTCATCGGCGACTGACACGACTCAGATCAGCGTGTCGGCGTTCGCCACCACGGGTGGGATCGAAGTCCTCAAACCTACTCGTGGGTGTCATCTCTTCTCCTTGTCGGTGGGCGGCGAGCGCCGCGGCCAGCGCCCGGGCGGTCGCGCCCAGGCGCTCGAGCTCTGTCTCCCCCCGACG
>DATAUL010000482.1:0-21748 GCA_036268255.1 Solirubrobacteraceae bacterium | reverse complement strand
ACCTGCAGTGGTTCGACGCCGGCTCGCGGGAGGTGATCCTGTTCGCCGCTCGCCGGATGCAGTCCGACCCGGTGGCCTTCGTGTGCACGGTGCGCGAGGGCGACCCCGGGACGCCGCTCGTCACCGGCCTTGACGAGCTGCGGCTGGAAGGCCTGGGCGAGGCCGCGGCACTGGAGCTCGTTGCCCGCGCGGCCGGCGACGTCAGCCCGGTGGTGGCGAGACGGCTGTGGTCGCAGACGGCCGGCAACCCGCTGGCGCTCGTCGAGATCCCCCGGAACCTCAGCGCCGAGCAGCGCAACGGACGCGTGGCGCTGGACGAGCCGCTGCCCGTCGGCGGACGGCTCGAAGGCTCGTTCGCGGCGCGGGTGGCTGCGCTCCCGGAGCCCACTCGGCAGGCTTTGCTCGTCGCCGCCACCAGCTACACGGGAGCGACCGACACGATCCATCAGGCGCTGGCGATCCTCGGACTGGCGCCGACCGCGCTTGACGCTGCCGAGGACGACGGCCTCGTCTCGATCACCGCCGGTTCGCTGGCCTGGCGTCACCCCCTCGTTCGCTCGGCGATCTACCACGCCGCCGGCGCGCCGGCCCGGCGAGCTGCCCACACCGCGTTGGCGCGGGTCGGTGGGGAGGCGCGCCTGCCGGATCACCGCGCCTGGCACCTGGCCACCGCGGCGGCGGCGCCCGACGAGGACATCGCCGCCGAGCTGGAGCAGGTGGCTCTGGAGGCGGCCCGCCGCGGGGCTCCGGAGACGGCTCTGCGCGCTTTGGACCGCGCCGCGAGGCTCACCCCGGGCGAGTCCGAGCGGGCCCGGCGGGAGGTCGCGGGCGCCGACCACGCGCTCGCCGTCGGGCGCTGGGACGAGGCGCTGCAGCTGCTCGAGCACGCCCGCGGCCGCAGCGACGATCCGCTGCTGCGCGCGCACGGCGAGCGGATTCGCGCGCGGGTGGAGATGCTGCGCGGCAGCCCGCACGCCGCCCACGGCCGCCTGGTGGCGATCGCGGAGGCGATGCAGGACATCGACCGGTCGCTGGCTGCCTCGGCGATGACCGAAGCGGTCCTCGCCCAGACGATGACCGGCCCCGTCCCGGCCTATCGCGCGACGGCCGAGCGAGCCTTTGCCCTCGCCCGGCCCGTCGGAGGCGAGGTCGAGGCGATGGCGGCCGTGGCGCTTGGCTGTGGGCTCCTGCTCTCCGCCGAGACGGCCGCCGGGTTGGAGCTGTTCGAGCGCTACGGCGCGATCGTGGAGAAACCCGAGGTGTGGCACACCGCTCCCGAGTTGCCGGGGATGTACGCCTGCCTGCACGCATCGATCGAGCGCTTCGACACCGCGGAGCGCCTCTTCGAGGCCATGGTGACCAGCGCGCGCGACCAGGGAGCGGTGCGGGCGCTGCCGTATCCGCTCAGCGGCCGGGCCCTCGTCGACCTCGAGCTCGGACGCTGGCCGGCGGCTCTCGCCGGGGCCGAGGAAGCCGTCGAGCTCTCACGCGAAATGGTGGGCGGCGCGATGCTCGCATCGAGCCTCGCGGCCCTGGCCCAGGTCGAGGCCTCGATGGGCCGCGCCGAACAGACCCGCGCCCACGCTGAGGAGAGCCTCGCCCTGTGCAAGCAGCTCAACGCGTGGGCGGTCGAGCCCGAACCGGTGCTCGCGCTCGCGTCCCTCGCGCTCAGCCTGGGTGAGCACGAGACGGCGGTCGGCGTGTGGAGCCAGACGACGGTCGACATCCGCGAGTGGGTGCTCGAGCCCGGTTGGGAACACCTCGACGACGTGATGATCGAGGCCAGCGTGCGAGCGGGCCGGTACGGCCAGGCCGAGCGCGAGCTCGAGGACCTCCAGGAGAAGGCCTCTCGCACGGGCCGCACCTGGGCACACGCCGTCGCCGCCCGCTGCCGTGGACTGCTGGCGCCCGCGGCCGAGATCGAGGAGCACTTCGAAGACGCGCTCCAGTGGCATGCCCGCGCACCGCTGCCGTTTGCACGGGCCCGAACCGAGCTCTGTTACGGCGAGCGCCTGCGCCGCGCGCGCCGTCGCAGCGATGCGCGCGAACAGCTGGTCCGAGCCTCGGCGACGTTTCACGCCCTCGGCGCCACGATCTGGGCCCAACGGGCCGAGCGCGAGCTGGCGGCGGCCGGGTACAGCCGCCGGACGCCCGCCGAGCACTCGCCGTGGGCCGAGCTGACCGCCGCCGAGACCCGTGTCGCCCAGGTGATCGTCGAAGGGGCGACATACGAGGAGGCGGCCAGCGCCCTGTTCGTGAGTCCACGGACGGTGGAGTCACATCTGCGCCAGATCTATCGCAAAGTGGGCGTGCGCTCCCGCAGCGAGCTGACCCGGCGCCTGGCGCCCGCCGGCAGCTCTGCGTGAGTGATCGCACGGCGACGCGAATATCAGGTTTTTCCCTGATGCGGACGCTCGCCTGGCAGGAGACCATGTCGTTCGCACCGGGGAACTGTGGGGGCCCGGCGCGGAGGCGGAGTTGCGCCTCCGCGCCGCCCGGCCTACCCCCGCCCGACCGACCGAGAGAGAGTTCACGTGATGCCGACGCCCATGACGATGCGCCCCGCCGCCGCGCTCACCGACAGCCGCGCCCGCACCGAATCCCGCAAGCCCGCGCCGAGCGTGAGCCCGCGCACGCAGCGCACGCTGATCGACGGGTTGCGCACCGTGGCTCGGCGATCACGTCAGGAGGGTCGCCGGCGGCGTTTCGAGGTCCTGTTGTCGCGCCGCGCCGCTGCGGTCAGGGGGGAGATGCTGGAGCTGGCGGCACTGCTCGACATCACCGACGACCCAGACCCGGCGGCAGTCGACGCCTTGGTCGGGCTCCTGACCGACGGCCGCGGCAGCCCGCTGTACAACCCGGCGGTCCACGTCTCGGAGCTCTACGGCACGCTACTCGAGGTCCGTCGCCGCCTCCTGCGCCCTGAGGCTAGCTATTGATGGCGAACTCGCGAGCGCGGGTGGCGCTGGCGAGTAGGAGCCCGAGGAAACGGTCGAGCAGCTCCGCGTCGAGCGACTGCAGTGGGATCTCTCCTGAGACGAACACCTCGCCGGCTTGGTTCTCGGCGAAGCAGATGAGCGGAGCCTGGCGGTTCCAGTACAGGAGCTGGTGAGGATCGATCAGGCCCGGTGGCAGCACGGCCGCCTGCGCCCGCAGCAGGGGACCGCGGATGGTCAGCCCCACGTCCAGCACATAGCCGGCCGCATCGAGCACGAGGCCCCACTCGCCGGGCGCCACCTCGCTCACGTCGGCCTCGAGCGAGGACATATAGCGGGCGACGACGTCGGCATATGAGCGTTCGTGCCGCGCCATCTGACAACAGATGATGTCAACGCCGGATGATCGGGCCGTGTGAGAAGGTCCGATCACTCGTCGAGGTCAACGACGGCTGGGTCGGCCAGGTGTTGACATGCGCGGTCGTCTGGGCGGGTGGACGTCGTCGCGGCTACTGGTAGAGGATCAGGCGGTAGGCGATGAAGGCGAAGAAGATTGCCACCAGGCTCCACGTCACCGGCCAGCTCAGCGTCCGGACGAACGCGGTCTCCCATTGGCCGACGCGGATCACGTAGGCGAAGGTCACGGCGAGGAGGATCGCGTAGCAGATGACCGCGACGACGGGCGAGAACGCCAGCCCCAGGATCGGCGCGACGATCAGACCAAGCGCGACCCAGGCGGCGATGGCCAGCACGTCGACGGCCAGCCGGGTGCGCTCGCGGCCGACGATCGTCATGAAGCCGGCTGCGCCCACGAGCGCGCCGAGCATGAACACCCCGATATGCCAGTGCGTGCCAAAGCCGAAGATGGCGCCCATCAGCTTGCCGCCGGCCCACAACAGCAGCGGGTCGATCAGGCCGACGGCGACGTAGCAGGCGAACATGTCCTCCGTGGAGTCCCACGGGTTGCCGAACACGGGACGCCTCGGGATGAGTGCCTCCCGCAGCGCGGAGCGATCAAGCGCGCCGCGCAGCGATGACGTGTTCTGGGGGTCGGTCGCCACTGTCAGATCTCCCGGATCAATGGTACGTGACCCCTGGAGACCGCGCGTCGGCGGCCGGCCGCGCCGAGGCGGCCGGCGCTCCTCGGCGGCCGCCGTGCAACAGGGCGGTAAGGCCGGTCAGGCACGGTCGCGGGCGAGATCAAGCAGTCGGCCGAGGATCCGCTCGCCGTCGACGCGCAGGCCGTTGTGGTCGTACTCGTTGGTGACCCACGGGCGAAGCCCGGGAATCCGGGCGGCCGTCTCCTCGGAGAAGGCGCGCTCGACGTACATGTCCTCGGCATAGATCAAGGCGGCTGCCGGCACTACGTTGGCGGCGAGGACGCCGGGGTCATACAGATACGGCCAGTGGCGCTCGGCCAGCAGCGAGGCGGCGTCACGCAGCGGCGCCAGCGCGGCCAGCTCCTCGAACATCCACGGATAGACGTGCTCCCCGGTCAGCAGGAGCGGATCCTCGAACTCGGCGGGCAGCATCCGCTGCGCCGACCAGCGCGTGGCGCCGCCGTCGGCCCAGCAGGCCTCGTGGAGGATCGCGTACAGCGGATTGCGAGCAAACCCGGTCTCGGTCTCCAGGTCGTGGAGGAAGGCGGGCGAGTCGGGCGGCAGCTCGAGCAGGTGGTGCAGCCGCTCGGCGCCACCGGCCATGCCGAGCATCGCGCCGAGCTGGCGGGCGTGCCGCCAGCTCAGGCGGTCGCCGGATGGCAGGATCACGCCCTCGCCGCGCACCCGGTCGTGCAGCTCCGCCAGCCGCTCCCGGTCTCTGGGATAACGCCGCGCGTATCGCCGGTTTCGCTCCAGCACGCGCTCGTAGGTGCGGGCGTAGACCTCGTCGATGGTGCGGCCCAGCGGCGGCAGTCCGCCGGTGATGAGCGCCTCGCGCAGCCCCTCGGGGGCCAGCGACAGATAGGTGGTCACGCACAGCCCGCCGAAGCTCTGCCCGAGCACGGTCCACCGCTCCACGTCGAGCTGACGCCGGATCCACTCGGCGTCGCGAACGATCGAGTCGGCTCGGAAGTGGGCCAGGTAGTCGGCCTGCTCGGTCGCCGTCAGCCCGGCGAGAGCGCCCACCGGCGTCGAGCGCCCGGTTCCCCGCTGGTCGAGCATCAGGACCCGAAACTCGGTCAGTGCCCGGTCCAGCCATCCGGGGTTGCTCGGGATGCGCGTGGGCCGCGGCGCCTCGAAGCCGGGGCCGCCCTGGAGGTAGACGAGGAAGGGCCGGTCGCGGCCGTCGGGATCGGCGACCTCGCGCGCGAACACGGTGATCGTGCGCCCGCCGTCGTCGTCGTGGTCGAGTGGGAGTTCGAAGGAATGCTCGACTGTGACGAGCCCTGGCAGACGGATCTCTTCGTGCACGGGGTCAGATCATTCAGGGTGAACGGCGATCGTGCCTTCCAGTACCGCCTCCTCGAGCGTCCGCGGGCCAAGGACATCGCCCGCGCGGACGGCTCCCGGGTGGCTCGTGAGCTCGGACCACAGCTCGTCGACCGGCTGGCGTCCCTGGGCGAGCACGATCGTCGCCACCGGGGGTAGGGGGCGCGTGCGCCCCGAGAACACATGGCGCAGGACCGGTCCGCCGGCCAGCTCGTGGTGATGAAGGATCGTCACGTCCAGTTCGTCAAGGCGCGCCAGGTACAGGTTGCGCTGATACTGATGAAGCGTCTCGCCCGGCACCGTTCCGGCGCACGCCAGCGTGACCTTGATCCCCGCTCGCGCCAGGCGCTCGGCGGCATCCAGCCCCTCCCATCCACCGCCCCAGTCGGCCACGAGCACCGGTCCGCCGACGACCTCTGGGTCGGCGATCGCGTCCCACGCCTGGACCGTGGTCGCCGTGCCGAGCTCCAGAGCCGGCGCATACGGCCGCGCCCCGCTGGCCAGCACGACGCGCTCAAAACGCGCGGCGAGCGCAGGATCGCCGTCCACCGCGAGCCGAACGGACACCCCGGCCGCGTCCAACCGGGCCGTCGTGCTGCGGCGGTAGATCTCCCAGGTTTCGGCGTGCCCGGGCGCCAGTCCGGCGAGCCGCAGCTGCCCGCCGAGCGCGTCGGTGCGCTCGACGAGCGTCACCGCGGCGCCGGCACCGGCCGCCTCGATCGCGGCCGCGGCCCCGGCAGGACCCCCGCCGATCACCAACACCGATTCGGCCGCCGGGCGCGCGGTGGCCAGCCTGCGCTCACGGCCCGTTCGTGCGTTGACGGCGCAGCCGATCGGCACCCCGGCGTGGTAATGGCCGATACACGATTGGTTGCATCCCACGCACTCGATTACGTCGGCCGCGCGCCCGGTGGTCGACTTGGCGACGAGTTCGGGGTCGGCAATCAGCGCCCGCGTCATGCCGACGAGGTCCGCCGTGCCGTCGTCGATCAGGCGCTGGGCGTCCGCCAGCGTGACGACCCGCGTGGTGGCCAGCAGAATGAGGCCGGGTACAGCGGCGCGGATTGCCGCCGCGGCGGGAGCGATGGCGACCCGGGGCGCGGGTGGGGGAGGGGCGATCCAGGTCGAGGCGGCGGGGTGGGCGGAGTGGCCGAGCACCAGCGAGACGAAATCCACCAGCCCATCGGCGTGCAATCGTCCCGCGATCTCGGCGCAGTCCCGCACCCCGAGCCCGCCCGGGATCAGCTCGTCGGCCGACAGGCGGGCGCCGATCGCCACCGACGGACCGGCGGCGGCGCGCACCGCCTGCAGCACCTCCACCGAGAAGCGCATCCGAGCTTCCAGGGACCCAGCGAAACCGTCTCCTCGCCTGTTGGACAGCGGCGACAGGAACTGGCCGGGCAGGTAGCCGTGCGACATCGAGAGCTCCAGGCCGTCGACTCCGCCCTCGGCGGCCAGCCGCGCAGCGGTCGCGTAGCCGTCGATCAGCTCCGCGATCTCCGCGCCGGTGAGCGCGCGCGGTTCGGACTTGAAGCGCAGGCTGGGGATCGCCGAGGGCGCCACCGCCGGCGCCCGCGGCGCGCTGGAGATCTGCTCGCGCCCGCCGTGGAACAACTGCACCATGAGCTTGGTGTCGTGCGGGCGCACGCGCTCTCCGAGCCGGCGATAGGCGGCCACGATCTCCGGCAGGAACCCGCCCACGGTATGGGGCGTGAGCAGGCCGCTGGGGTGCACCGCGGTCGCCTCCAGAAAGATCGTTCCCACCCCGCCGCGCGCTCGGGCCTCGTGGTAGGCGAGCAGCTCGTCCGTCGGCAGGTGGTCATGGACGAGGCTGGTCTGATGCGAGGTGGAGACGACCCGGTTGCGCAGCCGCAGCGGGCCGACATCGACCGCCGACAGCAGGGTCACTTGGGCGGCAGCGAGCGGGCGTGAGCGACGCCCCGGGCGACCCAGCGCTCGAGCTGGCGCCTGGTCTTCACTCCCTCGGCATCAACCCGCACCCAGCCCTCCATCACCCGGCCGCGCGTCTCGAACGGCCGGGCATGAGGTTTGGCCAGCAGCGCGTCGGTCTCGGCGTGGTCGACGTGCAGCATCAGGCCCCCGCGGCCGCTCGCGCTGACCGCCATGTGCCCGCCGATCAGGAACGCCAAGCCACCGAACATCTTGAGCTCGGTGACGCCGGCCCCATCCGCGACGAGCTCGCGGATGCGGTTGGCGAGATCCTCGTCGTAGGCCATGGCGCCAGTCTAAGAGTGCTCGGCGACGTAGCGGTCGGCCAGCCGCTTCGGCGCCCGGGCGAGCCATGCATCGACGATCAACCCGCGCAGCTCCTTGAGGTCGATCCGCTCAAGAACGACGAGCACGGCCGGGTAGCCATCGAAATGCGGCGTCGTGAAGTACACGTCGGGGCGGTCGGCGAGCAACGCCTGCTTGGCGACGAGGTGCTCCACGCGCGCGCCGAGAATCGCCCCGACGGGCGCTCGAACGCCGAGAGCGGTCAGGTCCGCGGCCCGCAGTGGGCGCTCCCAGACGAAGCCCTTGTCGCGCACGCGCCAGCTGGGATGGCCGTGGGAGAGGCGCTCGGAGGTCTCCGGCAGCTCGAGCGCGATCGCACGGACGTTCTCCCAGCTGGCCATCAGCGCAGACTAATCAATGTTCGTTCCGTGGTTCCATGCTCCAAAATCGGGTAGATAAAGCGGGAGCTGTTTTGGCAGCTCCCCCGTCATCACGGCAAGAAGCCAGAAGTGGGGGCTGCGAGTCGCCTTGTCTCGGTGGACCAGCGTGTCCGCCGGGGCGGCGCTCGCGTTCCGCCTGTGGGGCGGGTCGGCAAGGACGCGCCGGCGCGACCACGAATAGGTGATCGTGTACCTGGCCAGAGTGATCCGGGCGGCGCGCGACGAGGTCCGGTGGGTGTTGCGGGCCCAGACGCCGACCCACGGCCGCCTGCGCGACACGTTGACGGTGATCGTCGTGACGACGGTTGGCGTCGATCTCGTGTGTGCGGTGCTGGCCTTCATGTTCGAGCGCCACGTCCGCGCGACCCAGATCCACACCTACGGCAGCGCCCTGTTCTGGACCTCGACGCAGCTGTTGACGGTCTCGTCTCAGCTCCCCAATCCGTTCTCGGTCGGCGGGCGGATCCTCGACGTGGCGATGGAGGCCTACGCGATCACCGTTGTCGCGACCCTCGCCGGCTCGATGGGGACATTTTTCGTTCGGCGCGCGCGCGAGCTGGACCCGCTGCCGCGACCGTCAGGCCCGCCCCACACGGCTGGGAGCGACCCGCCGGCCGGGTGATAAAGCCCGGGCAGGGGGTAGTTCGTCGTGATGCAGACGCTGGCGCTCACTTTCGACGATGGGCCTGATCGCGACGGGACGCGCCTGGTCCTCGACGCGCTCGCGCGCCACGGTGCCCGGGCCACGTTCTTCGTGGTCGCCCCTCGCGCCGCAGCACATCCAAGGCTCGTGGCCCGCATCGTCTCCGACGGGCACACCGTCGGCCTGCACTGCGATGAGCACGTTCGCCATTCCGAGCGCGATGCCGACTGGTGCGCGGCCGACACGCGGCGCGCGCTGGGGCGGCTGCATGAGCTGGGAATCGCTCCCACGCTGTGGCGCACCCCGTGGGGCGAGACCGCGCCCTGGACCCAGCGGATCGCCACCGATCACAATCTCAAGATCACCGCCTGGACTGTTGACACCCACGATTGGCGCGGCGACGACGCCGAGCGGATGTACGCCGACACCCGCGCCCGGCTCCACGGCGGCGCGATCATCCTCGCCCACGACGGGCTCGGGCCGGGTGCCACTCGCGAGAACGTCGAAGCGACGGCCGCCTACGTCGAGATGGTCGCCGAGCACGGTCGTCGGCATGGGGTCGCACTGGCGGCCCTGGCGTGATCGCCGGCCGGGTCAGCGCCGGGCGCCCGCGGGTGGAGCTTAAGCTCGACGGCGCGCTCGCCCAGATCGCGGCCGGTGCGCCCGCGCGCGACGCCGATGGCGCGCCGCGCTTTCCGGCGGAAGCGTTCGCGAGCCTGCGCATCGCCGGTGCCCTGAGCTTCAACGCGTTCCCCGGCAGCCCGCGGCCGCCGGCGGCTGAGGAGCTCGACCTCGTGCGACGGGTGGCGGCCGCCGACGGGTCGGTCGGTCGGATCTTCGACGGCCATCTCAACGGCGTGGAACGGATCGCCGTCCAGGGCGTGGTGCCGCTGCGCGATGCCGAGCTGGCGGCGGTCGCCGCCGGGGAGCTGCTCGTCGGCGTGTGGGGTGGGGATCCGGTTCCCGGAGAGGGGCCGCCCGCCGCGCTCCACCGGGCCGGCGGGCGCGAAGTGCTGCGTGGGGTCAAGACGTTCTGCTCGGGTGCAGGTGGCCTCGACCGTGCGATGGTGCTCGCCCGCTCAGGCGCCGGTGGTTCGCCGGTCTCGGTCTGGGTCGATGTGGCCGATCGCCGCCGTGTCGAGATCGACGAGAGCTGGTATCGCTCGCACGGCCTTGTCGCCTCGGTCTCACACCGGGTCGTCTTCCACGATGCGCCCGTCCTGGCCCGTCTCGGGGAGCCCGGCGCGATCGCTGCCCAACCGTGGTTCGGCCGGGACGCGCTGCGCACTGCCGCCAGCTGGGCGGGGATGGCCGACACCGCGGTCCGTGGCGCCCTGACCTCGCTGGCCGAGCGGGGCGAATCCAGCCAGCTGGAGGCGCTCGCGGCCGGGCGCATCCTCACCTACCAGCGCACGATCGACGCGTGGCTGGCACAGGCCGCCGAGGCGATGGACGACGGCACCACCGCCGTCGGCGATGTCGCGCTGCACGCGCGCGTGGCCATCGCCGACGCGTGCCGCCGGCTTCTGGACGAGGCTGCCCGGGCGTGCGGGTCGCGCCCGTTCGCCCGTGCCGAGGCGCTCGACCGGGCACGCCGCGACCTCGAGCTGTTCCTGCTCCAGCACCGTCTCGAGCCGATGCTGGCGCGATACGGGGAGACGGCGATCCGGACGGCGCGCGGGGACGGCTGAGCATGCCCGGCGCCCACATGACCAACGCCGACTTCGAGGCACGCTACAAGGCCAACCCAGATCCGTGGGGCTACGAGACCAGCGAATACGAGCGCCGCAAGTACGACGCGACCCTTGAGGCCTGCGGGCACGGCCCGTATAACCGGGCGCTCGAGCTGGGTTCGTCGATCGGGGTCTTCAGCGCTCGCCTGGCGCCCCGCTGCCACTCACTGGTGACCGTCGATGCGGCACGCAGCGCGGTCGCCGATGCCCGCCGGCGATTGGCCGGGATACCGTCGGTGCAGGTGCTCTGCGGTGCGATTCCTGAGGCGATTCCGGTGGGAAGCTTCGACCTCGTCGTCGCCTCCGAGATCCTGTACTACCTGGAGCCCGACGAGCTCGCCGCCACGCTTGCGCGGCTGCGCGACGTTCTGGCGACGCACGGCCGGCTGGTTGCCGTCCACTGGCGTCCGTCCGGCGACGAGCGTCCGTTCACGGCGGCCGAGGTGCACGGGCTGGTGCGCCGTCAGGGCTGGCTGTCGCCGGTGCTCTCCGCGCCCACCGACGACTACCTGCTCGATGTCCTGGAGCGTCGGTGAGCGACGAGGCGGAGCTGCTGGTGGTGGGGGGCGGCCCAGCCGGACTGGCGGCGATCCGCAGCTACCGGCGCGCCGATGGCACAGGCGCGGCAACGATCGTCTGCGACGAGGGACGCATGCCCTACCGGCGGCCGCCGCTCACCAAGGAGCTGCTGCGGGGGGAGATCGACGAGTCCGCGTTGCCGCTGGAGTCCGAATCATGGCTGGCCGAGCAGTCGGTCTCGCTGGTCAGCGGTCGCGCGGTGGCGCTCGATCCGGCGGCGCACACCGTCACGCTGGTCGGCGGACGGCACCTGCGCTACGGCCGCTGCGTGCTCGCCACCGGCGCCGAGCCCGGCCGCCTGAGCGTCCCCGGTTGCGATGATCCTGGGGTGCGGGTCGTGCGCTCCCTGGACCAGGTTCGCGAGCTCGTCCACCGCCTGCGCTCCGCCCCGGACGTGATCGTCATCGGCTCGGGGTTCATCGGCTGTGAGATCGCGGCCTCGCTGCGGCGTCGCGGACACGGCGTCACGCTCGTCTCCGACGAGCCCGCTCCCAATGCCCGGCGGCTTGGTGACGAGGCCGGGAGCGAGCTGGCGCGGTGGCTGGCCGACGAGGGAGTCATCCTGCATCTGGGAGCGGACGTCGAGGAGATCCGCCGCGAGGAAGATACGCTGTGGGTGAGCGCCGGGGCGGCGAGGCTGCGAGCGCCCGTCGTCGTGATGGCGACCGGCGTCGCGCCCCGCGTCGAACTACTGGCGGGAGAGCCCGCGGCGTTGTCTGACGGAGCCGTCGCGGTCGACGAGACGATGCGTACGGCGCTGCCCGATCTGCTGGCGGCCGGTGACGTGTGCCGCGCCTTCAACGTCGCCGCAGGACGAACCCTGAGCGTCGAGCACTGGGGAGACGCACTGACTCAGGGCGAGATCGCCGGGACGACGGCGGCGGGGGCGCCGGCGAGCTGGGACAGTGTCCCCGGCTTCTGGTCGACGATCGGGACGCGTACGCTCAAGTACGCCGCCTGGGGTGACGGCCACGACGAGATCGTGTTCGAGCGCCGGCCCGACGGAGGCTTCACCGCCCATTACCTGCGCGACGGCCGGCTCGTCGGAGTCCTCGCCCACCAGGCCGACGACGTGTACGAACGTGGGCAGCAGCTGATCGCGGCCGGAGCATCATGGCGCTGACGGGGATCGTCGTCGTGCCCGCGCGCGACGAGGAACGGCGGATCACCGACTGCATGCGCGCGCTGGCCGATCAGACGATCGGACGTCAGGAGTTCGCCACGATCCTCGTGCTCGATGGGTGCTCCGATCAGACGGCCGAGGTAGCTCGCCGGGCGGCCACAGAGCTCGGGTTGGCGCTGACCACGCTGCAGGGCCCGGGGATGGGCCCCGGTCCGGCGCGCCGCATCGGCATGGACGCCGCGTGCGCCCGGCTGCTCGCGCTCGACCGGCCGGACGGGTTGATCGCGTGCACCGATGCCGACTCGCGGCCGGCCCCCGACTGGCTCGAGCGCCAACTCGAGCACGTCGCCGCCGGCGCCGGCGTGGTCGCGGGCTTGATCGAGCTCGACGAACGCGAGGCGGCTGCGCTTCCCGGTGACGTGCTCGCCCGTCGGGCCCGGGATGCCGCGACCCGCCTGGAGGCCGTGAGGCGCGGGGAGCCCGGGGCTGACCACCATCACTTCGCGGGGGCCTCGCTCGGCGTCACCGCCGCCACGTACCGTCGCGTCGGCGGACTCGAGCCGCTGCCAACCCGGGAGGACGCCGCCTTCGCGCTGCGCCTCGCCGATCACAGGGTTCCGATCCTGCGCGCCGCCGACGTCCGTGTGCGCACATCAGCACGCTCCACCGGCCGTGCGGCCGAGGGGCTCTCGGTCGATCTGGCGGTCTCGTCGTGGTTCGAGGGCCGTCGCTACGACGCCGAGCAGTTCGGTCTCTCCGAGCTGTGTGACGCCAAGGGCGAGCGCGCGGTCACGGTGATCATCCCGACGAAGGAGTGCGCGGCCACGATCGAGGCGGTGCTGCGCGACACGGTCGGCCCCCTTGCCGACCGGGGTCTCGTCGACGAGTTGGTCGTCGTCGACGCCGGCTCGCGCGATGGCACGGCCGAGATCGCGCAAGCCGCGGGGGCGCGGGTCCTGCAGCAGGATGACGTCGTGCCCGAGCTTGGCGCGGCACTGGGCAAGGGCGACGCGATGTGGCGCGCGCTCCAGATGACGAGCGGCGACGCCGTCTGCTTTTTGGACGGCGACACGGTCGACCCGCATCCCAGCCATCTGCAGGGCCTGCTCGGCCCGTTGCTCTCAGACGCCTCGGTCTCGCTGGTGAAGGGGTCGTTCGACCGCCCGATGGATGCCGGAGTTGTCAAGTTGCCTCACGAGGGCGGTCGCGTCACGGAGCTGATGGCACGCCCGTTGCTCAACCTGCACGAGCCCCTGCTGGCGGGTTTCTCCCAGCCGCTGGCCGGAGAGTTTGCCGGACGGCGCTGGCTGCTGGAGTCCGTGGCGTTTCCGGTTGGCTACGGGGTCGAGGTCGCCGTGCTGATCGACGCGCTGCGGCTGTGCGGGCTCGGTGCCCTCGCCGAGTGTCATCTCGGCAGCCGTCAGAATCGCCATCAGCGGCTGCGGGCCTTGGGCGAGATGGCCTATGCCGTGCTCGTGGCCGTCGAGAACCGGCGGCCCGGCCGTGCCGGTCACGCTAACGGCGTGAGCGGGCGGTATGTGCGGCCGTGGGACGACGCCGCGGTGGCAGCGATCCCGGTCCAGGAGCGCCCGCCGATCCGGGAACGAGACACCGACGCCGAGCCGTGGCTGTCGGCGCCCGTCCCCTGATCGCCCCTCAGGCCGCTGCGGTCACGCGGTCGCGCCGGCGCGGGCCCTCTCGTGCTTGCCCTCGGCGAACTCCTCGACGATCTTGGCGCAGAACGCGGGCAGATCGTCGGGGTTGCGCGAGGACACGAGCCCCTCGTCGACCACGACCTGCTCGTCGACGACCTCGCCGCCGGCGTTGCGGATGTCGGTGCGCAGGCTCGGGTAGGAGGTGAGCGTGCGACCGCGGACGAGGTCCGCCTCGACCAGTGACCACGGGCCGTGGCAGATGACCCCCACCGGCTTGGCATCGGCGAAGAACTTCTGCAGGAAGCTGATCACGTTCTCGTCCATCCGCAGGCGGTCCGCGTTGACCGTGCCTCCGGGCAGGATCAGGCCGTCGTAGTCGTCGGGCGACGCGTCGCCGATCGCCTTGTCGACGGCGAACGTGTCGGCCGGTTCGATGTCGGAGTTCATCGCCTGGATCTCGCCGCTCTGGACGGACAGCAGCTCGGTGGTGGCCCCGGCGTCCTGCACCGCGTCGCGCGGCGTGACGAGCTCCACCTGCTCGACGCCATCGGTGGCGATGATCGCGATCTTCTTGCCCTTCAATGTGTCTGACATTCGGACTCCAATGGGTCGCTGGTTGAATCGACGCCCCAGCCCCGGACTCTGAAGCCGGGGCGCCATGTCCTGGGCATACCCGGGTCTGCAGCGAGCACACAGATTCCGGTGAGCCGGACCCGGGTAGCGCGGAACAGACACCAGCGACAGGGCGGGAGAACGAGATGAGCAACCCGGACGACCCTCGGATCAACCCTTCGGAGCAGCGCGGCGGTTCGACGCCGGGTGACGCGGAGGCTCGGCGCAAGGGCGAGTGGGCGGGCAACGCTGACGATGGGATCGTGCCAGCCGAGCTCGGCGGCTCTGACGCCCCTCGCGAGATGCTTGACGACGACCCGCAGCTGGGCAGTCCGGTCCTGGGTAAGACGACGGGCTCTGACGTCCCCGCCACCGAGGAGGGCGTGAACCGCACCGGCGGCGAGCGCGCCGACGCGGTCACCGACGGCGGGGCGGGCCCTGCGGGGGGAGCTGAGCCCGACCTGAAGGATGCCGCTGCCGGACCGCGCCAGGCCGATCTGGAGTCCGCCGCCGGCGACGACGGCTGACGCCCCCGAAAGTGTTGCCCAACACGCCCGGCAGTTGCGCTATAACCACCGAATGTAGGTAAACGAGCCGGCCGGAGGTGGGCGGATGGACAATGACCACCCCATTCAGGGTGTCGTCGTACAGGACCTGATGGAGCGCCTGGCGGAGGGGCCGGTCGTGTGTGCCGAGGGTTACCTGTTCGAGTTCGAGCGCCGGGGCTATCTCCAGGCGGGAGCGTTCGTCCCCGAGATCGTGCTCGAACGCCCCGACCTGGTGCGAGTGCTTCACGAGGAGTTCGTTCATGCCGGATCGGACGTCGTGCTCGCCTTCACGTACTACGGTCACCGCGAGAAGCTGCGCGTGATCGGCAAGGAGAACCTGCTGGAGCCGCTCAACCGCGACGCGCTCGTGCTCGCGATCGACGTTGCCCGCGCGACCGGGACGCTGGCCGCCGGCAACCTGTGCAACACCAACGCGTACGCGCCCGATCAGGAATCCGCGCGGATCGTGCGGGCGATGTTCGACGAGCAGATGCGCTGGGTGGCAGAGGCGGAGGTCGACTTCGTCGTCGCCGAGACGTTCTCCTGGGTCGGCGAGGCGCTGCTTGCCCTGGAGGCGATCAAGGCGGCGGGACTGACCGCGGTCGTCACGCTCGCCTATCACCAGTCCGAGCACAGCCGTGATGGGTTGACGGCCGAGGATGCCTGCAAGCGGCTGGCGGACGCGGGTGCCGACGTCGTGGGCCTGAACTGCATCCGCGGCCCGCAGACGATGCTTCCGATGATCGCGCGGGTGCGTGAGGCGGTCGACGTGCCGGTGGCCGCGTTGCCGGTGCCGTATCGAACGACGCCTGATCAGCCGAGCTTTCAGTCACTGCGCGATCCCGGGTGCGGCTGCCTGCCGGGCGATCGGCCGTTTCCCACGGCTCTGGACCCGTTCACGTGCAATCGCTATGAGATCGCCGCGTTTGGTCGTGACGCCTACGCGATGGGTGTCAACTACCTCGGGGTGTGCTGTGGCGCCGGCGCGCACCACATCCGCAGCCTCGCCGAGGGACTGGGGCGCGTCCCCCCGGCCAGCCGCTTCTCGCCCGACATGTCCAAGCACGCCTTCCTGGGGACCGATGGGCGGCTGAAGGCGAACAACCGCGCCTACGCGGGCGACCTCTGACTCCAGTCGACGCCGGCGGTTAGCTTTCAGTTGTCATCGGCCGGACGGAGATTGCCGTCGTCGTGGGCGATCTGTACGGTTGCGTTCGCCGGGGTCGTCGCAACCGCCGGCCACTGCAAGTGCTAAGGGGAGCTGCCATCCATGCCCAGTAATGCCCGCAAGCTGGACGAGCTGCGTGCTCAGCGCACCAATATCGAGAACCACTACGTTGACGAGCTGCTCGCCGGACGGCTGGATCGCCGTGACTTCCTGCGCCGTGGCGCGACGATCGGCATGTCAGCATCGGTCATGGGGGCGCTGCTGGCTGCTTGCGGCAACGCCAACTCGTCGGGCGGCAGCTCCTCGAGTTCCTCGTCGGGTGCGGCGAGCTCCGGCACGCCCAAGCAGGGCGGCACGCTCAACGTCGCCCTCCAGACGCCGGCCACGGCGATCAATCCGCTGATCGTCGACGACGCAGGTGGCCTTGCTCTGCTGGCCACCACCGGTGAGTTCCTGACCTTCGACGACAACCTCCTGCTGCAGCTCAAGCCGATGCTGGCCCAGAGCTGGACGCACAACGCCGACGGCTCGGTGTGGACGTTCAAGCTGCGCCCCAACGTCAAGTTCCACGACGGCAAGCCGTTCACCGCCGACGACGTCGTCTACACGTTCAAGCAGCTGTCGGATCCGAAAAACTCCTCCAACGCGCTGTCGACGTTCACCGGCGTGCTCAGCCCCTCCGGAGTCCGCGCGGTCGACTCTCACACGGTCGCCTTTCACCTCGAGGCGCCAAACGGGAACTTCCCGTACATCGTCTCCTCTGACAACTACAACGCGGTCATCGTCCCCAAGGGCACCGACTTCGGCGGCTGGCAGAAGACGTTCGTGGGCACCGGACCGTTCAAGCTGAAGAACTTCAGCCAGAACGTCGGAGCCAACTTCGTGGCCAACCCTGAGTACTGGGGCCCCAAGGCCCACCTGGACGGCCTCGCGTTCAAGTTCTACCAGGCCCAGGCGCCGCAGATCCTGGCCCTGCAAGGCGGCGACGTCGACGTGATCGCGCAGTTCGTCCCCTCCGGGGCGGAGGCGATCCTCAACAACTCGCAGTACACCATCGTCAAGCTGAAATCCTCTGCCCATCGCGAGCTGTCGATGCGCACCGACCAGGCCCCGTTCACCGATCCGCGGGTCCGTCAGGCGATCGCGCTGACGTTGAACCGGCCCGCGATGGTGCAGGCGCTGCTGCACGGGCTGGGGAGCGTCGGCAACGACAACCCGTTCGCCCCGAAGTTCAAGTCGACGAACACGAGCGTGCCCCAGCGCACCCAGGACATCGCGAAGGCCAAGCAGTTGATGGCGGCCGCCGGCCACGCCAAGGGCTTCGACGTCACCATGGCGGCCGACATCTACCAGGAGATCGCCCAGCTCGCCCAGGTGTTCAAGTCGGCGGCGGCGCCGATCGGCGTCAACATCAAGCTCAAGGTGGAGAGCCAGACGGCCTACTACGGCAAGGCCACGTTCGGCAATTCGGATTGGCTGGACAGCACGATGAGCCTCGTCAACTACGGCGACCGCGGAGTTCCGAACGTGTTCCTCAACGCGCCGCTCACGACGAAGGGCTCGTGGAACGCGGCCCACTTCCACAGCCCGGCGTACGACAAGCTGTACGCCCAGTACACGGCGGCGATCGACCTGCAGAGCCAGAAAGCGCTGGCGGGAAAGATCGAGACGCTGCTGCTCGAGCAGACGCCGCTCATCATCCCGTACTGGATCGACGGCCTGACGGCGACCACCAAGTCGGTGCAGGGCGTCAACCCTACGGGGATCGCGCAGGTCTTCTTCGGGCAGGCCTCGAAGGGCTAGCCCGGCGGTGGGGAGGGCGGGGCTTAAAGATCGCCGCCCTCCTCGATCAGCCGGCTCAGCTCGCGGCGCAGCAGGACGAGGCGAGCCTCGCGGGTCAGCGGCAGCCGCCGGCGCCGCCGGCGCGCCGCCCCCGGATCGAGGTCGCCCGAGACGATCACGGTGGCCTCATCCTCGGGCGCCTCGGCAACAATCTCGCCCAGCGGGTCGACGACTCGTGATCCGCCCCAGAAGCGCAGGCCGCACTCCTCGCCGACACGGTTGACGAACACCACGTAGCACTCGAACAGGCGGGCGTACAACGTTGTGATGTCGCGCCAGTACTCGCGCACGTCGAGCTCATACGGATCGCTGTGGGCGCTGTCGGTCGGCATGATCAGCCACTCGGCTCCGTCCTGGCAGGCTAGGAACGCCAGTGCCGGCTGCCACGCGTCGTTGCAGACAAGCAACGCCATCCGAGCCGCGCTCGTGTCGAAGGCCCGCAGCGAGTTGCCGACGCTGAAGTGCTTTCGCTCCTCGAAGCCGGCGTAGGTCGGCAGGTACAACTTGCGGTGCACGTGCACGAGCGCTCCGGCCTCGAAGTAAGCGGCGCTGTTGTAGACGCGTCCCCCTTGGCTCAGCTCCGGGAAGCAGATCGTCACAGCGCCGTCGCCGGCGGCGCCGGCCAGCTCGCTCAGTGCCGGGTCGTCGGCGCGCAGCGCCACCTCCTTGTCCGACGAACCGATCGCATAGCCGCTCAGGCACAGCTCGGGCAAGACGACCAGATCAGCGCCGCCCGCGCGGGCCTCGGCGATCGCCTCCCCGGCCCGCTTGAGGTTGGCGTCGAGGTCGCCCAGCTTGCTGTCGATCTGTGCGAGGCCGATGCGCAACTAGCGGCCGTCCAGGAGGTCCCAGCACGTACCCGGGCGCACGAACCGTGACTCGTCCGCCGAGACCCACATCTTGCCCTGGGACAGCATGGGCGCGAGACTACCAACGAGGTTACGCAGCGGGCAACGACTTTTCCGAGCGGCATCGGCGGCCCGGCTCCTCGTTGACGAGTCCGAGCGACGGCGGCTATGTTGCAGGCGATGTCTGCGCCTGACCCGGTCGCCCAGCCGGACCACGACTGCACCCCCCGCTGACCGGGTGAGAGCTCGCCTGATCCTCGCGGCGTTGATTGCCGCCGCCCTGACAGGCTGCGGCGGCGGCGCCTCAACCACCTCGTCGCAGAGCGGCTCCTCGACCGGCAGCACGACCACGACCACGACGACGACGAGGACGACCACGCGCGCGCGGCGCCACAAGCCCCGGCGCGTCGGCCGCGTGCCGGCGCACGCCGCGCCCGTCGGCCGCGCCCAGCGCGTTCACGCCGGGAGCTCGACCCTGTCGGTGACGGTGTCCAAGGTCTACGGGTCGCTCTCGGGCACGGGGGCCGCGCTGCTGCCGGGCACGCACGCCGCCGGCGTACAGCTGACGATCCGCAACGACGCCGGTGCCACCTACGACAGCACGGCGTCGGGCGACGTGTCGGTGATCACCTCGTCGGGTGCGCCCGCGCCGGTGTTCATCAAGCAGGGGGTCTGCCAGACGCAGCTGACCGACTTCGAGAGCCTGATCGGAGTCGGCGAGACGCGAACGGGCTGCGTCGGCTTCACCGTCCCTCACGGGGCGCGCGTGGTCGGGGTGCGCTTCTCACCGCACTCGCGCGCGCCGGGCAGCGTCGTCTGGCGCTGACGCGTCCGGCTCAGGTGGCCGTGAGGGTTGTCTGCAGCACGTCGAGCGCCTCGGGCAGGTTCGCCCGTCCGTAGCCGACGCGCACACTGTCCGGGACGTCGTAGACCGAGCCCGGCAACAGCAGCACGCCCGCCCGGGCCAACCGCGCGCACAGCGCGTCGACGTCGCCCAGTCCCGTCACGCGGGGAAAGCCGATCGGGCCGGCCGTGGGCCGGACCCATTGGAAGCTGTCGGTGTGGCGGGCGAAGAACTGCTCGACCAGAGCCAGGTTGCGCGCCACGAGCTCGAGGTTGCGCTCGAGCAGCCGCTCGCGGTGGCGCAGCCCCAGGGCCGTCAGCACCTCGCTGGGCGCGCTCGAGCAGATCGTCGTGTAGTCCTTGAGCGCCAGCAACCGCTCGCGCAGGCCGCGGTCACGCGTGACCAGCCAGCCGAGGCGCAGGCCGGGCAGGCCGTAGCTCTTGGAGATGCTCCCCAGCGACACGCCGGCCGGCAGCACGTCGCAGGCGGCCGGCAGGCGATCGCGGGGATCGTGCTCGAGTTCGCGGTAGACCTCGTCGCTGAAGAGCACGAGCTCGTGCTCGGCGGCCAGCTCGGCGACGGCCTCGAACGTCGTGCGCCGCATCAGCGTGCCGGTCGGGTTGTGGGGCTGGTTGACGTAGAGCATTCGTGTCGCCGGTGAGAGCGCCGCTCGCAGGGCGTCGAGATCGTGCGCCCACCCATTGGCGAAGGTGCGTCGCCACTCGCTGACCGCGGCGCCGGTGCTCCGGGCCAGCTCCAGGGCGGACTCGTAGCACGGGGTCTCGACGATCGCGTGGTCGCCGGCGGCGAGCAGGGCGTGGTTGAGTAGGAAGATCCCCTCCTCGGCACAGGAGCAGACGATCACGTCGTCGGCGCCGGCGCGTTCGTAGAGTGCCGCAATCGCCTCGCGCAGCTCGGCGGACCCGGAGGACTCCGTGTAGCCGCACCATGTCTCGTGCAGCCGTCGCTCGGCGTCGGGCTCGAACGCCAGCAGCTCGGCGATCGTGCGGGATTCGCAGTCGCTCGAGGAGAGCATGTAGCGCGTGGAGAACTCGTGCTGCGCGTAGTAGCGCTCGATCCGAAACGGCTTGAGCTGCATCAGGTCGTTATAACCGGCAGCGCGGGCTGACCAGGATGTTCATCGACGGGACCGGCGGAGCGTCGTGCTTGCAGAATGTCAGCGTGCGCGTTCGGCGTTCCAGGACGGCCTGATACGGGTAGCCGACGCCGGCCGCCGTCGCCCGGCACCGATAGCCGACATCGCTCGCGCGCGTCCCGGCGGCCGCGCAGTGCACGCGTTGCAGCGGTCCGACCGCCTGGCCCTTGGCGATGCGCACGGTCATGTCGTGGCGGATGGCGTGCGCGACGGCGGCTCGTGAGGTGCCGGCGGCGAGCGTCACCCGGTGCGGCGCCTGGTCCTGGGAGACGACGATCTCGGCCAGGCGGTTGGCCCGCTCGGCGGCCTTCGGACTCTCGTGGGCGAGAAGGTTGTCGTTGTGATGGCTGACGAACACGATCAGCGCGACCGCCAGCAGGGCGGCGACGCCGAGCGCCAGCGCCCAGCGCAACCACATCGGCGGCCGCCGCAGCAGCCACGACGACTCGTCGAACATCGACCTAGGGTACGCAGCGGGTTCTCCGTGCTCCGCACCGCCGCCTATGTCGAGGAGCGCGAAGAGGTCCAGTTCGGCGAGGTGTCGGTCCTCTTGTCCAAGCGGTTGGTGATCACGGTTCGCCAGGGGGTGCCTCAGAACTGCACGGCGTTCGGCTGCGTCTCGAGGACCGGCCAGATCTGCTGGGCTACGGCTCCAGCGCCGTGCTGTGGGCGATCCTCGACCGGATCGTCGATGACTACGTGCCGGTCGTTGAGGGACTCGAGCAGGACGTCGACCAGGTGGAGGACACCGTCCTCGGAGGTTCGCCGGCGGCCACCGAGCGGATCCACCGGCTGCGCAGCGTCGCGACCGACTTCTACCGGGCCGTGCATCCCCTGCTGGCTCCGCTCGACGCCGTTCAGCGCGGTGCCTTTCCCCAGATCGCCGAGCACCTGTTGCCCTTTCTGCGCGACGTCAACGACCACCTCAAGCTCGTCAACGAGGAGCTGATCGGCCAG
>DATAUL010000481.1:0-2132 GCA_036268255.1 Solirubrobacteraceae bacterium | reverse complement strand
TCGCACGATCGGCGAGGAGATCCTTCAGCAAGCGCCGTATCCGCCCACGAGCGTGATCGTGCCGGTCGGCAATGGGGCGCTGCTTATCGGCGTCGGGTCTGCGCTTGGCGAGGCGGCGCCGCAGGTCGAGCGCGGCGGCGTCGTCGCTGCGGAGCACCGGTGATGGCGCTCTCGCACCAGGCCGGCGCTGTCGTCACCTGTGATCGCTGCGCGGAGGACCGACTGAGGCGTCGCCAAGTGGATCGTTCATTCCGACGCGATCCAGATCGGAAGGGCAGTCGTGAGATGTGGTTCGGGCCGAGCTCGCCCGCCTGCCCGGGTGTGATCAGCCTCGTCAGAGAGGCACGGGGGGCGAACGGGCGCAAGCTAACGGCTATGGCGCGTCTCAACGCCTGCGTAGCTCGGACGCTTCCGAGGCTGCCGATTCTCTTGTGCCGTGGCCGAGGTCTACATGGTCGACAGTGCGGTGCTCCGGTCGCGCGCAATCACCGTGATCCGGCGATGGCGACTCACCTAACGCGGTGCCAGTCTTGCGACGACCCAACTGCCACCAGAGAACGGTGTGTACCGATGTCAAACGAAGAGTTCGTTCGCAAGGCCTACGAGATCGCAGAACTCACGGACATCCCCGGTGGATCGCGTGCTTGTGTCCAGAGCCTGGGACCCCGCGACGTGGACCCGGTTGCGGCTCAATCATATGTGCTCATGGGAAAGTGACCGGCTGATGTCCAAGGCAGTCCGATTCGACGATTATGGTGGCATCGAGGTCTTGGAGGTGCGCGACGTCGCGCGTCCGGAGCCCGGGCCTGATCAGGTGCTCGTGGCGGTCCGGGCCGCCGGCATCAATCCCAGCGAGGGGAAGATCCGCGCGGGCCTCGTCCGCGAGATCTTCCCTGCGACCTTCCCCAGTGGCGAGGGGTCAGACCTCGCCGGCGTGGTCGAGGAGATCGGCGCGGGCGTGAGGGGCGTAGCCGTGGGCAACGAGGTGATCGGATATACCAACAACCGCGCAAGCCACGCCGAGTACGTGCTCGTTGAGGCGGCCAACCTGACGGCGAAGCCTGCGGAGGTCGCGTGGGAGGTGGCGGGTGCGCTGTTCGTCGCAGGCGTGACGGGGGTCGCCACCGTGCGCGCCGTGGCCCCGACTGCGGGTGAGGCGGTCGTGATTGCCGGGGCGGGCGGCGGCGTTGGCGTGTTCGCGGTCCAGCTCGCGGTCCGCACGGGCGCGCGTGTCATCGCACTGGCCAGCGAGCGCCATCACGCATGGCTGCGCGAGCGCGGCGCGGTACCCGTCGCCTACGGCGATGGGGTCAGTGAGCGGATCATCGCGGCGGCCGCAGAGGAGACGCCGGTGGCCGCGTTCATCGACCTCGTCGGGGGCGGCTACGTCGAGCTGGCGCTGAGGCTCGGGATCGCGACGGACCGGATCGACACGATCGTCGACTTCCCCGCGATCGAGAAGTACGGCGTCAAGGGCGATGGCGGCGCGGCCGCGGCGAGCGCGGCGACCCTGGCCGAGCTGGCCGAGGCGATCGCGGCGGGCGAGCTCGTCGTGCCGATCCAGCGCACGTACCCGCTCGACGACGTTCGAGCTGCGTTCACGGAGCTCGAGGCCGGTCACACCGCCGGGAAGATCGTCCTTGTCCCCTGACTGGCAGGACAATTAGGCTCGGGTTGCCACCGGGGTAGGGCCGTTGGCCCTGCCTGCTGTCGTACCGGCTCGCCCGGTTATGTCCATCGGCGGGAGGTCACGCGGGTCTAGTCGGGGCTGACCGATGTGCCGGCGGCCGCCGTCACGCCGTCGGCGGCCGGCACGACACCGGCCGGCAGGCTCTCGGCCGCCGGCGCCGGGGGCGCGGCGGCCGGCCGGCAGGAGTGGGCGCCGCGGAGGTACCCCACCGCCAGCCCCGCGCCGACCACGAGCGCGAGCGCAGCGATCAGGTAGACGAGGTGAAGACCGGACACGTAGGCCGCGCCACTGACCTCGTGGCCCCGGGCGGGGGAGACGCCGGCGAGGAGGACGTGGACCGGCTGGGCGCCGGAACGGGCGATCGCCGCGGCCGCCGCGTAACGCTGGGCGCGGCCGAGGCCGGCCAGCGAAGCGAGGGCGCTCGCGTGCATCTGGGTGGCGA
>DATAUL010000480.1:0-5315 GCA_036268255.1 Solirubrobacteraceae bacterium | reverse complement strand
CAAGGTGCGGGTGCGCGGCCGTCTGGAGCGGGTGCGCGAGAAGGCCCACACCCAGAAGGTCAAGGTCACGCGGTGCCACGCGCGCACCGTGCGCAAGCGCATCACGCGCGAGGTGACCATCCGTCGCCACGGCAAGAAGGTCCGCGTCAGGCGGAGCCGGGTTGTGCGCGTCGTGGTGGAGCCACGAACGGTCTTCAAGACGAGCCGCCGAGTCCGCCATGGTAACGGGAGCATGGTCAGCGGCTGGCTGGGAACGGCCGCCGGCGTCGCCCTCGGGGGCCAGACGGTGGACGTGCTCACCGCAGCCGACAATGGCCGCGAGAACTTCCACGTCGCGGCCGTGACCACCACCGCGGCCAACGGCGGGTGGAGCGCGCGGCTACCCGCCGGACCGTCCCGGCTCATCGAAGCCGGCTATCCCGGCGCGGCGAGCACCGAAGCTGCCATCAGCGCTCCCGCGCATCTCATCGTCCCGGCCAAGGTCCAGTTGCTGAGCGTCTCGCCGCGCCGAGTCCCGTGGGGAGGAACCGTCCACCTCATCGGACAGCTCAAAGGCGGCTACCTCCCCCGCGGCGGCGCTCTCGTGCGGCTGCGTATCGGTCTGGGCAACTCCGACACCACCTACGGCGTCCGCGAACACGTCACGGGCAACGGCCGGTTCAGGACCGACTACACCTTCGGCGCCGGAGATCCGGCCGCCCGACGTTCCTTCTGGTTCCAGATCGCATCGCTGCCGATGGGCAACTACCCCTACGCTCCCGCCAGCAGCCGACGACTGACGGTCCGTGTCGGCGGTCACCCCAGCCCGGGTCGGCATCGCTAGGACCGGTTTCCGGGTCGCGCGCGCTCGCGCGCCCGCGACACATGCGAGATGTGACGAAAGAGTCAAAAGGTGGTCGCAGGGAGGGCGAAGCGACGCGGCTCACCGCCTCTTGCCAATAGGATGATGAGCCGAGACCGTGAAGCGAGTAACCTCCCTACGGCATGGTCGGCGACATCCTGCAGCCCACGCATTTGCTGTTCGTCCTTGTGGTCGCTCTTTTGGTCCTCGGCCCAAAGCGGCTTCCGGAGGTTGGACGCACGCTTGGCAACGGCATTCGGGACTTCCGTTCGGCGATCAACGGCGAGAGCACCGAGAGCCGGGACGAGATCGAGAGCAAGCCGTGGCACAGCGATCCCGAGCCCGAGCAGAAGCACGAGTTCGCCCACGAAGGCGAAACCACGCCTGAGAGCCACGAGTTTGCCCACGAGGCCCCGGCGGTTTCCCCCACCGGGCCGGAAACGCCGCAGACCGCTCCTCCACCAGCGACGCCGGCGGCAGCCGTACCTGCGCCAGCGGCTCAGCCACTCGACGCTCGGCCCGTCGAGGCGCCTGCTCAGCCCGCAGCGACCAGCGATACCGCAGCGGCGCAGAGCAAGCACGAGTTCGCGTACGAATCACCCGAGGCCGCGGAGAAGTCCGCCGGGCCTCGTACCTGACAGCCGGCGCACCCGACCTCGCCCAGAAGGCCGATGGGTCGGCCGTGGGAACGTCTGTTCGGCTCGGTACCGTCGCCCGATGACGGTCGACTCAGAGATGGTGGCGCTGGTCGCGCTGCTGCGCTTTGGACGGCGCCGCCACCAGGACTATGTTCGGCTCGTCGAACAGGCCGGCAGCGCTCAGGCGGTGCTCGAGCGCGAGCTCGGCGGCGATCACGCGCAAGTCGCCCTGTTCGCACCGGAGGAACCGCCGCCGTGGTTGGAGACGGCGCGAGTTGCCGTTGGTCAGTGGCTGGCGCGCGACATCCAGCTCGTGACGGTGCTCGATGACGGGTACCCCGCCAATCTGCGCCAGGTTGACGACCGCCCGCCGCTGCTCTTCATCGCCGGCGCGCTGCACCACGCGGACGAGAGATCGATCGCGATCATCGGCGCCCGCCGCGCGTCGGACGAGGGGCTCAGGCTGGCCGCCGGCTTCGCTGGGGAGTTCGTCGGCAACGACTTCACCGTGGTCTCGGGGCTGGCCGCCGGAATCGACCGTGCCGCCCACGAGGCTGCGCTCGCCCAGGGGGGACGCACTGTCGCGGTCATCGGAACCGGGCTGCTGCATCGGAGCTACCCGCCGGAGAACTCCGAGCTCCAGCGCCGGATCGCCGCGCGGTGCGCCGTCATCTCACAGTTCTGGCCTGACTCGCCGCCCAGGCCGAAGAGCTTCCCGATGCGCAACGCCGTGATGTCCGGACTGAGCCGGGGCTCGGTCGTGATCGAGGCCTCCGAGCGAAGCGGGGCTCGGGTCCAAGCGCGGCTGGCGCTTGCGCACGGGCGGCCGGTGTTTCTGCTCGAGCGCCTGCTCAGGCAGGCGTGGGCTCGCGAACTGACAAGACGCGAGGGCGTTCACGTCGTCACCTGCGCGCAGGACGTCATCGCGGAGGTCAACCCGGGTGTCAGCGGTGAGCAGGCACGGGAGTAGCACCGATGCGCCGCCCGCCCCAGACACACCCCGCGAGAGCTCATGCCGTCGGTGAGCCAGCTCACTCACGAGCTGGAGGGGTTCATGCTCGCCCCTCGGCGGGGCCCGGGAGTGTGCCGCAGGTGCTTCAACCTGACGGACGGCTACGACTGGTGCTGGCCATGCCTCCACGGCGGACACTGCCTGGACGCGGTCGCCCCGATCTCCTACAGCGTTTCCGGCGGACCGCTGCACGCGATGCTGGCGGGCTACAAGCGGACGTGTGGACCGCAGGCCCGCGCTTTCGAGATCCGGCTGGCGGCCGTGCTGTCGCGGTATCTGGACGTGCACGAGCGGTGTATCGCGGAGGCCGCCTTGGTGGAGCGCTTCGATCTGGTGACGACGGTGCCGTCCAGCGATCGGGAGCGGGATGCCCACCACCCGCTGCGTCGCGTTGTTGGTCAGCTGACCGAGCCGGTGAGGGATCGCTACCACCGGCTGCTGCGGCGCTCGGCTGCCGTGTGCCGGCCGCGGGCGTTCGATCTCGCGCGCTTCGAGATCTGCGATGCGGTCGACGGCGACTCCGTCCTTCTCATCGACGACACCTGGACGACGGGCGCCAACGCGCAGAGTGCGGCCGCGACCCTGACGGCCGCGGGCGCGACCGCGGTCGCAGCGGTGGTCATCGGGCGATACCTCAACGAGGACTGGCGGGACAACCGCACGCGCCTCCTGACGTTGCCGCGGCCGTTTCGCTGGGAGCCGTGCGCGCTTGAGGTTCAATAGCCGCGCCCACGGTGGCTGGATCAGCCGCAGCGAGGGGTTGTGATGAGCCCCATCGAGGGTTGACCTGTGCTCGCTTGAGCGATGTGAACGCGCACACCGCCCACGGTGTTGAACCCGTGCCGGTAGCGGTTTGCAATTACCGCTCAAAGGGGTAGGTTGCGCGCTGTCGGAACGGAGCGAGAGGAGCGAGACGGAGCGTGAAGGCCGCCCTAAGAACCGGGCTGGGAGGACTGGCTGCGGCAGCCGTGGCACTCGCGTTGGCGGCCTGTGGCTCGTCAGGCAAGGGTCCGGTGACGCTGAACTGGTACGTGTTTCCCGAGCCGTCGGGCTCGTTCGCCAAGGCGGCGGCCGACTGCTCGGCGAACTCGCACGGCGCGTACCGGGTCGTTCTCAACTCGCTTTCGACCGCCTCGGATCAGCAGCGGATCTCGCTGGTGCGGCGCTTGGCTGCCGGCGATCCCGGGATCGACATCTTGGCGATGGATGTCGACTGGACAGCGGAGTTCGCCGGGGCGAAGTGGATCCGGCCGTGGACGGGGGCCGACAAAGCCGCGGTCACCAACGGGGTGCTTCCCGGACCGGTACAGACGGCAACGTGGAAGGGCAAGCTGTATGCCGCCCCAATCAACTCCAACACCCAACTGCTGTGGTACCGCAAGGACCTGGTCCCCACCCCGCCCAAGACGTGGACCGAGATGATCGATGATGCGATCAAGCTCGCCAAGGAGGGCAAGCCGCACGCCATCGAGGAGCAGGGGTCCAAGTACGAGGGTCTGACCGTCTGGTTCAACTCACTGGTCGACTCCGCCGGGGGCGGCATCCTGAGCCCCGACAACAAGATCCTCGTCGGGCCGTCGACGAAGACCGCGGCAGAGATCATGCGCCGGCTGGCGACTTCGCCGGCCGCCGATCCTGGCCTCAACGTGGCCCAGGAGGGTCAGGCGGACACCGCATTCGACAAGGGCGACGCAGCGTTCGAGATCAACTATCCATTCGTGTGGTCCTCGGCGCAGGCCACCAACCCCAAGGTCTTCAAGCAGATGGGTTACGCCGCGTTCCCGAGCGTCATCCCGGGAACCGCTCCCAAGGTCTCGATCGGCGGCTACAACCTCGCCGTGTCCGCGTACTCCAAGTACCCGCAGCAGGCGTTCAGCGCCGTGCGCTGCCTGGTTCAGCCGCAGAACCAGATCCGCGACGCCGTCAAGGGCGGCTTGGCGCCCGTGCTCGCGAGCATCTACCAACAGCCGGCGTTCGAGAAGGCGTATCCGTTCCATCAGCTGATCAAGCAGCAGCTGCAGAACTACGGGATTCGCCCGCAGACGCCGGCCTACGCGGACATCACCCTGGCGATCCAGGACGTGCTGTCGCCGACCTCCAACATCGACCCCAACACGATCGTGAACACCTTGCGCAGCGAGATCAAGTCCGCCCTCACCTCCCAGGCACTGCTATGAGCACCGAATCCGTCGCCGCGCCGGCCGCGGCGAGCCCCCGCCGGCGACGCCCGCACCTGACCGATCGCACGCGAGCCGAGCGGCGGCTCGCCTACACGCTCGTCGGCCCGGCGCTGATCATCATGCTGGCCGTCACGGCGTATCCGGTGATCGACACGATCATCCTCTCGCTGCAGCGCTCGGACCTGCGCTTCCCGGCCGCCAGCTCCTGGGTCGGCCTGGACAACTACGGGGCGGTGCTCAGCTCGAGTGTGTGGTGGCAGGACGTCCTCCACACGGTGATCATCACCGTGATCAGCGTCTCGATCCAATTCGTGCTCGGGATGCTGCTGGCGATCGCCATGCACCGCGTCATCTTCGCCCGCGGCGCGCTGCGCTCGATCGCGCTCATTCCCTACGGGATCGTCACCGTGGTCGCCGCGTACTCGTGGAACTACGCGTGGTCGCTGAACAACGGGGGCTGGATCCCGCATCTGCTCGGCCTCAGCGGCGACCCGCTCAGCCATCCGTTCGGCAGCTACGTCGCGATCATCCTCACCGAGATCTGGAAGAACGTGCCGTTCATGGCGCTGCTGCTGCTCGCCGGCCTATCGCTCGTCCCGGATGAACTGCTCGACGCGGCGAAGATGGACGGCGCCAGCGCGTGG
>DATAUL010000479.1:0-22334 GCA_036268255.1 Solirubrobacteraceae bacterium | reverse complement strand
GGTCGGCGTGATCACCTTGTAGAACACCGGCTCTCCGGTCTTGTCGACCTTGTACAGGCCGTAGGACTTCAGGGTCGTGTCGCCGTTGGCGTCGAACCCGTAGGTGCCCAGCACGGAGCTGCGGCTCTTGGTCGCGAACAGGGCTTTGAGCACGGCCGCCTTGCTCGGGCCAGCCTTGGCGATCGTGTCGAGACCGAGCTTCATCGCCTCGTAGCCGTAGATCGCGTACGGGTCGGGCTCCGCCGGCCCGTACTTGGCCTTGTAGGCGGCGAGGAAGTCCTTGCCGCCCGGGTAGGCGGCCAGGTCCTGCGTGGCCACCGTGCACTCGATCAGCGGGGCGATGCTGGCCGGGACGCCACCCTTCTTCTGCGCCGTGTAGGAGTCCGTGCAGTCGCCGTCGTCGCCGAAGATCTTGGCCTTCGGCAGCGCTGCATTGACGTCCTTGGTTAGCTGCACGGCGCCGTTGGACACGATGCCGGCGAACATGAAGCAGTCGGCTCCCTGGCCCTTGATCGTGCTCGCGTAGGAGCGGAAGTTGGGCGCCGTGGGATCGATTCCGGTGTCGCTCGCGATCGTCACGCCGTAGAACTTCTTCTCCAGGCCGATCAGCGTCGCCAGGCCCTGTCCATAGGCCTCTTTGTCGTTGGCGACCGCGACCTTGGTGCATCCGGCCTGCTTCATCGCGATTAGGTCGGCAGCCGCCTGGATCGAGTCGATCGGCACGATCCGCAGGTAGTTGCGCTTGCCCGTCGGGTAGTACTTCTGCGGTTCCCCGGGGGCGCTGCCGGGCAGGCTCGTGGTCAGGCCGACGTACGTGTTGGCCGGGCTGACCATCGGGACGCCGGCCTGGTTGAGGATCGGAATCGAGATCTCAGACGCCCCCGAGTTGAACTCGCCCATGTAGTACACGGCCTTGGGATCGGCCGCCACCTTGCGGGCGTTGGCTGCCGTCTGGCCCGGGTCCCACTTGCCCGCCGCCGCCGTCGAGTCATCGAGCGACGTGAAGTTGACGGTGTACTTGCCCGCCTTGCCACCCGCCTGCGACAGTGCCAGCTTCATCCCGTTGACCAGCGGCGTGGTCTGCGCGGTCGACGCGCCCTGCAGCGGCAGGCTCGAGTAGATGTCGACGGTCGAACCGCCACCTCCACCGCCGCCGCCCGCCGAGCTACTGCTGCTGGAGCTGCTACTGCTCGAGCTGCTGCCGCAAGCCGTTACGGCCGCCAGCGAGCCGAGGATCAGGCATGCCCTGATCGCTTTCCCCACACTCATAAACGTCCTCCTCTGGTGAACGTCAGGCTGTCCGATTACCCCAATGGCGGCAGACTAGTGACGGCCTCGGACCGCAGCAAGTCCGCGGGTGCGGTGCGGGGCCGTCTAACAGAACCCAAACTTCACGGCGGAGCGCACGCTCACCCGGACATCGCCTTCCAGAATGCCAGCCTCCCGTTCTCCACGCGATAGACCCCCCATAGGCGCAGCGTGGTGTCGCCGAGGCGGGTGATCCCGTACGTTCCGAGCACGCTGTGGCGGTCACGGGTGGCGAACAGGGCGCGCGTGACGGCGGAGCGCACCGCCGGGCGGGTGCCGTGCCCGGTGGCGCGCGAGACGGCGTCGAGGATCAGGCTCATCGCTTCATAGCCGTAGATCGCGTCGGGCTGCCAGCCCCCGTAGCGACGAGCGTAGGCGGCCAGGAAGCGGCGTCCGGCCGGCGGGTAATCGCCATCGCTCAGGGTGGCCACCGTCACCACCAGGCGCCCCCCCAGCGACGGGGACACGCCGCCGTCGGCCGGATTGAAGTACGCCGGCTCCGCCAGACCGGCGGTGGCGAACAGCTTGGCGGCGGGCAGCGCCCGACCGAGCTGGTCGGTGAGCGCGACGGCGTTGTCCTGGGGGAGCGCGCTGATCAGGATGCAGTCGGCGCCGCTCTGGGCGACCGTCTGGGCCAGCGACGCGTAGCTCGAGGCCTTGGGGTCGTACTGGTCAGAGGCGGCCACCGGCAGATGCGCCGCCTTGGCCGCTACCTGGAAGCTCATCGCCGCGTCGTTGCCATCGACCTCGCCGTCGTCGACGACATAGGTCTTCCGGCAACCGGCCTCGCGCTGCAAACGCGCCTGGACGGCCGCCTGCACGGAATCGTTGGCGATCACCCGGACGAACGTGCGCCGGTCCGTCGGGTAGTACTTCTGCGGCTCGCCGGGAGAGGCCTCGTCCCCTCCCTGGGTCAGGCCCACGGCAGTGCTGGCGGGGCTGACCTGCGGCACGCCGGCGCGGCTGAGCACCGGAATCGAGACGGCGGTGGCCCCCGAGTTGAGGTCGCCGAGATAGGCGATCGTCGTCCGATCGCGGATCGCCTGACGGGCGTTGGCGCTCGTCTGGCCCGGGTCCCAACCGCCACGAGCCGTGGTGGCGTCGTTGAGCGTTCGGAGCGTCACGCGGTAGCGCCCGATGCGACCACCAACGGCTCCCAGTGCCATCCGAGCGCCGCCGAGCGCCGCCTCGCCGCTGGCCCCCGAGGGCCCGGAGTACGGCAGGCTGGCGTAGATCGTCAGGTGGTCGTCGGGCACGCGGTTGCCGGGCGGCGCGGTGCGCGACGAGCCGCAGCCCGTCAGCCCGGCGCCGGCGATCGCGAAGATCGCGACCAAGAGGACGGCGGTTCGCCGCCGCTCCCACCGCAGCCGCCGGGTCAAGGGCTGCTGCGGGGGACCAACCTTCCACCCGCCGGGTGAGCGATCACGAACGACGCCAGGTCGGTGTCCCCGTTCTTCAGTGAGTAGGTGCCGAGCGCCGACGGGCGGTCCTTGAGGCCGCGGAAAGCCGCGACGACCCGCGCTCGGCTGTTGGCGTTCGCGCCGAGCTGCTTGAGCACGGCCAGCAACGCTGCCGTCGTCTCGTAGCCGTAGACCGCCTGCGGCTGCGGGGCGTGACCGTAGGTCGACTGGAAGTCCGACGTGAACGCCTTGGCCAGGGCATCCTGGCCGGTCGCGGGCAAGCCGGGCGCGGACACGTACAGGTTCTGCTGGGCGGCCGGGCTCAGCTTGGCCACGAGCGTGTCGTCGTAGAGGGCCGAGGGGGCGAACAGCTTGGCGGTGGGGTTGGCGGCTGCAAGGCGGCCAAGGGCCTGGGCGGCGGATGAGCCGTCGAGGCCGCCGTAGAAGATGCCGTCCGCGCCGCTCGGGGCCGCGACGATCGTCAGCCCCGCCGCGCGTGCAGCCTGGCGAACCTCGTCACCCACGGAGGTCCCATAGGCGGTGCCGTCGCCGGAGACGTACAGCCTCGAGACGTGCCGAGCGCGCATGTCGCTCGCCAGCGCCTTGGCCTCCTGCGCGGTGGTCGGGACAACGCGCGCGAACGTCCGGTGAAACGTGCCGCTGGCCGGGTAATAGTGGTTGGGCGAGTCGTGCACGCCCGGGGTCGCCTGGGTCAGGTAAACCGCGGTGTCCGTCGGGCTGAGCTGCAGCAGGCCGACCTGGTTGGTGATCTGCAGCGATACGCCCGATGTGCCGGGGCCGATCTCGCCGAGGTAGGCGATCGCCTTCTTGTCCTGCACGGCCGAACGGGCGGTGGCCGACACCTCGTTGCCGTGGGCGACTCGCAGATCGACCGTGAAGGGACCCGCCTTGCCATCGGCCTGTTTGAGCGCCAGCTGCTCGCCGGCCAGGACGTCCTTGTCGACCTGGCCGGGATCACCCGGCGGCTGGGCGGCGACGACATCGAGCGTCGAACCGGTCACGGTGACGGCCGAGTTCGATTTGCTCTGCGTCGACGAGCAACCGCTCAGCGCCAGCGCCAAGGCGCCCAGAGATGCGCACAACCATGGTGCCCGCCCACGTAGCAGCCCGACGGCGGCCAACTCAGAGAAAGGGATCTAGTCCCGCCGGCCGGGCAGGAAGGGGAGCAGGTTGCGGACCCCGATCGCGACCAGCACCATCAGGATGGCGAGGCCGATGGCGTCCAGCCCGCTCACGTTGAGTGCCCAGATGATGATCCAGATGCAGAGGCCGGCGGTGGCGGTGATGACGAGGCCCATCGAGTCAGAGATCCTAACCAACGGAGGAGCTGGAGAGCGCTGCGGAGAATCCGCGCACCAGCTCCGCCACCGCGGCGGCCGGGTCCGGTGCCTCGCCCGCGGCGCGCACGAGGCGGCTGCCGACGATCACCCCGTCGGCGCCGGCAGCCGCTGCTGCTGCCGCCTGCTCCGGGGTGCCAATGCCGAATCCGACCGCCACCGGGACCTCGGCATGCTGCGACGCGCGAGCGATCACGGCCGGGAGCGGGTGGGCGGGGTTGTCGTCGGCGCCTGTCCGTTCGCCCGTCGTCCCGGTCACCGACACGGTGTAGATAAAGCCGCTGGCGCTGGCGCAGATCTCGGCCAGGCGGCCCGCCGGTGTGGTCGGCGCCACCAGCGGCACGAACGCCAGGCCGCGGGCGTGGCAGGCGGCTCGGGCGTCGGTCGCCTCCTCCAGCGGTAGGTCGGGAACGATCAGCCCGCTGACCTCTGCGGCGACGAGCTCATCAAGGAAGCGCTCCAGGCCGCGGGCGAGGATCGGATTGGCGTAACACATGATGATCACCGGTACGCGACCGGAGATGGCGCGGGCGACCTTAAGCACCGCCGGCAGCGTGGCACCGGCGCGCAGGGCGGCGGTGTCGGCGGCGTGGATCACCGGTCCATCGGCCAACGGATCCGAGAACGGGACGCCCAGTTCGACGAGGTCCGCGCCAGCGTCGGCGTAGGCGAGTGCGATCGCGCGCGAGGTCTCCAGAGTGGGAAAGCCGCCCATCAGATACGGCATCAGCGCCGCCCGGCGGCCGTCGGCGCGCGAGCGGGCGAACGCCTCGGCGATCCGCTCCACCCCGTCGGCGGTCGCCATCAGACGAGCTCGAGCGCGGCCAGCGCCTCGGCCAAGTCCTTGTCGCCGCGGCCGGAGAGGCACACGACGTCGAGCTCTGACCCCGGGTTCTCAAGCACCCAGGCGAGCGCGTGGGCGCTCTCCAGGGCGGGGATGATCCCCTCGAGCCGGGCGAGGTGACCGAACGCCTGCAGCGCCTGCGCGTCGGTGATGCCCACGTAGCGCGCGCGGCCTTGATCGCGCAGCCAAGCGTGCTCGGGCCCGCTGCCGGGGTAATCGAGACCGGCCGAGATCGAGTGCGCCTCGAGGATCTGCCCGTCCTCGTCCTGCATGATTGCCGAGTAGGCGCCGTGCAGGACGCCGCCCCGGCCTCCCACCGTCAGCGGCGCGCCGTGGCGCCCGGATTCCAGGCCCTCGCCGGCCGCCTCGACCCCGATCAGCTCGACGCCCTCGTCGGCGACGAACGGGATGAACATGCCGATCGAGTTAGAGCCGCCGCCGACGCACGCGATCACCCGCTGGGGCAGGCGGCCGGCGTCGTGCAGCACCTGGGCGCGGGTCTCGGCGCCGATCACCCGCTGCAGGTCGCGCACGAGCGCCGGGTAGGGCGCCGGACCGACACACGAGCCGATGATGTAGTGCGTCGTCTCGACGTTGGCGACCCAATCGCGGATCGCCGCCGACACCGCCTCCTTGAGCGTACGGGCGCCGGCCTCCACGGGCTCGACGCGCGCCCCGAGCAGCCCCATCCGCTCCACGTTGGGCTTCTGGCGGCGCATGTCCTCGGTTCCCATGTAAACCACGCACTCGAGGTCGAGCAGCGCGCAGGCGGTCGCCGAGGCGACCCCGTGCTGGCCCGCTCCGGTCTCGGCGATGATCCGCCGCTTGCCCATCCGCTTGGCGAGCAGCGCCTGGCCGAGAGCGTTGTTGATCTTGTGGGCGCCGGTGTGGTTGAGGTCCTCGCGCTTGAGGTACACCGGATGCCCGGCCGCCTCGGAGAGCCGCGACGCGTGGTACAGGGGCGACGGCCGACCCACGTAGTTGTGCAGGAGCCCGTCGAGCTCGCCGCGGAACGCCGGATCGTCGCGGGCCGCGACCCAGGCCAGCTCAAGCTCGGCCAGCGCCGGCATCAGCGTCTCGGGCACGTACTGGCCCCCGTAGGGACCGAAGCGATGCTCGACGGCGGTACTCACGCCAGGGGTCCGGCGACCGGTTCGCCGCTCACCGCCGCCACGAACGCGGCCAGCTTGCCGTGGTCCTTGCGACCGGGCGATAGCTCGACCCCGCTGGCCACGTCGACGGCGAACGGGCGCACCCGGGCGATCGCCTCGGCGACGTTGTCGGGCGACAGGCCGCCGGAGAGGATCACGGGGACGCCGGAGCGGTGCGACCGGACGAGATCCCAGGCGAATGTCTCACCGCTGCCGCCGCGCAGTCCACTCACGTAGCTGTCGAGCAGATGAAGGTCGGTGTGGAAGGGCCCGAGAGCCTGGATGTCGGCACCGCTGCGCACCCGCGCCGCCTTGATCACGCGGCATCCGGTACGCCGGGCCGCCTCGGCGCAGAACGAGGGCCCCTCGTCACCGTGCAGCTGCAGCATCGTCAGCCCGATCTCGTCGGCGGAGCGCGCTACCTGGTCGAGCGTGGGATTGACGAACACGCCGACGATCTCCACTTGGCGGCGATGAGCGGCGGCGATCTCGGCCGCGACGCCCAGCCGGCAGTGGCGGGGCGAGCCCCGCCAGAGGATCATCCCGATCGCCCACGCGCCGGCAGCGACGGCCGCGTCGGCGTCGGCAGGCTGCGTGATGCCACAGAACTTGATCTTCGGTGCGTCGATCGGATCCACCCCCTCATCGTACGAACCCGCGAGGCGAGCGCGGTAGCGACTACCCGGCGGCCGAGGACGCGGGCGCGGTGCGGCTGCCGAGCACGACGGTGACGGTTACGGTGCGCAGACGATCGCTCCGGCGCAGCGTCAGGACGACGTTCTGCCCGGGGCTGCGCGTGGTTACGAGGGCGAGCACGTCGCTCATCGAGGCGACCGGATCGCCGTCCACGCGCTCGATGACATCACCGCGCCTGACCCCGGCCATCGCCGCCGGACCGCCGCGGACCACGCTGGAGACGTGCGCTGCGGTGCCCGGCCCGGCGCCGGCGTCGTGGGCGGCGCCGGCGCCGAGGCCGATGTCGGCGACCCGGGCCGGTCCCGCGTGGGCGACCCGGGCGAGGATCTCGTCGGCGGTGTCGATCGGCACCGCGAACGCCAGTGTCTGACCGCTGCGGTCCCCGCTCTTGGGCGTCGTCACCACAGAGTTGATGCCGATCACCTGGCCGCCGGCGTTGAGCAGCGGCCCGCCAGAGTTGCTGGCGTCGATCGACTGGTCGGTCTGGATCACGTTGTCGATCGCCTGCCCGTTGGCGGCCGGAAGGCGGTGGGCCAGAGCGGAGACGATCCCGCTAGTGAGGGTGCGATCGACGCCGAACGGGTTGCCGATCGTCAGCGTCGGATCGCCCACCCGCACGGTGCTCGATTCGCCGAGCGTCAGCGGCCGGACGGTCGGCAGCCCCCGCATGTCGATGTGCAGCACAGCCAGGTCCGAACCGGGGTCGACGGCGATCACCGCAGCCCGGCGGACGATGTCACCCTCGAACTCGGCGGTGACCCCCCGCGACCGGTCGGCGCCGTCGACGACGTGATAGTCCGTGAGCACATCTCCGCGGCGGTCGACGAGAAATCCCGAACCTGTCGAGGTGCCGGTCGCGGCGGCGTGGGACGTGCTGAAGGGGCTCTCGGCCGGCGCCACCAACTTGGCGCGCACGTACACCACGCCAGGGGCGTCGCGCTGGTAGATGTCGTGCGGCGTCAGCCCGGATTGAGCGCCGCTCGCGCCGGCGACCGGCTGGGAGGCCACCGGAGCCTCTTCGACGATCGTCTCGGTGCGCCCACGCCTGGCGGCCCCGAAGACGAGCAGCCCGGCGCCGACGATCAGGCCGCCGACGACGGCCGAGAGAAGATGCGAGCGGGCTACATGCGTCATCGCCTGATGAGTGTGCCCGGCGGGGCTTGAGATGACCTAAACGAGGAGGCCGGTGAGCTCTCGGCAGGCCGCCTCGACGTCCGGCGAGCGCATCAGCGCCTCGCCGACGAGCACCGCGTCGACGCCGATCGCGGCCACCCGCTCCAGATCCGCGCGCGTGCGCAGACCGGACTCCGCCACGACGATGATTCCGGCCGGCACGCCGTCGAGCAGCTCATGGGTGCGCTCGATGTCGACCTGCAGCGTCGTGAGGTCGCGGTTGTTGATTCCGATCACCTCCGGGCGCAGCTGCGCGGCAACCGCCAGCTCACGCGCATCATGCACCTCGACGAGCACGCCGAGACCGAGGCCCTGCGCCTGCGCGTAGAGCGCGCCCAGCTCGTCCGCTCCCAGCGCGGCGACGATCAGCAGGATCGCGTCGGCCCCGGCGGCCATCGACTCGACCACTTGATAGGGATCGACGACGAAGTCCTTGCGCAGGATCGGCAGCGTCGCCGCCGCCCGCGCCCGCCGCAGGTCGTCGAGCGTGCCCCCGAAGCCAACCTGCTCGGTGAGCACCGACAGCGCGGCCGCTCCCCCTCGCTCGTAGGCGCCGACGACGTCCTCGATCTCGAGGCCCTCGCGAATCGTGCCCGCCGACGGGGAGCGCCGCTTGTGCTCGGCGATCACCGCAAGGCCGGGGCGGGCCAGGGCGGCGGCGAACGGGCGCGGTGGGTCGACGGCGGCGCGCGCCGACGCCTCGGCCTCGAGCTGCGCCAGGGGCGCCGCGACGCGCCGGTCCTCCAGCTCGCCGCGGGTCCGCGCGACGATCCGCTCGAGCTCGTTCACGAGGCGATCACCGCGTCGCCCGCCAGGCGATGGGTCGCGGCGATGAAGCGCTCCACCGCCGCCTGCGCGGCCCCGGAGTCGATCGCCGCCTGGGCCGCGGCGACCCCCTCGGCCAGGCCGGGCGCGCCGCCGCCGGCGTAGATCGCGGCCCCGGCGTTGAGCACCGCGACGTCGCGAGCCGGGCCGGGCTCGCCGGCCACGATCCGGCGCGTGATCTCGGCGTTCTGGGCCGGATCGCCGCCCGGGATCGAATCCGCCGGGGCGATGCTCAGGCCGACGTCCCCGGGCGCTACGTCGTACTCGGAGATCCCGGCGGCGGTCACCTCGAAGACATGGGTGGCGGCGCAGATGCTGAGCTCGTCGAGGCCGTCGTGGCTGGAGACGAGCAGCGCGTGCTCGGTGCCCAGGAGCGCCAGCGCGCCCGCCATCGTCTCCAGGTAGGCCGGGTCCGAGACGCCGATCAGCTGCCGGGAGGCGCCCGCCGGGTTGGTCAGCGGCCCGAGGAAGTTGAAGATCGTGCGGACCCCGAGCTCTGAGCGCACCGGGATCACGAACCGCGTGGCCCGGTGGTGGCGAGGCGCGAACATGAAGCCAAAGCCGACCTCCTCGATGCACCGCGCCACGGCCTCGGGCTCGAGGTCGATCTTGGCGCCGAGCGCCTCCAGCATGTCGGCAGAGCCCGACAGGCCGGTGGCCGAGCGGTTGCCGTGCTTGGCGACGGTGCATCCGGCGCCCGCCGCGATCAGCGCGGCCGTGGTGGAGACGTTGAAGGTTCGGCGCCCGCCGCCGGTCCCGGCGGTGTCGACAAGGTCCCGGCGGTTCACGGTCACCGACGCCGCGAGGGCGCGCATCGTCCGGGCCAGCCCGGCCAGTTCCTCGACGGTCTCGCCCTTCGTCCGCAGCGCGATCAGGAAACCGGCGATCTGGATCTCGGACGCCTGACCGCGCATGATCAGCGCAAGGACCGCCGCCGTCTGGTCGGCCGTCAGGTCGTGGCCGCTGGCCAGCGCATCGATCGACGCCGTGATCAGCTCCGGCCCGGTGCTCATTGCGCCCCCGCGCCCCCCAGGAAGTTGGCCAGCAGCTCGTGGCCCTGTTCGGTCAGCACCGACTCGGGATGAAATTGGACTCCCTCGGCTGGCAGCTCGCGGTGACGCACGGCCATCACGATCCCATCCGCGACCGCACTGCGCTCCAGCACGGCCGGCAGCTCGGGCGCCGCGATCAGCGAGTGGTAACGGCCCACCTGCAGCGAGCGGCGCAGGCCGCGAAAGATCGTACGCCCGTCGTGCTCGATCACCGTCGTCTTGCCGTGAACCGGGTGGTGGGTGATGACCTCGCCCCCCCAGGCCTGAACGAGCGCCTGGTGGCCGAGGCACACCCCGAGCGTGGGGATCCCCGCCTGGGGAAAGCGCCGCACCGCCTCCAGCGAGATGCCCGCCTCGTTGGGCGTGCACGGGCCGGGCGAGACGATCACCCGGTCATAGCCGCGGACGAGCAGCTCGTCGATGGTCGCGCGGTCGTTGCGCACCACCTCGATCTCGTGCGGTGGGTCCGACAACTCGCCCACGTACTGGACGAGGTTGTAGGTGAAGCTGTCGTAGTTGTCGAGAACGAGAACTCTCATACGAAGAAACTACCTCCGCTCCCGGGGAATTGCCCCCAGGGCAATCCCCCAATGAGATCGCCTCCCGGCCGATCTCACGCCCAATCCGGTTGGGCGACGGCGAGCTCGATCGCTTGCATGACCGCCTGGGACTTGGCGACCGATTCCGCGAACTCGTAGGCGGGCTTGGCGTCGGCGACGGTGCCCCCGCCCGCCTGCACGTGGGCGACGCCGTCCTTGACGACCACCGTACGAATGTGGATGCAGGTGTCCAGCTCGCCGGTATAGCTCACCCAGCCGATCGCCCCGCCGTAGCCACCGCGCTTGAGCGGCTCGAGCTCGTCGATGATCTGCATCGCACGGACCTTGGGCGCGCCTGACAGCGTCCCGGCGGGCAGCATCGAGCGCAGCGCGTCGAGCGCCCCCATCCCCGGCCGCAGTTCGCCGACGACGCTCGAGACGATGTGCATCACGTGGCTGTAGTTCTCTACGGCCATGAAGCTCTCGACCTGCACCGACCCGTAGCGACACACCCGGCCGAGATCATTGCGGCCGAGATCGACGAGCATCACGTGCTCGGCGCGCTCCTTCTCGTCGGCGAGCAGCTCCTGCGCCATCTGCTGGTCCTCGTCGACGGTCGCGCCCCGCGGGCGGGTGCCGGCGATCGGCCGGGTAGCGACCCGGCGGCCGCCCACCGTGATCAACGGCTCTGGGCTGGCTCCGGCGATCTCGAAGTCACCGAAGTCCAGGAAGTACATGTACGGGCTGGGGTTGACCGCCCGCAGACCGCGGTAGATCGAGAACGCCTCGACGGGCACGGGTGCCGACCACCGCTGTGACGGCACCACCTGGAACGCGTCGCCGGCGTAGATGTACTCGATGATCCGCGCAACCATCCCCTCGAAGGACTGGCGCGTCATGTTGGACTCGAAGTGAGGGGCAACGCGGTCGGGCGCCGGGCGCTGCGAGGGTCGCGGGACTGGACCGTCCAGGCGCCAGCGCACCTCGGCGATCGTGTCGGCGGCGCGAGCGTAGGCGGCGTCCACGTCGTCGTCGGCGTACACATTGGCGATCACCGTGATCGTGTGCTTGAGGTGGTCGAAGACGACGAGCGCGTCGGTCATCATCAGCGCCAGGTCGGGCACTCCGATCGGGTCGGGATTGGGCTCGCCGAGCGGCTCCACCGTGCGCACCAGGTCATAGGCGAACACCCCGACGGCGCCGCCCGCGAACGGCGGCAGTCCCTCGAGCGTGGGGATCCGGAAACGGCCGAGCTCCTCCGCGGCCAGCTGATAGGGATCGCCGGGGTCACCCAACGACCAGCGAAGCACCCGGCGCGGGCGCCAGCCGATGAACGAGTAGCGCCCCACGCGCCCCTGGTCGGCTGACTCGAGCAGAAAGCCCAGCTCGTGCTCGCCGCGCAGCTTGAGGAACGCCGATACGGGCGTCTGGACGTCGTCGATGAACGTCTGGTGCAGCGGGATCAAGTTGTGGTCGCGGGCCAGCTCGCGGACCGTCGCCAGCGAGGGCGACGGCGCCGCCCCGGACCGCGTCTCAGCCCCGGTGACGGCCATCGAGGACCCGCTCGGCGTCGGCGAGGCTCAGGCCCCGGCCGCGCATCAGCACCGCCAGGTGGTACAGCACGTCGGCCGCCTCTTCGGCGACACGCTCGTCGGACTCCTCGCGCACCGCCCGCACGACCTCCTCGGCCTCCTCCTGCACCTTGGCGCCGGCTAGCACCGGATCGTCGAGCAGCGTCGTCGTATAGGAGCCGGCGGGGCGCTCGGCCGCCCGGGAGGCGATCGTGCGCTCCAAGCTCGGCAGCGTCTCGTACGGCGCCCACGCCCCGGTGTCGCCGCGGTGAAAGCAGGTCCGCTCGCCGGTGTGGCAGGCCGGACCGGATGGCTCGACCAGCACCAACAGCGCATCCTCGTCGCAGTCGTAGCGGATCGCCCTGACCGTCTGGGTGTTGCCCGAGGTCGTCCCCTTGTGCCAGAGCTCCTGGCGCGAGCGGCTGAAGAAGTGGATCTCCCCCGTCTCCCGCGTTCGGCGCAGCGCCTCGGCGTTCATGTAAGCGAGCGTCAACACCTCACCGGTGCGCCAGTCCTGGGCGATGCACGGAACCAGGCCGCGCTCGTCGAAGGCGATCTCAGGGTCGTCCACGCGCCCGATTCTAGGGACGAGCGGGCGACTGGCTAGACGGGCGCGCCGAGCGCCATGATCTCCGACGGCGACCAACCCTCCAGCAGCACGCGGGTGTCCTCGGCGCTGAGCGCCTTGGAGAACAGGTACCCCTGGCCGAACTCGCAACCCAGTGAGCGCAACCGGCGCAGCTGGTCGGGGGCCTCGATGCCCTCGGCGATCACCGGCAGCCCGAGCGAATGCGCCAGGGCAACGGTCGAGCGTACGATCACGTCGTTGCTCTGCTCCCCGTTGGAGGAGATCGTCGCGACGAAACTGCGGTCGATCTTGAGCGCATCGACGGGGAAGCGGTGCAGCGCCGTCAGCGACGAGTAGCCGGTGCCGAAGTCATCGAGGTGCAGGCCGACCCCGGACCCACACACCTCCGAGAACACGTGTTGGGTGCGCTCGATCTCCTGCATCAGCGTGCTTTCGGTGATCTCCAGCTTGAGGGCATTGGGCGGCAGCTCGGCGGAGTTGATCGCCGCCCGCACCTGCTCGGCGAGGCCAGGGTCGTCGAGCTGGCGGCCCGACAGATTGACGCTCATGCAGACCTCGTTTGAGATCAGCCCCTCGGCTCGCCAGCCGGCGAGCGTCACCAGAGCCCGGCGCAGCACCTGCTGGCCGAGCGCGCCGATCACCCCGGTCTCCTCGGCGATCGTGATGAATTCCGCCGGGGGCACGTGGGGCCAATCGGCGGGCCAGCGGGCCAGCGCCTCCAGCCCACAGATGTTGCCGCTGGCGAGGTCGATGATCGGCTGGTAGTGGATCCCCAGCAGCGAGCACTCGACCACCTGGCGCAGCTCGGTCTCGCGGGCGAGGCGATCGACCACGCGACGGTGCATGCTCTCGTCGAACACCGCGCTCCGTGATCGGCCACGCCGCTTCGCGTCATACATCGCGATGTCGGCGTTGCGCATCAGGTCGGCCGACCCCAGACCGGTCGAGCTGAGTGAGATGCCGATGCTGGCGGTGACGAACAGCTCGTTGCCGTCAACCTCGAAGGCCTCGTCAAGCGAGTGCAGGATCCGGTCAGCGACGACGGTCGCATCCTCGGGCTCGACCACGTCCTCCAGCAGGACGGTGAACTCATCGCCGCCGAGGCGGGCGACCGTGTCGCCGGGGCGCAGGGCAGCCGCCACGCGTCCGGCGAGGGCGATCAGCAGGTTGTCGCCGACCGCGTGGCTGAGGCTGTCGTTGACGAGCTTGAAGCGGTCGATGTCCAAGAACAGCACCGCGCAACCGGTCTGCGGGTCGCGGATCGCCCGTTGGAGGATCTGGTTGACCCGGTCCATGAATAGCGTGCGGTTGGGCAGCCCGGTGAGGGTGTCGTGCAGGGCGTCGTGCTGGAGACGCAGCTGCGCGATCCGCCGGTCGGTGATGTCCGACAGCGAGCCGGCCATCCGCGTCGGACGACCGTCAACACCCCGGATCGCCAGCCCGCGTGTCATCACCCAGCGCCAGGTGCCGTCGGCGTGGCGCATGCGATGCTCGGATTGAAGATGGGGAGTGCGGCCGTCGAGATGGGCCTCAATCGCGCCCCGCAGCCGCAGCACGTCGCCGGAGTGCACGAGATCGAACCAGGCGGCGGGATCCTCGTCGGCGGCCTGCTCGGGGCGGCCGAGGATCGCATGCCAGCGCGGCGAGAAGTAGATCCTGCCCGTTCCCAGGTCCCAGTCCCAGATCCCGTCGTTGGCGGCCCGGACGGCCAGCGAATAGCGCTCCTCGGAGAGCGACAGGTCGCGGATCGCCTTCTGGTGGCTGATCGCATAGCGAATCGAGCGCTCGAGGATCTGCGAGTCGAGCTTCTGCTTGACCAGGTAGTCGGTCACCCCGAGCGCGGTCGCCTCCAGGTCCATCTCGTAGGTGGCCTCGCCGGTGAGCATGATCACCGGCGCGTACGGGCGCGCGGCGAACCCCTCACGGACGAGCTCCAGCCCCGTGTGCGCGCCGAGGCGGTAATCGATCAGGTAGACGTCGTGATTGCATTCGCGGATCGCCCGCAGGCTCTCGTGATACTGCGAGCTCCAGTCGACCGCGAACCGTGCCCGCTCCTGGCGGGCCAGCATGTCCCGCGTGATCAGGTAATCGTCCTCGTCGTCCTCGACGAGGAGCACCCGCACCGGCTCAAGTGGGTGAGTGACCACTGACATCTCCGTTGGGCAGCTCGACGATTTCGAACCAGTACTGGGTCCAGGTCTTCATCACGTCGACCAGGCCGCCGAACGTCACCGGCTTCGTGATGAAGGAGCTGACGCCCAGGTCGTAGGTGCTCAGCACGTCGGCCTCGTCCTTGGAGGTGGTCAGAACAACGATCGGGATCCGACGCAACGAGTCGTCGCCCTTGATCTCGGCGAGGGCCTCGCGCCCGTCCATCTTGGGCATGTTGAGGTCCAGCAGGATGATTCCCGGTCGCGGCGACTCCTCCTCGGTCCAACGGCCCTCGTGGCGGAGGTAGTCCAGGAGGTCCTGACCGTCGACCACGAACTTCATCTCGTTGGCCAGCCGGGAGTCCTGTAGCGCGTCGCGCGCCAGCTCGCGATCCTCTTCGTCGTCGTCGGCGAGCAGGATCGTGAACGGCCGGGTAGGGACCTCAGGCTGCGACATACGGCTCCTCTGTCGTTGCATGCGCGGATTCCTCGTCGTCGGTCTGCGGAGCATCTGAGACCGCTTCCGTGCGTTGCGTCTGCATCGTCACCGTAAACGTCGACCCCTCGTCGGGGATGCTGCGTGCCACGATCGTGCCACCGTGGCGCTCCGCGATCTTGCGACACAGCGCCAGCCCGATTCCGGTCCCCGGATAGGTGCCGCGCCCGTGCAGCCGCTCGAACACCCGGAAGATACGCCGGCTGTACTGCGGGTCAAATCCGATCCCGTTGTCGCGCACGCTGATGGTCACCCAACCGGACTCGACCTTTGAGTCGACGTCCACCTCCGGGGTGACCCCCTCGCGGCGGAACTTGATCGCGTTGGAGATCAGGTTCTGCAGCAGCTGACGCATCTGGGGCGCGTCCGCGTTGATCGTCGGCAGGCTGCCCACCCGGACGACCGCGCCGGTGCTGGTGATCTGCTCGGAGAGGTCCTCGATCACGTCGTCGGCGACGCCCCGCAGATCGACGGGGGCGAAGGGACGTCCCTGGGTCGAAACCCGCGAGTAGCGCAGCAGGTCCTCGATCAGGGTCTGCATCCGTTCCGCCGACGCGTTGGCCCGCTGCAGGTAGTCGAGTCCGCGCTCGGACAGCACGTCGGCCTCGGTCTCGGAGATGCGCTCGGTGAACGTGCGGACCTTGCGCAGCGGCTCCTGGAGGTCATGGGAGGCGATCGAGGCGAACTGGTCGAGCTCGGCGTTGGAGCGCACGAGCTCTCGGGCCTGGCGCTCGAGCTCCTGGTTGGAGCGCCCCAGCGCGCGATTGGAGTCGGCCAGCTCGCCGTTGACCTCTTCGAGGCTCACCTTGGCATCGGCCAGCTCCACGTTGGCTTCGGTGAGCTGATCGTTGGCCTCGCGGACGCGCTCGGCGTCGCTCATGGCGCGGCGCACGAGCAGCAGCGACGCGATCGCCACCAGACCGAAGGCGATGAAAATGAACCACGGCAGCCACTTCCGGATTCCCGAGACGCTGGCGAACAGCGCCCCTTCAGGAGCCGAGAGAAAGATCCGCCAGCTCGTGTGCGGCAAGACCTCCTGGTCGTAATACCGCCCGTTGATCACGCCCGTCGATGTCACCAGGGCGTGGCGCTGGACCGCAGTGTGCAGCTTGTAACCCGCGGGCCGAGCCGGATTGGTCGAGGCGATGAACACTCCGTTGCCGTCGACCACCGAGTTATAGGAGCCCTTGACGCCCGGGATCCGGCGAAGATCGCCGGACAGGAAGGGTCCGAGCGCGGCAGGCAGGATGCCGGACAGCAGATAGCGGGTGCCGGAGGCGCTCGGGATCGCGACGCCGAAGTTCAGGACCCCGGTCTTGCCGTAGGGCAGGACGTTGCCCAACGCCCACGGCTCGCCCCGGCGCAGCAGGCGTAGCGTCTCCGAGATGCGCAGGTCGCCGCGCGCCTGCGGCGTGAATCCAGCGGAATGGGCCAGGACGTTGCCGGCCTTGTCCACGAGGACGAGGTAGGCGCTGGTGCGTCGGTTCTTCTCCAAAAGGCTGTTCGTCACGCTTGGCGTCCCGTATAGGCGCGTGTCCGTGGCGAGCGTCGAGTGCGCTGACGTCTCGAACAGGCTGTCGAGCAGGGCTCCGGCCAGCACGGCGCGCTCGTGCACGCGGTTCTGGATGTCCTGGCGGGATTTGATCTGGTTGTCGGAAAGCTCGATCGCGAAGACGGTCAGCAGGGCCAGAACGATCATCACACCGGCGAATAGAGCGGCGATTCTCTCCTTGCGTTTCATCCGCATCTCAGCTCCCGTCAATCAACATTCTGGTTAGCTGCGCTATCGGCGTAGCCTTTCAACCTTGAGGCCAAGCTTGAGCTTTTGCGCAGCTTGTTCGGCGAATGTCCTACCACAACCTCTATTCAATCCCCAAATCGGGGTCTATTCGATCCCCAAACGATCGAGTACGCGCTCGTCTGTCCGCCAGTGCCGGCGGACGCGGACCGACAGCTGAAGGTGAACCTTGGTGCCCAGCTCGCGCTCGATCATCCGCCGGGCGGCGACGCCGATCGATTTGATCATCCGCCCACCGGCCCCGATCAGGATCCCCTTCTGGGATTCGGTTTCCGTCAGCAGGACAGCCTGGATACGGACCAGGTCGGGGCGGGGATAGAGGATCTCCTCCACCTCGACCTCGACCGCGTGGGGCACCTCCTCCCGCGTGCGCGCCAGGACCTGCTCTCTCACCAGCTCGGCCAGCCGGACCGAGTGGGCCTGATCGGAGTGCTGGGCGGCGGAGAAGTACAGCGGACCGGCGGGCAGCAACCCGACCAGATGCTCGACGAGATGGGGCACCCCCGCACCCGTGCGGGCGGACACGGGAAAGATCTCGCCGTCCAGGTCCAGTCCCTCGGCGTCGGCGAGCGTAGCCGCGATCCGCGCCTTGTCGGCCCGATCCACCTTGTTGACGGCGATCGCGACCGGCACGGTCGCCTTGCGTAACAGCCCGGCGATGAAACGGTCGCCGGGGCCGAGGCCCTGCTGGGCATTCAGGAGCAGTAGGCAGCCGTCGGCGTCGGCCAACTCGCTCTCGACCCGGTGCTGCATGCGCTCGGTCAGCGCGTCCCGCGGGCGCTGCACGCCGGGAAGATCGACCAGGATCAGCTGCCAATCGGGACCCGTGGCCACCCCGCGGATCGCCCGCCGGGTCGTTTGCGGCTTGTCGGAGACGATCGCCACCCTGGTGCCGACGATCGCGTTGGCCAGCGTTGACTTGCCGACGTTGGGTCGCCCGGCCAGGGCGACGAAGCCCGATCGGGTGCCCGCCTGGGGCAGGATCATCTCGCTCAGCTGACCCAACGCATCAGCTCGGCCTGCAACGCCAGCATTTCGCCGTGGTCGGTCTCGTGGTCCATGCCGCTCAGATGCAACGCACCATGCACGACGGCCTCACGCAAGTCAACCGTGTGCTCCGGGCAGATGACGATGTCGCCCAGTTCCCGCGGACCGGCGCTCGGCGCGTCCTCGTCGATCCCGAAGGAGAGAACGTCGGTCGGGGCGTCGATCCGGCGATACTCGCGGTTGAGCTCGCGGCTGCGCTCGGCGTCGACGAACTCGATCGCGACGTGACCCTCGTCGATCCCCGCCGACGAGAGCGCCAGCGCGCACAGCTCCTCCAGCTCGACCGCCGTCGGCGGGTGGGAGGGGTCCGTGTCGGTGGCGTCGATCCCGATGACCTCGACGTCGAGCATCGCACCGAGCCTCCCTACGCGCGCTTGCGCGGCCTCAGCTCGGGAGCGAGGCGCTGCGCGTGCTCGTCGTAGGCGGCGACGATCCGCCGCACCAGCTTGTGGCGCACGACGTCCTCGTCGCCGAAGCGCACGAACTGCACGTCCTCCACGTGGTCAAGGACGTCCGCGACGGCGACCAGACCGGACGCCTGCTCGCGCGGGAGGTCGATCTGGGTGATGTCGCCGGTCACGACGACTTTGGAGTTGAAGCCCAGGCGCGTGAGGAACATCTTCATCTGCTCGGGGCTCGTGTTCTGGGCCTCGTCGAGGATGATGAAGCTGTCGTTGAGCGTCCGCCCGCGCATGAAGGCCAGCGGCGCGACCTCGATCACGCCGCGCTCCAGGTGCTGGGAGACGCGCTCGGGCTCGAGCATGTCGTGCAGCGCGTCGAACAGCGGGCGCAGGTAGGGGTCGACCTTGGCCATCAGGTCCCCGGGGAGGAACCCGAGCCGCTCGCCGGCCTCGACCGCCGGACGCGTGAGGATGATCCGGTTGACCTCGCGGCGGCTGAGCGCGGCCGCCGCCAGGGCGACGGCCAGGAACGTCTTGCCGGTTCCCGCCGGCCCGATCCCGAACGTGATCGTGTTGGTGCGGATCGAGTCGACGTAGCGCTTCTGGTTGACCGTCTTGGGGGCGACCTTTGTGGCGCGGTGGCGCCAGACGACGTCCTCGAGGATCTCCGACGGCGACTGGTGCTCGTCGAGCGCCCGGGTCACCGCCTCAACCGTCCCGGGAGCGATCTCGTGACCCTGGGCGATCAGCTCGGAGAGCTCGCGCACGACCGAGGCGCCGGCGGCGACGGCCGCGGTGTCGCCCTCCAGCGTGAGCACGTTCCCGCGCAGGAACACGTCGCAGTCCAGGTGACTCTCCAGCGTGCGCAGGACCGCGTCCTGACTTCCGGCCAGCTCGGCCGCCACGGCGTTGTCCAGCTCGATCGTCTGCTTGGGCACTAGGCGCTCAGCGCCTCGCGCACCGCGGCTGACGCGCGTTTGCCGTCGGCCCGGCCGCCCGTTGCAGCCATCACCGCTTTCATCACCTGGCCCATGTCACGCGGGCTGCTGGCACCGGTATCGGCGATCGCCTTGCCGACAATCGCCTCGAGCTCGGCGTCATCGAGCTCGGCGGGCAGGTAGCCGGCGATCAGGACAGCCTCTGACTCCTCCTGGTCGGCCAGCTCAGGCCGGCCACCGTCGCGGAACTGGGCGGCCGCGTCGAGGCGCCGCTTGCGCTCGCGCCGCAGCACCGCCAGCTCGTCGCCGGGCCCCTCCTTGCTGTCGCGCTGAAGCTCGGACAGCACCAGTCGCAGAGCGCCCACGCGCTGCTTCTCGCCCGCCTTCATGGCGGTGGTCACGTCGGCTCGCAGCTGTTCGATGACGCTCATCTGTGCTCTCTGAGGATAGCCCCCGCGGTCACGGAATCAGAGAGGTTGCCGGCGAGGCAGTTGACCGCGAACGAGGCCACGCGCCCACAAGGTAGCGCGCGGCCTCGTCCGGCGGTTCAGCTGCGATAGCCGCTCGCGACCGGCCGACGTTCGTACGCCTCGATCGTCGGGGCACGCCGCGGTGTCCTCGGGACAGCACGCGTAGAGAGGAGAGAGGGCTCTCGCGGATGTCCGGCCCGAGGCTTGGGCCGCGGCGCTACGACGTCGAGGAGTAGGCCACCGATCGTCACGCCGATTGCGAGTGGGTTTGGCAACTGTTCACCTCCTTGAGTCCGGGTTCCTGGATCACAAGCGACGCGATCAAGGATCGATCAGCGGGGGCTCAGCGCCATCGGCCCCATGTCCAAGATTGAGGCCGTGGGCCTTGTCCACACGGTTGCGGTGAGCTCTACGAGCTCTCGGCGAGGGCCAGGGCGGTCCACTCGCCGTGGTCGCGGCGGCTCGTCACCGCGCGTCCGCGCTGCGCGAACGCGGCGGCGACCCGGTCGGCCTCGGCGGTCAGGATTCCGCTCACGATGAGCTGCCCCGGCCCGCTGTTCTGGTGGGCGGCCCACGCGACGAGCGGCCCGGCGAGGACGTTGGCGACCACAAGGTCCCCAGCGGGCACCTGGTCTCGACGCAGGTCGAACAGCTCCGTGTGAAGCGTCACGCGGTTGCGTCGGGCGTTCTCCTCGGTCGCGGTCACCGCCGCCGGGTCGTAGTCCAGCGCGCTCACGGGATCGAAGCCGAGCTTGGCGGCGACGATCGCCAGCACGCCCGAGCCACATCCCACATCGACGAACGATCCCTCCCTGGCCGAGCTCTCGAGCATCAGCTCCAGGCACAGCCGAGTGGTGGCGTGGGCGCCGGTCCCGAACGCCTGACCGGGGTCGATCACGACGTCGAGCTCGGAGTCGCCGGGGCGCTCCCATGGAGGCCGCACGGTCAAGCGGTCGCCGAGCACGAGCGGCCGGTGGAACTCCCGCCAGCGCTCGGACCAGTCGTCGGCGATCTGCTCGGTGCGGACGTCGACGAGCGCTCCGCCGGCGGCCGCCTGCAGATCGGGCATGTCGGGCAGCTCGCCCGGCGCACCGTAGACGGCGTACTCGACGACATCGGTCCCGATCGCCACCTCCTCCACCCCACTCGGCGCCAGCTCCAGCAGCTCGGCGAGGACGAGCTCGGCCTGTCCGCGCGCCACCCGGACGGCGAGCCGGATCACCTCGGACCGCGGGCTTCCGCCGAGCGCTAGCCGCCGAAGGCGCGCTTGAGCTTGCCCAGCACGCCCTCGTCGGTGCGGAGGTTGTGCTCGGTGAGGCTCTCGGAGAGCTGCTCGAGCAGCTCACGCTGTTCGCGCTTGAGATGGCGCGGGACGACGACGTTGACGACGACCCGCAGGTCGCCGTGACGGCGCCCGCGCAGTGCCGGCATCCCCTGGCCGCGGATCGTCAGGGTCTCGTTGGGCTGGATCCCGGCGGGGATCTCGAGCTCGGTCTCGCCGTCGATCGTCGGCACCTGCACCGTCGTGCCGAGCGCCGCCAACGGAGCGGCGACGTCGACGACCGTTACCAGGTCATCCTGGCTGCGCACGAACCGGGCGTCCTCGCGCACGCGGATCTGGACGTACAGGTCGCCGGCCGCGCCGCCGTGATCGCCGGCGTGGCCGCGCCCGGTGATCCGGATCCGCTGGCCGTCGTCGATCCCGGCGGGCACGTCGACCGACACCTTGACGCGCTCGACCTTGCGCCCGCGGCCGCTGCACTCGTGGCACGGGTCCTTGGCGACGCGGCCGTCACCGCCGCACATATCGCAGGCGGCCGCCCGCACGACCTGCCCGAAGGGTGTGCGCGAGACGGCCCGCAGCTGGCCGGCACCGCCGCACTTGGGACACGTCTCGATCGGCGTACCCGGCTCGGCGCCGTTGCCGCGGCAGTGCTCGCAGCGAGCGACCGCCTCGTAGCCGACCTCCACCGCGGCCCCCGCGGCCGCCTGCTGCAGGGTGACCTCGGCCCCGACCGAGACGTCACCGCCCTGCGCCGGCCCGCCGGCCGCACCGCCGCCGAAGATGTTGCCGAAGCCACCGCCCCCTCCACCGCCGCCGAAGAACGCCTCGAAGATGTCGGCCACCGAGCCGAAGCCCTCGAAGTTCGGGGAGTAGCCGCCGGTACGCAGGCCCTCGTGGCCGTAGCGGTCATAGGTGGCGCGCCGATCGGCATCGGAGAGCACCTCGTAGGCCTCGGCGGCCTCCTTGAACTTGCTCTCGGCATCGGGGTCGTGGCTGTTGACGTCCGGATGCAGCTCACGGGCGAGCTTGCGAAACGCCTTCTTGATCTCGGTGTCGCCGGCATCGCGGGAGACGCCGAGCACCTCGTAGTAGTCGCGGGGCATCTGTGAAGCGCTCATCGTTATCGCTCGTCGTAGATCTCGGCAATGAAGGTGGAGAGCTGACCGGCGGCCTCGCGCACTGCGCGGATCGCCCCGCCGTAGTTCATCCGCAGCGGTCCGATCACCGATACGGCGCCCAGGGC
>DATAUL010000478.1:0-4991 GCA_036268255.1 Solirubrobacteraceae bacterium | reverse complement strand
GGCTACCTGGAGGAGACGCTCGACATGTCGCCGCTGTTCAGCGCGACCTACCGCGAGCTGAGCGCCGACGAGCAGGCCGCCGCGGTCGCCGCCATCACCACCGCCGCGCAGCCCTTTGTGGCCGACGACGGCTCGGTCACGTTGCCCGGCAGCTCGCTGGTTGCAAGCGCCGGTGCGTGACAGCGCGCTTGCACCCTGAAAGCACGCTTGCAGGAGTTTCCGTGACGGCCGCGACGGACGACACTTGCCGCCATGCGAAACTGGAATTTGCCCCTGCTCGTGGCGAGCGCGGCGCTCTGCCTCCCCGCCACCGCCTCGGCCGCGTTTGAGCACGTGGTCGCTCCCGGCGAGTCGCTGTATGCGGTCGCCGCCGCGGACGGCCTGTCGGTCGACCAGTTGGCCGCCGCCAACGGACTCTCGCCTGATTCCGAGCTGACCGCGGGCGCGACGCTGGCGATCCCGCCCCAGACCGGCGGCACGGTGGCGACGAGCAGCCCGACGTCCTCCTCCGAGAGCTCGGCCCCCGCCGATTCATCGGGGAGCGTCACCTCATCCTCCGGCGGCGGGTACCTGGTGCAGCCGGGTGACACGCTCTCGGGGATCGCCGCTCGCTACGGCGTGAGCGTCGATGCACTGGCGTCGGCCAACGGCCTTGATCCGGCGGGGATTCTCCCGGCCGGCGACAGCCTGAGCGTGAGCGGCGGCTCCTCGAGCTCCGCCGTCGAGGTCTCGACGACGTCACCCGCGCCGGCCACGAGCTCGGGCGCGGGAGCCCAGCCGACGACGGAATCGGTCAGCCCATCATCCGTGGGATCGATCGCCGCGCAGAGCGGCGTCTCGCCGTCGCTTGCCCAGGCGATCGCCGATCAGGAGAGCGGTTTTAACAACAACGAGGTGTCGTCCACGGGCGCGACCGGGGTGATGCAGATCGAGCCGGGCACGTGGAACTACATTCAGAGCAACCTGGGCGCCTCGACGCTGGGGGCGGGCGGGACCGTATCCGCCACCGACAATGTGCGCGGCGGAGTGCTGCTGCTGCGCTCGCTGCTCGACCAGACCGGGGGAGACCCCGCGATGGCCGCCGCCGGCTACTACCAGGGCCTGGCCTCGGTGCAGGCACACGGGATGTACGCCGACACTCAGCAGTACGTCAACAACGTGATGGCGCTGCGCCAGCGCTTTGGCGGCCAGTGAGCCGGTGGTCCGCCGCCTTGTAGGCTGCGGATCATGTTCTACGACGACGACGCAGACCTCCACAAGCTCGACGGCAAGACCGTTGCGATCATCGGCTACGGGTCCCAGGGCCACGCCCACGCCCTCAACCTCAAAGACTCCGGCGTCGACGTCGTCGTAGGCCTGCGCTCCGGCTCGGCCAGCGTCGAGAAGGCCAAGGCCCACGGACTGAAGGTGATGGAGCCGGCCGACGCCGCCTCCGAGGGCGACGTCGTGATGCTGCTCGCCCCGGACGAGCTCCACGGCCAGATCTGGGATGCGGGCCTCAAGGACGGCATCGCTCCCGGCAACACGCTGCTGTTCGGCCACGGCTTCTCGATCCACTACGAGCAGGTCGTCGCGCCGCCGGATGTCGATGTCGCGCTCGTGGCGCCCAAGGGCCCGGGCCACCTGGTGCGCCGCCAGTACGAGGAGGGCTCGGGCGTGCCGTGCCTGGTCGCCGTCCATCAGGACGCCTCGGGCGACGCGCTCGGCCTCGCGCTGGCCTACGCCAAGGGCATCGGCGGCACGCGCGGCGGTGTGATCGAGACGACGTTCAAGGATGAGACCGAGACCGACCTGTTCGGCGAGCAGGCGGTGCTGTGCGGAGGTGTCACCGAGCTGGTGCGCGCCGGATACGAGACGCTGACCGAGGCCGGTTATGACGAGCGCCTCGCCTACTTCGAGGTCCTGCACGAGCTCAAGCTGATCGTCGACCTCATGTATGAGAAGGGGATCAGCGGCATGCGGTACTCGATCTCCAACACCGCCGAGTACGGCGACATGACCCGAGGGACGCGGATCATCGGCGCCGAGACGCGCGCCGCGATGAAGCAGGTCCTGTCGGAAATACAATCCGGCGACTTCGCGCGCGAGTGGATCGCCGAGAACCGTGCCGGTCAGGAGAACTTCAAGCGCATGCGCTCCGAGCAGGCCGGCCACCAGGTGGAGGTCGTGGGCAAGGATCTGCGCGCGCAGATGGACTGGATCGACACCGAGTGGCAGGAGTAGCGCTCCGGCCCTCGTTACAATCGCCGGGCCGTCGTGACTGGCGCGAAAAGGTGGGCGTGACCACCGTGGAGCGACGGCTGTTGATCGCCGCGCGCCTGGGCATCGAGACCATCTACTCCCGGGAAGGCTCATGACCCAGACCACGACCGAGCTCCAGATCCCCGCCGACCTCAAGCCCGCCGACGGGCGCTTCGGCTCGGGCCCGTCCCGCGTGCGGCCGGCCCAGCTACGACACCTCGTCGATGCCGGCGCGAGCGTGATGGGCACCTCGCACCGCCAGCGGCCGGTCAAGGAGCTGGTGGGCCGCGTCCGGGCGGGGATCGGCGAACTGCTCAGCCTGCCCGACGGTTACGAGGTGGCGCTGGGCAACGGCGGGACCACCGCCTTCTGGGATGCGGCCACCTGCTGCCTGGTGCGCGAGCGGTCCCTGCACCTCACCTACGGGGAGTTCTCGTCGAAGTTCGCCGCCTGCACGCGGCAGGCGCCGTTCCTCGCCGACCCGGTCGTGATCGACGCCCCCGCCGGCGATGCGCCGGAGCCGGCATCGGACCCGTCGGTCGACGTGATCGCCTGGGCGCACAACGAGACCTCGACCGGCGTGATGGTCCCGGTCAGGCGCCCCGCGGGCTCGGAGCACGCGCTGGTGCTCATCGACGCCACCTCCGGGGCAGCCGGCCTGCCGGTCGACGTCTCCGAGTCCGACGTCTATTACTTCGCGCCCCAGAAGGGCTTTGCGTCCGACGGCGGGCTGTGGCTGGCCGTGCTCAGCCCCGCTGCCGTGGCGCGGATCGACGAGCTGGGAGCGCAGGTCGACACCGCGCGCTGGGTGCCCGAGTTCCTGTCCCTGCCGACGGCGCTGGACAACTCCCGCAAGGATCAGACCTACAACACCCCGGCGATCGCGACGCTGCTGATGCTCGCCGACCAGCTGGACTGGATGCTCGAGCAGGGTGGGTTGGCCGCGATGGTCGCCCGCACGACCGCCTCGAGCGGCCATCTCTACGCGTGGGCGAACAGCCACCCGCACGCCACCCCGTTCGTCGCCGACCCGGCCAAGCGCTCGCTGGTCGTCGGAACGGTCAACTTCTCCGACGACATCGACGCGGCGGCGCTGGCGGCGACGCTGCGCGCCAACGGCATCGTCGACGTCGAGCCGTATCGCAAGCTGGGGGCCAACCAGCTGCGCGTCGCGATGTTCCCGGCCACTGATCCCGAAGACGTCCAGGCGCTGACTGCGTGTATCGACTATGTCCTGGAGCGCTCGGCATGACTCGTGTCCTCGTAGCGGAGAACATCGGCGGATCGGGCATCGCGCTGCTGCGCGAGCACTTCGACGTCGACCTCGGACTCGACTGGGAGCCCGAGCAGCTCGGCGATCGAATCGCCGACTACCAGGGCCTGCTGATCCGCTCGGCGACCAAGCTCGACGCTGGGCTGATCGAGCGGGCCGCCTCGCTGCGGGCCGTCGGCCGCGCCGGCGTGGGGGTCGACAACGTCGACGTCGTGGCCGCGACCAAGCGCGGGATCGTGGTCGCCAACGCGCCCGAGTCAAACGTGATCACGGCCGCCGAGCACACGATGGCGCTGCTGCTCGCGCTGGCGCGCAACATCCCGCAGGCGCACGCGTCGCTGACGAGCGGTAAGTGGGAGCGCTCCAAGTTCAGCGGCACCGAGCTGTGCGAGAAGACGCTCGGGATCCTCGGCTTCGGTCGCATCGGCCAGCTCGTCGCCCAGCGCGCCCGCGGCTTTCAGATGCACGTGATCGCCTTCGATCCCTACGTGGGTGCCGAGCGCTATCGGGAGCTCGGCGTCGAGATGGCCGAGTCGCCCGACGACGTCTACGCGGCCGCGGACTTTTTGACGCTGCACCTGCCCAAGAACCCGGAGACCGAGGGTTGGCTGAACGCCGAGGCGCTGGCGAAGTGCAAGGACGGCGTGCGTGTCCTCAACGTCGCCCGCGGTCCGCTCGTCGTCGACGAGGATCTGCGGGCGGCGCTGGACTCCGGCAAGGTGGCGGGCGCGGCCATCGACGTGTTTCGCTCCGAGCCGGTCACCGAGCACCCGCTCTTTCACTACGGCAACGTCATCGTCACACCCCACCTCGGCGCCTCCACCGCCGAGGCCACCGACCGCGCCGGGTTTCAGGCCGCCGAGCAGGTCGTCGCCGCGCTCACCGGTGGCGTGGTCACCAGCGCCGTCAACGTGCCCGCCATCTCGGCCGAGGACCTTAAGGTGCTCGCACCGTACCTGCCGCTGTGCAACTCCCTGGGGGCGATCGGCATCGCGCTGGCGGTCGCCGAGGGCTCGTCGGTCGATCACATCCAGACCGATTTCTTCGGCCGGCTGGCCGATCGCGACACCCGCCTGTTGGCGATCGAGGTGCTGCGGGGCGCGATGTCGGGACACACCGAGGAGGAGGTCAACGCCGTCAATGCGCCGACGATCGCCGAGGAGCGGGGGATCCGGGTGGTCGAGGCCAAGCACTCGACGGCTCGCGACTACACCGACCTCGTGCGCGTCGAGGTGATCGCCGGGCAGTCCACGGTGCGGGTCGCCGGCACGCTGATCGGCCGGCGCAACCGCCCGCACCTGATCGAGGCCTGGGGCCAGCGCTTCGACGTGCAGCTTGAGGATCACGTCACGCTGTTTCGCTACCGCGACGTGCCCGGCATGCTCGGCCGCGTCGGCACGCTGTTCGGCGAGCACGGCGTCAACATCGTCTCCGCGGCCGTGGGTCGCCAGCCCGACGAGGACCCCTCGGATGACGG
>DATAUL010000477.1:0-5066 GCA_036268255.1 Solirubrobacteraceae bacterium | reverse complement strand
AGGGCCGAGCCGTCGAAGCGCGCCAGCGCGAACTCGTCGCGCGGGAAGTGGGCCGGCACCCAGTCGAGGATCACGCCGATCCCGCGAGCGTGCAGGCGGTCGACGAACGCGCGCATCTCGTCGGGCGAGCCGTAGCGCGGGGTGGGGGCGAAGTAGCCGGTCACCTGGTAGCCCCATGACCCGCTGAACGGATGGGCCATCACCGGGAGCAGTTCGATGTGGGTGAAGCCCATGTCGTTCGCATACGCCGACAGCTCGTCGGCCAGTTCCGCGTAGGTGAGCGAGCGGTTGTCCTCCAGCGAGTTCAGGCGCCAGGACCCGAGGTGCACCTCATAGATCGACATCGGCCCGGCGAGCGGCTCTGACTGTGCGCGTTTGGCCAGGAAGGCCGCGTCATCGGGCGACCAATCGTGGTGCGGCCGGGTGATCACCGAAGCCGTCTTCGGCGGAAGCTCGGTCTGCTGGGCGTACGGATCGGCCTTGAGCAGGATCTCGCCGTCGGCGCCCAGGATCTCGTATTTGTACCGAGCGTCCTCGCCGACGCCCGGCAGGAACAGCTCCCAGATCCCGACCTGCCCCATCGAGCGCATCGCGTGCAGGCGCCCGTCCCAGGAGTTGAAGTCGCCGACCACGCTGACCGCCCTCGCCGCCGGCGCCCAGACGGCGAACGCCGTCCCCGTGACGTCCTGGTGCTTGCGGACGTGAGCGCCGAGCTTGTCGTAGATCTGCTCGTGGTGGCCTTCGGCCATCAGGTGCAGGTCCAGCTCGCCGAGGGTCGGCAGAAAGGCATAGGGATCATCGAGCGTGAACTTGCCGCCGGGGCCGTAGTCGACCTTCAGCTTGTAGCGCAGCGGCAGCTTGGCGTTCTCGATCTCCCCCTCGAAGATCCCGGCAGGATGGATCTGCTTGAGCACGACCGTCTTGCCCTTGGACGGCTTGACCGACACCGACTCGGCCGACGGTCGCAGCGCACGGACCACAACTCCGCCGTCGGCGCCGGCAGGGTGCGCGCCCAGGATGGCGTGGGGCTCCGGATGCTCGCGGCGGGCGAGAGCATCCAGCTCGGGCTTCGTGGGGCTCATTCAGACTCCAGCAGTCGGGCTATACCGCTGACCGGGATGGGCAGCCAGTCGGGTCGATTGTCCAGCTCGTACTGCAGCTCGTAGATGGCCTTCTCGAGCTCGAAGATCGACAACAGGTTGATGATCGCCGACTCGCCGGCCGGCAGCAGCGCCGGGTCGATGGTCGCGAAGTAATGATTAAGGAACGTTTCGCGGGCGCGATCCTCGAACTGGCCGGGAGCGGGGTGGGAGTACATGATCGCCACCGCCGAGGTGGCGTAGGCGAACGAGCGCAGCATCCCGGCGACGTCGCGCAGCGGCGAGGCCTTGAAGCGCCGCTCGTACAGAGGCCGCGCCGGCTCGCCCTCGAAGTCGATGATCAGCCAACCACGCCCACCGGGCAGGTGAAGCGTCTGACCCAGGTGGTAATCGCCGTGCGTGCGGATCGCGCGGCCGCCGACGCCGAGCTGGGCACGGGTGGCGATCCGCTCGCGCACGTCCTGACCGCGGCCGGCGATCGAGGCCACGCGCTCGTCGTCCGGCAGGCGGACGAACGCCCGCTCGATGTCCTCGTCGATCGTCGCCGTCAGCAGGGCCAGCGCCTCGGCGCTGGGCTCCTCAGGGCTGAACGCGGGGTCATTGGCGTCGGAGGCGAGCGTGTTGTGCATCTCGGCGGTCACCGTCCCGAGGCTGGCCAGGTGCATCAGGAACGCCGCCGGGTCGGTGCGGATCTGGTCAAGCGCGAGCTCCCAGCCGCCCACCGCGTTCGGGAAGAAGCGCTGCGCCACCCCCAGTGTGGCCGAGAACGTGCGGCTCTCGTACTCGTACCACCCCTGCAGCGGGGCGATGTGGGGAAACTCCTGGCGAGTGAGGAAGCGCAGCATCTCCAGCTCGGGATTGATCCCCGGCTCCAACCGGCGAAAGACCTTGAGCACCGTCTCGTCGCCGAACACGATCGAGGAGTTGGACTGCTCGACGCCCATCGGACGGGCCGGCGCGTCGGGGTTCAGCGGACCGCTGGGATCGGGCTTGGCGAAGCGGACGCAGCCCTCGCCGGTGTCGATCGCCGTCTCGGCGTCGATGTGGCGCAGCAGCTCGCGGACGAGCTCGGGGTCGGCGACCGCGTCGACCGCCGTCCACTGCCTGGTGCGCGCCACCGGCAAGCCCGTCTGGCCCTGTGCGGGCGACAGGAAGGCCAGCGGCAGCTGGTACAGGTCGTGGCTGCCGGTGGCGAACCGCGCCTGCACGAGGGCGAGCAGCAGCGGCGGATCGTCGGCCAGCGCGACAGCCTCCTCCACCTCCAGGCCCGCGACGTGACGCGACTTAGACGCATACCAGCGCTGCTCCTCGAGCCATGCGGCCACTGCCTGGAGATCGAGCTTGCCCAGCAGGGCCTCGACGGGGCTCTCCACGGGTTGGGACATCAGATCGCCTCCTCGCCTTCCTGCACGAGCTGAAACCAGAAGAAACCGCGGGGCGCGAGCGTCAGCAGGTAGCTGAGCTGCCCGATACGGGGAAAGCGGCTGCGGCCGAACAGCTCGACGGGGTAGCGACCGGCGAGCGCGCTCAGGTCGAGCTCGACCGCCTGTGCGGAGCGCGCCAGGTTGTGCACGCAGAGCACGACATCGTTCTCGAAGCGGCGGAGCACGGCGAAGATCCGCGGGTTGGAGGTCTCAATCGGCTCATAGGTGCCAAGCCCGAACACGGGATGCTCCTTGCGCAGGGCGATGAAGCGGTGCATCCAGCGCAGCAGCGACGTTGGCGTGCGCAGCTGGGCTTCGACGTTGACGGCCTGAAAGCCGTACACCGGATCCATCAACGGAGGCGCATAGAGCTGGGCGAAGTCCGCGCGGGAGAAGCCGCCATTGCGATCGACGGTCCATTGCATCGGCGTCCGCACACCGTCGCGATCGCCGAGGAAGATGTTGTCGCCCATCGCGATCTCGTCACCGTAGTAGAGAACCGGGGAACCGGGCAGCGAGAACAGGATAGCCGTCATCAGCTGCAGCTCGTCGCGACCGTTGTCCAGGAGCGGGGCCAGCCGCCGGCGGATCCCGAGGTTGATCTTCATGCGCGGGTCCTTGGCGTACTCCGTGTACATGTAGTCGCGCTCCTCGTCGGTCACCATTTCGAGTGTCAGCTCGTCGTGGTTGCGCAAGAACAGCCCCCACTGGCAGCTCTGGGGGATCGCCGGGGTGCGCTCGAGGATCTCGTAGATGGGCGCCGCCTGCTCGCGGCGCACCGCCATGAACATACGCGGCATCACCGGGAAGTGAAAGCACATCTGACACTCGTCACCGTCACCGTAATACTCGACGACGTCCGCCGGCCACTGGTTGGCCTCGGCGAGCAGCACCCGATCCGGGTAGCTGGTCTCGATCTCCCGACGGACCTTCTTCAGATAGGCGTGGGTCTCTGACAGGTTCTCGCAGTTGGTGCCCTCGCGCTCAAACAGATACGGCACGGCGTCGAGGCGAAACCCGTCGAGGCCCATGTCCAGCCAGAAGCGCATGACCCCCATCATCGCGTCCTGGACCTGAGGGTTATCGAAGTTGAGGTCGGGCTGGTGGGAGAAGAAGCGGTGCCAGTAGTAGGCGCCGGCCACCGGGTCATAGGTCCAGTTGGACGTCTCGGTGTCGGTGAAGATGATCCGGGCGTCCTTGTACTTGTCGTCGGTGTCAGACCACACGTACCAATCGCGCTTGGGATTGTCCAGGCTCGAACGCGACTCCTGAAACCACGGATGGTCTGAGGAGGTGTGGTTCATGACGAGATCGGCGATCACCCGGATGCGCCGGGCGTGAGCGGCGTCGATCAGCTCCTGGACGTCGGCGACCGTGCCGTAGTCCGGATGCACCTTGGTGAAGTCCGAGATGTCATACCCGCCGTCGCGCAGCGGGGACTCGTAGAAGGGCAGCAGCCAGATGCAGTCGATCCCCAGCCACTGCAGGTAGTCGAGCTTCTCGGTCAGGCCGCGGAAGTCGCCCGAGCCGTCGCCGTTGGCGTCATAGAAGCCGCGGATGTGGATCTCGTAGAAGACCGCCCGCTTGAACCACAGAGGCTCTGACTCGAACCATTGGCGTGCCTGCTGCTCGGCGGTGGCGGCGTCGTTGGCGCCGCTGATGTTCCCGTTGCCGGCACGCGGCTCGCGGGCCAGCAGATGGGTGAGCGTGGAGGGGCCGACAGACATCGCTAACGCTCCACCTTGAGGACGTGGGCCTGGCGCACGTACGGCGTCAGGGCGACGAAGTTCTGCCCGATCCGCCACTGGTAACGATCATCGGAGAGGACGTCGCGGACCGTGAAGGTCGGCGGCAGCCCGAGGCTGGCCGGCACGGTGACGAGCCCCTGCTGGGGCTGGTGGGGGTCGATGCTGACCACGGAGATCACGGTGTCTGCGGCGGTCTGCTTGGCATAGGCGATGAGGGCCTCGTTGGCGGTGTCGAGGAAAGTGATGTTGGAGAGCTCCTGCAGCGCCGGGCTGGCGCGGCGAACGTGGTTCAGGCGGGCGACCATCGCCAGCAGCGGACCGTCCAGGGTGCGCTGCCTGATCTCGTACTTCTCTGAGTGCAGGTATTCCTCCGAGCCCTCACGGACCGGCACGTTCTCAAAGCTCTCATAACCCGAGTAGATCCCGTAGCTGGGGCTGAGCGTGGAGGCGAGCACGAGTCGCGCCTCGAACGCCGGCCGGCCGCCGTGCTGGAGGTACTCATGCAGAATATCGGGTGTATTGGCGAAGAAGTTGGGCCGGAAGTACTCCTGCTCGCCGGAGTAGGCCAGCTCGGAGACGTACTCGGTCAGCTCCCAGCGCGCGTTCTTCCAGGTGAAGTACGTGTAGGACTGGCTGAAGCCGATCTTGCCCAGCTGCCGCATGATCGAGCGCCGCGTGAACGCCTCGGCCAGGAACAGCACGTCGGGGTGGCGCTGGTGGACCTCGTCGATCAGCCACTCCCAGAAAGCGAACGGCTTGGTGTGGGGGTTGTCGACGCGGAACACCCAGACGCC
>DATAUL010000476.1:0-5614 GCA_036268255.1 Solirubrobacteraceae bacterium | reverse complement strand
TGGCGTTCAGGTACTCGTCGAAGGTGGGGTAGTGCTCGTTGGGGGCGAACAGGGCGACGATGCCCGGCGAGGGAGCGTTCATGAACGCCCCGGCCACGGGCCGGCCGTCGATCGCCGCCTGCAGGTGTCGGAGATCACGCTCCAGGGGCTCGGAGTGCTCGTAGGCAATCGGGCCGCGGCAGATCGGCCGCTGGTATGTGTAGCCGGCGGGACCGCTGGCCAGCCGGTTGCGAAACCGCGGATAGGCGTCGAGGTCTGCCGGGGTGGCCCGGGGCACGTCGCCGATCTCGAAGCCGCTCAGGCGATGGCGGATGTAGGTGGCGTAGCCGATCTTGCCCATCTCGCCGTCGGAGACGAGGTCGATGCCCGCCTCCACCTGGTGGGCCACGCGGTCGCGCACCGCCTCGCCGATCACCCGGTCGTACTCGTCGGCGTCGACCGGCTCGCCCTTGTCCTCGGCCCAGATGACGTCGACGACGTCCTGGGGCCGGGGCAGCGAGCCGACGTGGGTGGTGAGAACGCGGCTCACACGTCGTCGTGCGCCGTCGTTGCCCGAGACGGTGGCCACGTGCCTCCGGGGCTGGGATAGGACACGCCGAGATCGATCGCTCCCAGTTGACGCCAGAACTCCTCGCGCAGCATCGTGTTGCGGTGCGCCGCCATCGTCGCCAGGTCGCGGAACAGCCGCTCGAAGCGCTGCCCGTTCTTGACCGCGCTGGAACCGATCGTGCGCAGCAGGTGCTGCTCGACCGCCTCCCACGCCTGGACCATCGTCTCGCGGGCGATCGCCGCCAGCCGGGCGTCCTGCGCCCACGTGTAGGGGCGTTCGCCGGCGGCGCTGAGGGCGCACGTCTCCATGTGCTCCTCCGCGCAGCGCATCATCGCCGCCTCCGCGGTCTGGACCTTGACGAGCGCCGCGCCGTACCAGCGCTGGAAGTCGGCGTCCTCCACACGCGGGCCGAACGGCGGCAGCGGGGTGGGCTTGTCCCTGGTCCAGTTCGCGTACTCGTCGAGGGCGTTGTAGGCGCCGCCGATGACGGTGCACGCCAGCGACAGCGTGAAGATGACGAGCGCGCGGCCGCCGTACATCGGGTTGCCGTGCAACGCGACGCCGGGCGTGCCGTCCTCGACGCGTACGTCGATCATGTTGACGTCTTCCAGGACGGCATGGGCGGGGACGACGGCGCCGTCGAAGCGGATCGTGTCCGACCCCGTGCCCTTCAGGCCGAGCGAGTCGCCCCAGTCATTGAGCACGGTGAACGCGGAGCGGGGGGCGACGTACAGGCAGATCCTCGGCAGGCCCCGCTCGTCGGTCTCGGGCATCATCGCCTGCCCCAGGAAGTAGGTCGAATACGGGATCCCCGAGCAGTAGGCGACAGCGCCCTCCAGCCGGTAGCCGCCGTCCTCGCGGGTGGCCCGCACGCTCGGCGCTGCCACCGACGCACAGCGGAAGTCTCCGCCGGAGAAGACCTCGTCCTGGAGGCGTTTGGGAAACCACGAGGCGACCTGGAGGGCATGGTTGGCCGACAGGCACGCGCCCCACGCGGCCGACATGTCGCCGCGGGCCAGCTCGACGCCGACGCGCATGAACGTCGGCACGTCGACCTCCAGTCCGCCGTAACGGCGGGGAACGTACATCCGGTAGAAGCCGGCGTCCTCCAGCGCGCGGTGCAGTTCCGGCGAGAAGTGCGTGCGCTCCTCGGTCTCGGGCTGCTGGCGGACGAGCGTAGCTCGCAACGCGCGGGCTCGCTGCACCAGTTGCTCGGCGGTGACCTCCGACGTGCCGGCGCTCATCACGGACTGGTCGCCGGCGGCATCAGCAGGCGGCCAGCGCTGACTGCCGCACCTCACTCGGCGTCGCGTCGAACTCGCGCTTGAACACCCGCGAGAAATGGGCGGCGTCGCAGAAGCCCCAGCGAAATGCGATGTCGGTCACCGATCCGCCGTTGGGCTGCTGCAGATCCTCCATGCACCGGGCCAGCCGCTCGGTGCGCACCATCCCTGCCACGGACATGTCGGCGTCCTCGAACAGCGAGTGCAACGTGCGCACGGAGATCGCATAGGCGTGCGCGATCGCGGCCGGCCCGAGCTCGGGGTCCTGCAGATGGGTGCGCACGTACCGGCCGATCTCGGCGCGCATCGCGGAGCGGGAAGTGGCTCGGCTCGTGGGCAGGTTGGGCTCGACGGCGGCTCGCAACAGCTCCAGCGCGGCCGTCGCCGCCGCGGCGCCGGCCGCCAGATCCAGCTGCGGCTGCTCGGCCGCCAGCGCGTGCATGTACCGGACGAGCAGCCGCGCGGTCGGGCTGCCCTGCAGCGAGGGGAGGGGGTCGAGCGACCTCAGCCGCGGGCAGACGGCGAGCACTCGCTCGCGGGGGAACAGCAGCGTGCGCTTGTGAAACGGCTCGACGATCTCCACCTCGGTCGGCTGCCGGCCGTCCCACAGCACCATGTCGCCCGGTTGCAGCGCGAGCTCACGCTCGCCCTCGCGCACGAGCTCGACCCCCCGGCCAACGAACTGGAAGCCGAGCACGTCCTCGTGCCGGGCGGCCGCTTGACTGCCGATCACCGACTGGCCGCGGTGTCCGAGAAACGGCGACGCGGCGCAGTCGAGCAGCGTCAGGTCCCCGATCCGGCGCTGGGTGACGGCGGCGACAAACCTCGACGGCGTGCGCCGCGTGGCGCGCACGTCGAACGCGAGGTGGGTGTCGGCGAGGATCGCCGACCAGGACTTCAGGCGGCTGGCGGTATCGGACCCGCGGGCGCGCCAGCGCTCCGGCGGCCACGACATTCCGCCAACCGGCGCGCGCGCCACTGCCTGCGTTGGAGCCGTGCTGTTCATCCTCTCAGACGTGCCTCTGATCCCACGGCCATTCCTATCCTATTGCAGCCTCTGGTTGCGAGCGCCGGGCGGCCAGGGCGACGAAGCAGTCCAGCGCCGCCGGGTCGGCCAGCGCATCACGGCTGGCCACCTTCTCGGCTGCCTCTCCGCGCAAAATCCGCTTGACCGGCGCCTCGAGCTTCTTGCCGGTCAGCGTGCGCGGGATCCCCGGCACGACGACGATCTCGTCCGGGACGTGGCGCGGCGACAACTGGCTGCGCAGAGCCGACACGACGCGTGTGCGCAGGCCGTCGTCGACGTTGGCCCCGGGCGCGGGGACGACGAATAGCAGTAGCTCGCCCATCCCGCCGCCGGCGTCCTCCAGATGGACGACGAGCGAGTCGGCCACCTCGGGCAGGTCCTCGATGACCGCGTAGAACTCGCCGGTCCCCAGCCGCACGCCGCCACGGTTGAGCGTCGCGTCGCTGCGGCCTGACAGGACGCAGCTGCCGCGCTCGGTGAACTGGATCCAGTCGCCCTGGCGCCAGATCCCCGGGTAGACGTTGAAGTAGGAGTCGCGGTAGCGCTCGCCGTCGGTGTCGCCCCACAGGGCGACGGGCATTGACGGCAGTGGCCGGCAGATGACCATCTCGCCGCGCTGATCGATCACCGTGTTGCCGTTCTCGTCGAAAGCACGCGCGTCGACGCCCAGGCACGCGCCGGCGATCTCGCCCTCGTACACGGGCAGGGCCGGACTGCCCGACACCAGCCCCGAGCACACGTCGGTGCCCCCCGAGCCGTTGATGAGCAGGATGTCGGGGCCCAGCTGCTCGTAGATCCACCGGTATCCCTCGGCGGGCAGCGGCGAGCCGGCGGTGATGATCATCTTGAGCTTGGAGAGGCCGAACTGCTCGCGGAGCTTGAGGCCGGCCTTGCGGCAGGCCATCACGTATGGCGGGGAGACGCCGAGCACCGTCGCTCCGTTGGAATCGGCCAGCCGCCACATCTCGCCGAGATCCGGCCAGTTGGGGTCGCCGTCGAGCATCACGATCGAGGCGCGCAGCAGCAGGCAGGAGACAAGCGCGTTCCACATCATCCATGCGGTCGTCGAGAACCACTGCAGCCGCTCGCCCGGCTTGAGGTCCCACACCAGGCCCTGGCTCTTGAGGTGCTCGACGAGCTGACCGCCGTGACCGTGGACGATCGCCTTGGGCAGACCAGTCGTGCCCGAGGAGAACAGCACGTACAGCGGGTGGTCGAAGGGCACGGGGTCGAACTCGAGCGTGCCGGCCTCCGAGACGAGCTCGTCCCAGTGGATCGTGTCGGGGACCTCAGCCTCGCCGTAGGGCACGAACACAACGTGCTCAAGGCTCGGTATCTGCGAGCGAATCGCCTCGACCTCGGCGCGCCGGTCGATGTAGCGGTCGCGGAAGCCGTATCCGCCCACGCAGAAGAGCACTTTGGGCTCGATCTGCGCGAAGCGCGCGACGACGCTGCGGGCGCCGAACTCCGGTGCGCAGGTCGCCCAGATCGCGCCCAGGCTGGCGGTCGCGATGAACCCCACGAGCGTCTCGGGGATGTTCGGCATGTACGCGACGACGCGGTCGCCGGGGCCCACGCCGAGCCGCTGCAGCCCGGCGCGGGCGCGGGCGACGCGGGCGCGGAGATCGCCGAACGTCAGCTCCTCGGGCTCCCGCGTCTGGGACTGGGCGACGACCGCCACGCGGTCGAGGTCCTCCTCGCGGCCGACGAGGTGCTCGGCGTAGTTGAGCTGGGCGCCGGTGAACCACTTGGCCCCCGGCATCACGGGGTCCTCCAGCACGCGGTCATAGCCGCGCGCGGCGCGGACTTCAAAGAAGTCCCAGACTGCGGCCCAGAACCCCTCCAGATCGGTGATCGACCAGCGGCGCAGTGCCTCGTAGTCAGTGAAGTCCCGGCCGCGCTCGTCACGCAGCCACTCCATGAAGCGGCCGACCTCCGTGCTCTGGCGAAGGTCCTCCGGCGGCGTCCACAGGATGTCTCCGATCATCTCCGCCTCCGTCTCCTCACTCGTGTGATGGCGATTGCGATTCTGACAGCGGCGGGGCCCAGTGAGGCACGCCGAGGTCGTGCTCCTGGAGGTCGATCGCCGCCTGGATCATCTCGCTCTCGCCGCCGCGGCGAGCGATCAGCGAGATGCCGGCGCTCCAGCTGACCGGCAGCGAGGCCACGGGCATCCCGGTCAGGTCCCACAGCGCCGTCAGCGCGATCATCGGATCGCCCGGTCCGCCGGCGTGCCCGCGGTCATAGCCGGGCCCGCGGCCGTAGGGCTCGATCGGGAGCGTCGGCTCGAGCACCAGGTCAACTTGATGCTCCGACAGCCAGTTCTCCCACGCGGCCGCCCCGGCTGCCCGCCGCCGCTGCGCGTCGAGGTAGCGTCCGGCGTCGGTGAACCCCTGCGCCGCCTCGACGAACTCGGCGATCGCCGGCCGGTAGCGATCGTGGCTGGCCGCGTGCGCGCGGTGCTGGGCCCACACCTCGGTGAGCAGGATCACGCTGAGGTCGTCCCAGTCCAGATGCCAGGGGGCGGCCACACTGATCACCCGCGCGCCCAGGCGCTCGCAGGCCGTGCGGGCGGCGTCCAGCGCGTCCGCGATCGCCGGCTGCATTTCGGCCCGGTCCGGCCGGTCGGTGAGGGCGATCGTCAGCCCCTGCAGGGGGTGAGGCCCGCCGCGCGCGCTCTCGGGCATCGGGCCCAGCTGCGCCGGCGGGGGAGCGAGCGGGTCGACCGGCGGGCCGCCGACCGCCATCGCGCTC
>DATAUL010000475.1:0-8410 GCA_036268255.1 Solirubrobacteraceae bacterium | reverse complement strand
TGAGGCCGTCGTCCGCGGACCGAACAGCTAGGCGGCGACGACCATGGTCTTGACCGCCGCGGTCACTTCGTCGGCGACCTCAACCACGACCATGTACGTGCCGACGTTCCGGATCGGATCGTCGAGGTGGATCTTGCGGCGGTCGACCTTGATGCCACGAGCCTCCCGGATCGCGTCGGCGATGTCCTGGGGGGTGACCGACCCGAACAGGCGGCCGTCGTCGCCCGCCTGCTGGGTGATCGTGAGGACGGTGCGGCCGAGCACCGAGGCGCTCTCGCGCGCCCGCTCCTCGGCCTCGCGCGCCGCCCGCTCGGCGTCCGCTTGGCGGCGCTGAGCGACTTTGATCGACGAATCAGTGGCCGGCTCGGCCAGCTTGCGGGGCAGCAGGAAGTTGCGCAGATAACCGGCGGACACGTCAACGACGGCTCCGCGTTCGCCGAGGGTGTCCACATCCTGAAGCAGAATTGCCTGCGGCATCGCTGTTAGCTCCGCCTAACGGTCGCGATCGCGGTCGCCACGGTCACGATCACCGCGTCCTCCGCGGGGATGATCGCTGCCCTCGGCGACGTACGGCAGCAGCGCGAGCTCGCGGGCGCGCTTGACGGCGCGCGCCACCTGGCTCTGGTGGCGGCGGCACGCTCCGGTGATGCGACGCGAGCGGATCTTGCCGCGGTCGGAGATGAACCGCCGCAGCATCGATACGTCCTTGTAGTCCGCCTGCTCGATCTTGTCCCGGCAGTACGGGCACGACTTGCGACGGGTCGAAGTCGTCCCGCCCTTGCGGTCGCGCCGGCGTACCGGACGTCTGCGTTGCTTTGCCACTGAAACCAGCCTAGCTCGATCTGTTGCGTTGTGCGTCTAGAACGGGATGTCCTCGTCCGCACCAGCCCCGGCCGGAGCGCGCTCGAAGTCGCCGGTATCAATCGGAACGTCGCTCTCCGTCGCGCGTGCGCCACTGGAGAAGCCGTTCCCGTTACCGGCGTCGTCGCGCCCGCCGAGGAACTGCACGGAATCAGCGACTATATCGACCGACTGGCGCTTCTGCCCTTCCTTGTCGGTCCACTCGCGCCACTGCAGGCGGCCATCGACGGCAATGGGGCGGCCCTTGCTGAGAAAGCGGTTGCAGTTCTCGCCCTGAGCACCCCACACGGTGACGTCGAAGTAGTTGGGCTGATCCTCCCACTCCTGAGTGCCGGGGTTACGACGCCGGCCGTTGCAGGCGACACGCAGCGAGCACACCGAGTTGCCGCTCGGCAACGAGCGCAGCTCGGGATCTCGGGTCAGATTTCCGGTGATGACCACGCGGTTGATGTTGCTTCCAGCCATAGCTTGGCTCCTTCCTCCTGAGACGTTTTGAAAGCTCGTGTTCGAGTCTATGGGCGCGCCAGACGGCATCCGCCGGCAACGCCCGAAAATGGGCAGAATCGTTGCCCTGCGGGCACGGCCGCGAGACGCGCCGTGACAGAGCGGTCACACCAGGGCGGCTGACGGGCCGGTCAGGATTCGCTGGGGGGCGCGCCGGCGCCGGCTGCGGCGAGCACCGGGGGCGGTGCATCAGGCGGCGGCGGCGTCCCCGGCAGCACCTTGATGATGCGGAAGCGCAGCACCGCATCGTCGATGCGCAGGTTGTGCGATACGGCGTCGAGCAGCGTTCCGGCGCCGGTGAACTGCAGCAGGTGGTACTCGCCCTCGGCCTGGTGGCGGATCTCGTAGGTGAGAGGGCGCGTATGCCAGTCGTCCTTGCGCTCCACGGTGCCGCCGCCGGCCGTGATCTGTGCCTCCACGTCGGAGACGATCTTGGCGCGGCGCTCGTCCTCGGCGGTCGTCGAGAGCACGAGCATCAGGTCATATAGGCGGGGTGGAGCGGGCATGATCGAAGGCCGGAAGCGGCCGGCGGCCGACTATAGCGTGTGCACCCGGAGCCGAAAACTGCACAGGCTCGAGGTTGCCGTGGCGTGTTATTGCCCCCCGCCCCTTCCCGGAACGTCCTCGACGCTTTACCTTTAGAAGCGACATGCATACGGTCCAAAGACCTCGACGTTACGTTTCGCCCGTCACGCTGACGGCAATGCGTCCCGTGCTGCGCTACTCCTCGACGCGTGATGCCTTCGTGCTGCGCGTGGTCGGAAGCCACCGGGGCCCCGTGCTGCGCCGGGAGCGCCGCATCGCCAGAGCCAAGTACGACGGACCGGAACGGCGCGATCGATCGATCTCCTTCATCAGCTAGATAGCGCTCTCGCGCCCCCGCTTGAACTGGCGCTAGCGTGCCGGCGATGGCCCCTGCCCGCAAGCGGGCTGTACGCGTGACCGGATCCTCTCGGCCCGAGTTGCCGATCGTTCGATGCGCCGACGCGGCCGCCTGGGAGCGATGGCTGTCCGTGCAGCCTGCTCAATCGCCCGGGACATGGCTCCAGATCGCCAAGAAGGGCTGTGAGCCGGCGACCGTCACCTACGACGCGGCTCTGGACAGCGCGATCTGCTTCGGCTGGATCGATGGTCAGAAGCGCGCCCACGACGACAGGTCCTGGTTGCAGCGCTTCACGCCGCGGGGACCGCGGAGCAAGTGGTCGCAGATCAACCGTGAGCGGGCGCAGCGGCTGATCGACCAGGGGCGTATGCGCCCTGCCGGCCAGGCCCAGGTTGATGTCGCACGGGCCGATGGCCGCTGGCAGGCCGCCTATGAGCCCCAGGGACGAGCGACGATCCCGCCTGATCTCCGGCAGGCGCTCGACGCCAACCCGGCCGCCAGGCGCTTCTTCGCCACGCTCACCGGAGCCCGGCGATATGCGTTCCTGTACCGGCTGCACAACGTCAAGACCGACAAGGGACGCGCGCGCCGGATCGCGTCCTACATCGAGCTGCTCAGTGAAGGCCGCACCCTCAACTGACCCAGCCCGGGTCAACCCGTCGCCAGCGACTGCTCCTTGGCGCGGATGTCGGCGAGTTGGTCGTCGATCCAGTCGCCGGGATCGCGGGCGGTGACGATCGAGATCAGCCCGTCGTGCCGGCGCTCGCGCTCCTCGTAGGACATCGTCAGCGCCGCGTGCAGGGAGTCGGCCAGCTCCTGGATGTCGAACGGGTTGACCGACAGCGAGTAGTCGCCGAGCTCCTCGTGGGCGCCGGTGTTCTCCGAGAGGATCGAGACGCCCGCGCGCTCGTTGACCATCGGCCCCTCCTTGGCGACGAGGTTCATGCCGTCGAACATCGCGTTGACCATGAGCACGTCGTAATGCTTGTAGGCGGCGACCGCCTCCTCGAGGTCGTCGCGGAGCTTGAGCTGGATCGGCATCCAATCCGGCGAGCCGTGGCGATGGTTGACGACCGCGACCACCGCCTCGATGCGCTCCAGGTACTCGGCGTACTCGGCCACGTCGGTGCGCGACGGCATCAGCTGGGCGATGAAGGTGACCTTCTCGCGAAACTCGGGGTGCTGCTCAAGGAACGTATCGAAGGCTCCGAACCCGCGTAGGACGTTCTTCGACAGGTCGGCGCGGTCGACACGCAGGATGAGATGGTCCCGGCGCCGGCGCAGCAGCTCGCCCTCGAACTCGCGCACCCGGGGACGGCGGGCGACCGCCTGCACGGCGGTCGAGTCGATCGGCAGGGGGTAGGCGCGGACCCACACCTCGCGATCGCCGACACGGACGACCCCGCTCTCGTGATCGACCTGGAGGCCCATCAGGTCCTCGCAGCACTGCAGGAAGTTGCGCCGGTAGGACCGCGTGTGAAAGCCGACGATGTCGTTGGAGAGGATCCCCTCGTAGATCTCGCGGCGAATCGAGGAGGGCAGCACGCGCCAGGAGTCCGACTGGCTCCACGGGATGTGGACGAAGTGGTGCAGGAACGCGTCGGGGCGCTCCCGGCGGATCAGGCCCGGGAGCGTGTAGAGGTGGTAGTCGTGGACCATCACGACCGGCCTGTCGATGTCGGCCACCTCTTCGAGCACCGCCCGGGCGAGGTCCTCGTTGACCGCGTTGTAGCCGAACTCGAACGCCTCGGTCTCGTTGCGGCGGATGTCCGGCGCGTTGCTCAGGTCCCACAGGTAGTGCTGGATGAACCACAACAGGGGGTTGGCGATGATGTTGTAGAAGCCGTCGTACGCCTCGGGGTCGGACGCCACCAGCTTGACGCGGTATTCGTTGCCGTCGTCGGTGTGCACCGGAAACGGACGGCCGTCGTGGCGCTCGGCGGCCTCGACATCCTCTTGGGTCATCGCCGAGGCCACCCATGTGACGGGCCGGTGGGACGCCAGTCCGATCAGAGCGGTGACGAGTCCGCCCGTGCCGCGCTTGATGTCGCCGCCCGGTTGGAACGTGACCGGTCCGCGATTGGAGACCAGGACGAGTGGGGTGTCGTTCGACATCGGCGCTCTGCTCACGATACCGGCGCCGAGGGCCACGTTCGTTTCCCCGCTGAAACACAACAGATTCAGTGGAGTTGCTAGGTTCCGCTGGCCAGGGCTTCTGAGCATCCCGAGCACCAAGGAGAGACGAAATGAGCACGACCGACGACCTGCTGGCAAACAACGAGTCCTATGCCGCATCGTTCGACAAGGGCGACCTGCCGCTGCCCCCCGCCAAGAAGGTCGCGGTGGTCGCCTGCATGGACGCGCGCCTGAACGTGTACGGAGCGCTCGGGCTGCACGAGGGCGATGCCCACGTCATCCGCAACGCCGGCGGCGTGGTCACCGACGACGAGATCCGCTCGCTGGCGATCTCCCAGCGGCTGCTGGGGACCGAGGAGATCATTCTCATCCACCACACCGGCTGCGGGATGCTGACCTTCACCGACGACGCGTTCAAGGCGTCGATCCAGCAGGACACTGGGATCAAGCCCGAATGGGCGGCCGAGGCGTTCGACGATCTGGACGGGGACGTGCGTCAGTCGATCGCCCGGATCAAGGCCTCGCCGTTCATCCCGAATAAGGACTCGGTCCGCGGGTTCGTCTACGAGGTGGAGACCGGCAGGCTGCGCGAAGTGTCCTGACCGCACGACCGGGTCCTCTACGGTTGGACCCGGATGCCTGAGTACGACGTGATCGTGATCGGCGCCGGCCCTGCCGGTGAGGTCTGCTCGGGCAGGCTCGCCGAGGAGGGACTGCAGGTGTGCCTGGTCGAGCGCGAGCTTGTCGGCGGCGAATGCGCCTACTGGGCCTGCATGCCCTCCAAGGCGCTTTTGCGCCCCGGGCAGCTGCTCAAGGAGGACGCCCGGGTGCCCGGCGCCCGGGAGGCCGTCACCGGGCCGCTGGACGTCGCATCGGCGCTGAAGCGCCGCGATCAGGTCATCCACAACCTCGACGACTCCGCCCAGATGCCATGGCTCGAGCAGCGCGGCGTGACGCTCGTCCGCGGTCCGGCGCGTCTCGACGGAGAGCGACGCGTCACCGTCGGCGACGAGCTGCTCCAGGCCCGGCGCGCGGTTGTGATCGCGACCGGCTCGGGAGCCGCCATCCCGCCGGTGCCCGGTCTGGCCGAGATCGCGCCGTGGACCAACCGCCAGGGAACCAACGCCAACGAGGTGCCCGCACGTCTGACCGTGCTGGGGGGCGGCGCTGTCGGCTGCGAGCTGGCGCAGGCGTGGGCGTCGCTCGGCGCTCGGGTGATGCTCGTCGAGGCACGGCCGCCGCTCCTCCCCGGCGAGGAGCCGTTCGCCTCCGAGCTGCTCGGACAGGGGATGGCCGAGCTCGGCGTCGACGTCAGGACCGGTGCCAAGGCGGTCGAGGCCACCCGTGACGAGCATGAGCACACGTTCACGCTGACCCTGGAGAGCGGCGAGCAGATCGTCGCCGACGAGCTGCTCGTGGCCGTCGGGCGTGTGCCGCACACTGGCGATCTCGGACTCGAGACCGTCGACCTTGCCCCTGGGGAGACGATCGCCGTCGATGACCGTATGCGGGTCCGCGATCACGAGACCTGGCTGTACGCGGTCGGCGATGTCAACGGCAGGGCGCTGCTCACCCAGGCCGCCAAGTACCAGGCGCAGATCGCCTGCGCGACGATCATGAACCGCGAGGCGCACGCCGTCTGGGACGGCAAGCTCACGCCGCGGGTGGCCTTCACCGAGCCCCAGGTCGCCAGTGTCGGCTACACGCTGGCCGAGGCGCTCGCCGAGGGAATCGAGGCTCAGGCGGTTGACGCCGACCCGGGCAAGACCCCGGGCGCGAGCTTCATCGGCAAGGGAGCACCGTCGGCAGCGCGGATCGTCGTCGACGAGCGACGTGAGGTGATCATCGGCGCGACGATCGTCGGCCCCGACGTGGCCGAGAGCCTCCAGGCGGCAACGATCGCGATCGTCGGCGAGGTGCCGCTGAGACGCCTCGCACACGCGATGCCGGCGTTTCCCACGCGCAGCGAGGTCTGGCTCAAGCTGCTGGCCGGCTGGGCGCCCTGAAGGGCACCCGGGCTCAGGCGGTCGCGAACCTGCCGAGGTTCTGCTCGGGCCGGACTCCATCCAGATGGTCGCGCCAGATCCGGTAGTAGGCGAGCTCCTCGCGGGTGCGCACCGGCGGATCGACGGTCGCCGCCTCCTGCGCGAACTCGTCCTCGGAGACCGTGCTCTCGATCGCGTTGGTGAGCACACCGGCGGCCCCGCTGCCGTCGCCGAACTGGGCCTTCTCCCGCCAGAGCAGGTCATGGGGGAGCCAGCCCTCGAAGGCCTGGCGCAGGAGGCGCTTCTCCGGCACGTCGTCGGAGGAGACCTTCCACGCCGCGGGCAGCCGCAGCCCCAGCGCAATCACCTCGCGGTCCAGGAACGGGACGCGCGCCTCGAGGCTGTGGGCCATCGTGACGCGGTCACAGCGCTGCAGGTTGAGGTTGTGCAGTCCGTTGATGTTGGCGACGAGCTCGTCGTGCAGCTCGTCCGGATCGACGAAGTCGCGGAAATAGATATAGCCGGCGAACAGCTCGTCGGCGCCCTCGCCGGTCAGTACGACCTTGACGTGGCGGGCGGTCATCTCCGCGAGCAGGTAGTTGGCCACCGCCGAGCGAACGAGCGAGACGTCGAAGTGCTCGATCGCGCGGACGACCGGAGCGACGGCGGCCAGCGCCTCGTCGGCGGTGTACAGACGCTCGTGGTGGTCGGTGTCCAGGTACTGGGCGGCGTGGCGGGCGGCCAGCACGTCGGGACTGCCCTCGAGGCCGACCGCGAACGTCATCAGCCGCTCGCCGCGCTCGGCGTAGTAGCGGGCGGCGATCGCGGCCACAAGCGTCGAGTCCAGGCCGCCGGATAGGAACACGCCCACCGGGACGTCGCCCATCATCTGGCGGTGCACGGACCTGATCAGCGTGTCGCGCGTCTCGTCGAGGTCGTCCTGCGACGGCTCCGAGCGACTGCCGTAGCCGTTGGTGCCATTGGCGGGCACAACAGCCGAGGCGAACCGCTGCAGCCCGGTCTCCGGCGTCCAGTAGTGGCCGGGCGGAAACACCTCGACGGCCGGGCGCCATTCGCTGTCGAACGCTGAGATCTCAGACGCGAAGCGCACCTCGTCGCCGGTGCGCTCCGGCGGCGTCCAGTACAGGGGCTTGATCCCGACAGGGTCGCGTGCGGCGACGAACGAGTCGCCGTCCCCGGTAGCCGACAGGAGGGCATACATGCCCTCCAGCTCGCCGAGCGCATCCGGTCCGCGCTGCTCGAGCAGTCGCAGCGCGACCTCGTTGTCGGACTGCGTGCGGTAGTGGTTGGTGCCGAGGGAGTGCCGCACCTTCTGATGGTTGTAGATCTCGCCGTTGCCGACGAGCCAGCGCTCGCCGGGAGCGCCGCCCAGTGGCTGGTGGCCGCCGTCGACGTCGACGATCGACAGCCGCCGGTGGCCCAGCCAGCCGCCGCTGAAGCCGACCTCGCCCTGATCGTCGGGGCCGCGGTGCTCCATGCGCGAGAGCATGCGTTGATCCTCGCCCGGGGCACGCGGCCCGAGGCGACCTGCGATCCCGCACATCAGGCGGCGCTGACCTGGGGAGCGATGCTCATCCCGTAGGCCACCGGGACGCGGTCGCCGAGGTGCGAGAGCTCGCCGCGCGCGGCCTGTACAGCTGTGCGGACGTCGATCCGCGCGAGGGCGACTCCGGCCCGCGCGCCGGTGCTGGAGAGGACTCGGCCGTCGGGGTCGACGACCTTGGCCTGACCAGGGAAGCGGAGCCGTCCGAGAGAGCCATATTGGTTCGACGCTACCCAAACCACCTGATTTTCAACGGCTCGCGCGACGTCGAGGGCGTTGAAGTGCTTGACCTGGCGGTCGTTGCGCATCAACCGCGCGGGCCGTAGACGGCACACCGGCCACGCCGCCATGCAGGCGACGATCTCCGCCCCGTCGAGCGCCAGCGCCCGCGCCGCCTCGGGAAAGACCTTGTCGTAACAGATGAGCATCCCGACCCGGCCGACCGGGGTGTCGAAGGCGGCAAACCCGTCGCCGGCG
>DATAUL010000474.1:0-11828 GCA_036268255.1 Solirubrobacteraceae bacterium | reverse complement strand
ACGAAGAGCTGGAAGGAGTTCACGGTGCCCGACGAGGCCGTCAGCTGCGGCTTCCACGAGGCGGCCCGCGGCGTGCTCTCGCATCACATGGTGATCCGCGAGGGCAAGATCGCCAACTACCAGCCCTACCCGCCGACGCCGTGGAACGCCAGCCCGCGCGACACCTTCGGGACCCCCGGTCCCTATGAGGACGCCGTGCAGAACACGCCGATCTTCGAGGAGAACGGGCCCGACAACTTCAAGGGCGTCGACATCATGCGGGCCGTGCGGAGCTTCGATCCGTGCCTGCCGTGTGGGGTGCACATGTACACCGGGGCGGGCCAGGTCCGCAAGGTGATGCACACCCCGACTGGCCTGAGCTGAAAATTGGTGCCCACTCACCCGATCGAGACCGCCAACCCCGCCGACCTGCTGGAGCGGGTCCAGGCGCTGACCGAGCGCGTCGACGAGCTCCCGGACCCGCGAGCGCGCCGGCTGGCCCAGGAGCTCGTGGCGGGCGTGATCGCGATGTACGGCGACGGCTTGACGCGGATCATGGAGGTGATCGCCGGCTCCCGCGAAGCGGGGGCCACGATCATCGACGAGCTCTCACAGGACGGTGCGGTGGCCAGCTTGCTGCTGATCCATGACCTGTACCCGGTCTCGCTCGAGGAGCGGGTGCTCGAGGCGCTCGACACGGTGCGGCCGTACATGGAGTCCCATGGCGGCAACGTCGAACTGGTGGAGCTGCGCGACGGGGTGGCGCGGTTGGCGCTGCAGGGCAGCTGCAACGGCTGCGCCGCCTCCCGGGCGACCCTGGAGACGGCGATCGAGCAGGCACTGGAGGAGCATGCTCCCGATCTGTCTGGGCTGGAGGTCGAGGGGGTCACGGAGAAGACCACCGGTTTCTCGCTGCCGATGGCGCAGGCGCCGCCCACCCCAGCGTTCGAGCTGCCCGTCGTCCAGGCGGCCCCGCCGGCGCGCTGGGTCGACGTCAGCGAGTCGGCCCGTCCGAGTCCCGGCCGTCTGAGCGAGGTCCGGGTCGGCGCCGAGGCGCTCGTCATCGCCGACGTCGACGGCTCGCTGCTTGCCTATGTCGACGAGTGCGCGTCGTGCGGCGCGACCCTCGGGGCCGGTCAGCTCGCCGGCGGCCTGTTGCGCTGCCCCAGTTGCGAGGTTGAGTTCGACCTGCCGCGGGCAGGCCGGGCGGCGGGCGGCGAGCCACTCCAACTCCGACCGGTGCCGCTGTTGCAGGACGGCGGGCTGCGGGTGGCTCTTTGAGCAAGCCGGATGACGCACGCCGCCGACCTCCAGGCGAGCCCGGATCGCGAGCGTCGGCGATCAGCGGGAGCCGTGCTCAGGCAGTGGCCCGGATGCGCGGCCTCGCCCAGTCGGGAGCGACCAGGGGCGCGCCATCGGGCAAACCGGCGGCTGAGCGATGTGACCTCTGCAATACCACGCTCCCCGACGACCATCGGCACATGCTGCACCTCGTCGACCGGCGGATCGTCTGCACGTGCGAGGCCTGCTGGGCGCTGTACTCGGGCAACGCCGAGTACCGGCCGACGGGTATGCGGACCGTGTGGCTGGAGGACTTTCGCTGCGCGCCTGAGACGTGGGCGGCGTTCCAGATCCCGATTGGCCTGGCGTTCTTCATGCGCAGCACGATCACGCAGACGGTGGTGGCGTTCTATCCCAGCCCCGCCGGCGCGACCGAGTCCGAGCTCACCCTGGAGGCGTGGGAGGCCCTCGTGGCCGCCAACCCGGTGCTCCAGGAGCTCGACTCCGATGCGGAGGCGCTGGTCGTCAACCGCATGTCGGATCCGCCCCAGTACGCGATCGTCCCCATCGACCAGTGCTACGGACTCGTCGGGTTGATCAAGTCCAGGTGGGAAGGGATCTCCGGCGGCTCGGCGATCGAGACGGCCGTGCCAGAGTTCTTCGCCGGCCTCCGCGCCCGGGCGGTGCCGGCGTGAGCGTGGAGGCAGCGGTCGTCGTCCCCGCCCCCGAGTTCGCGGTCACGGGCGCCGCCCACCTGCCGTTCGCGGCGACGCCGACGATGCGCTTCGAGACGGCCGTCACCGAGCCTGAGGGCGTCGCGGTGCAGTCGATCGCGCTGACCGCGCAGGTCATGATCGACCCAGCGCGCCGGGGATACGATCCGGAGACCCGTGGACGTCTCGCGGAGCTCTTCGGCCCTCCGTCATCGTGGGCGCCCTCGACGAGCGGCTTGGCATGGGCACGCGTTGCCGCGGCCGTTCCCGGCTTCACCGGCTCGGCCGCCTTCGCGATGGAGGTGCCCTGCACCTACGACCTCGAGGTGGCGGCTGCCAAGTACTTCTACGCCATCCAGGACGGGCTGGTCCCGCTGTCGTTTCACTTCAACGGCAACGTCTTCTATCGGGACGAGCGCGGGCAGCTGATGGTCGTGCCGGTCACGTGGAGCAGTACGGCGCAGTACAGCATGCCCATCGCCACCTGGCGGGCGATGATCGCCGAGCACTACCCGGGCGGCGGCTGGATCAGGGTCGACGATGAGACGCTGGCCGCTCTCAACGACCGCCGGGGGGCGCGCGGGCTGAGCAGCTTTGATGCCTGCGTGCGCGAACTGCTGGAGCTGGACGCGTGAATCCGGGGCTCGAGCGCCTGGTCGACTCGCTGCTCTACGAGGGCTACGCGCTGTACCCGTACACGCCGGAGACGACCAAGAACGCCACCCCGACGCCGTTCGGGATCGTCTACCCCCCGGCCTACGCCGCCGAGTGCGCCGGGGCTCACGACCACGCGCGGCTGGAGTGCCTGGCCGTCGCCGGCCCGGACGCGACGTTGACGGCGACTCTGCGATGGCTGTCGCCGCGGGGCACCGGGCACAAGGCGATCGAGGAGCGTGTCACCTTGGGCCCGGCGGCGATCGGCGAGCGCATCGCAACCAAGCTCCCGGGCGGGCGGCTGACGCTGCGCTCCGACGCGCCCGGTCCGGACGGCCGCGTCCGGGTGCGAGCGTGCGTGCACAACACCGCCGAGGTGCGGGCCGGCCTCGATCGGGCCGGCGCGCTGAGCGTGTCGCTGCTCTCCGTCCACCTGGCCGTCGAGGTCTCCGCAGGACGATTCGTATCGCCCCTCGAGGCGGGCTGTGAGAGCGTCAACCTCTGGCCGGTGCTGGCCGCCCCCGCCGACGAAGCGGTCCTGGGAGCCGGGATCGTGCTCCCCGACCATCCCCGGCTGTCCGATGCCAGCCACGGCAACCTGTTCGACAACACCGAGATCGAGGAGGCGCTCGTTCTGCACGTGAACGTGCTCACCGAGGAGGAGCGCGCGGCGGCGGCCGGTCATGACCGCGTCGTGGGTGACATGCTGGAGCGGGCGCTCGCGCTCGGACCCGACGAGATCATGTCCCTGCACAGCGGGCTGACTCCGGTGCAGCCCACGCCGCCGACGGCCGCCGAGCTGGAGATCCCCGGCGAGCAGTCCGTCACCATCGACGGCGTCGCGCTACACCGCGGCGACACGCTCGTGCTGCGCCCGGGAACCGACCGCGACCCCTTTGACCGCATGCTCGATGGCCGACGGGCGACGATCGAGCGCATCTACGTCGACTACGACGACCGCGTGCACCTGGCGGTCACGGTCGACGACGACCCCGGCCAGCAGCTGATGCGCGAGACCGGCCGGTACCTGTTCTTCTTCGCCCATGAAGTGGAGCCCGTATGACTGACACAACACAGCGAACCAAGCAGATCCTCGTCGCCGGTATCGGCAACGCCTGGATGCGCGACGACGGATTCGGCGGCGAGGTGGCCAAGATCCTCTCCGGTCGCGAGGTCCCACCGGGTGTGCACGTCGTCGACTTCGGAAGCGGCGGGCTGGACCTCGCCTATGAGGTGATGCGCGGCTATGACGCCCTGATCCTGATCGACGTCAGCCGCCAAGGCGAGCCGCCGGGCACGCTCTATGTCATGGAGGTCGACCAGAACGATGTCGACGCCCAGATCGACGACGGGCAGATGCTCGATCCCCACGGGATGGATCCGGCGACGGTGCTGCGCTTCGTGAAGTATGTCGGCGGCTGGCCGGGGCGGGTGTTCGTGGTCGCCTGCGAGCCAGAGGAGGTCGAGGACGTCGGCATCGGGCTCTCGACCGCGGTCAGCGGAGCGCTGCAGCGAGCGGCCGACGTCGTCCTTAAGACCGTGGCCGAGCTCCAGAATGCATGAGCTGTCGGTCGCGACGGCGGTCCTCAACACGGCGCTCAAGCACGCCGAGGACCGCCGTGTGACCGTCGTCAGCGTGCGCGCCGGCGCGATGCGCCAGGTGGTGCCCGATTCGCTGCGCTTCTACTGGGAGATCGTCGCCCGCGACACGGCGTGCGAGGAAGCGGATCTGGAGCTCGTCGAGGTCGCGACCGAGCTCCGCTGCGCCGCGTGCGAACGTCGCTGGTCACCGCAGATCCCGGCGTTCCGGTGTCCCGACTGCGGCTCGGCGGACGTAGTCGTGCTGGCGGGCGAGGAGCTGGAGGTCGATTACATCGAGGTCGAGGAGAGGGAGGCCGCATGCATCGCACCCGAGTGAGGGTCGTCGAGGACGCACTCGACGCCAACAACACGATCGCGCGGGCCAACCGCGACGACTTCGACCGCAGCGACGTGACCGTGCTCAACCTGATGTCGGCGCCGGGCGCCGGCAAGACCGCGCTGCTGGAGCGGGCCCTGGCCCAGCTGCTGCCGGGCGACGCCCGGCCGGGGGTGCTGGAGGGCGACGTGCAGGGATCGATGGACGCCGATCGGATGGCCGCCCTGCACGTCCCGGTGGTCCAGCTGAACACCGACAACGGCTTCGGCGGCGAGTGTCATCTCGACGCCAACATGGTCCGCTCGGCGCTCAGTCACCTGCCACTGGACGAGATCGACCTGCTGGTGATCGAGAACGTCGGCAACCTCGTCTGCCCGGCTGAGTTTCGCATCGGCGAGGATGCTCGCGCGATGGTCTGCTCGGTCACCGAGGGCGAGGACAAGCCACTCAAGTACCCGTTGATGTTCCGCGCCTGCGAGCTCGTGCTGATCAACAAGTCAGATCTACTGCCCCACCTTGACTTCGATCTCGACAAGCTGCTGTACAACGTCGACGTCGTCAATCCCGGCGTGCGAACGATCGTCACGAGCGCGCGCACCGGCGAGGGCGTGGAGGAGCTGCGGGCGTGGCTGGGCGAGCTGGTCGCCCGGCGCGTGCCGGCAACCGTCCCCGGATGACCCAGGCGGCCTCGGCGGAGACACTGCACGAACTGGCCGAGCTGCGACTCGAGCAGCGCCGTGATGCCGGTGAGCGGTTCTTCGGTGCCCAGGCCGATCAGCTGGCGTCGCTGTGTCACCGGATGGCCGAGCGCTTCGCCCGTGGCGGGCGGCTGATCGCGATCGGCGTCACCCCGGCCGCGCGGTCCGACGTCCGACATGTGGCAGTGGAGTTCGTGCACCCGGTCATCGTCGGCAAGCGGGCGCTGCCGGCGCTCGGGCTGACGGGCGAGTCGGCCCGGCTGGAGCGCGAGCTCTCCCTGGTCACGGGCGCCGACGACATCGTGATCGCGTTCGGCGAGCCGGTCGACGGGCCACAGCTGACGGCCGCGCTCTCGGTGGCGCGGGCCCGCGGCTGCGAGACGATCGCGTTCGCCGCCCTGGGAGCCGAGTGGGAGCTGAAGCCACCCGTGTCGGACCGGTTCGTGCGCCAGGAGCTGGTCGAGACCGCCTATCACGTGCTGTGGGAGCTCGTGCACGTGTTCTTCGAGCACCGGGGGCTGCTCGAGGGCCGCACCGACCGGCGTTCGCATGACGCCGGGGCGTCGAGCTTCCTGTACCCGTTCCTCGCCGAGGGCGAGCACGACCTGGGCGCGATCCTCGCCGACGTCCGCGAGTCGGCGCTGATGAAGTCACGCGACGTCGCTGTGCTGCGGGCGGCGACGGTCGGCGGGAGCATCGATGAGCTGACGCAGGCCGCCCGCGTGCTGCGCGCCGCGCTGGAGGGCGGCGGTCGCCTGCTGGCGCTGGGCAACGGCGGCTCGGCGACCGATGCGATGGACGTCGTCGCCGACTTCGCCGCCGACGACCTCGGCTGGCCGCCGCGGGCGGCACTGGATCTGACGGCCGACACCGCGATCATCACCGCGATCGCCAACGACATCGGCGCCGAAGCGATCTTCGCCCGCCAGATCATCGCCTACGGCCGCGCGGAAGACGTGCTGGTGGCGCTCTCGACGAGCGGGAATTCCCTGAGCGTGCTCGACGCGCTGGCGCAGGGACGACGACAGGGCCTGCACACGATCGCCCTCGTCGGCTACGACGGCGGCCGGGTCGCGTCCGAGCGGCTGGCCGACCACGTGATCGTCTCCCCCTCACAGCACATCCCGCGCATCCAGGAGGCGCAGGCGACGGCCTATCACCTGCTCCGCGAGATGGTCGAGCTGGCATGACCGTCCGGACCCGCGCGCGTGTCTCGGGCACCGTGCAGGGGGTCGGCTTTCGTCCGTTCGTCTACCGCGTCGCCCACGAGCAGGGCCTGGGCGGGTGGGTGCTCAACGATGAGCATGGCGTGCTGCTCGAAGTGGAGGGTGATCCCGACGCCGTCGCGCAGTTCTTCTTGCGGGTTCGCTCCGAAGCTCCCCCGCTGGCGTCGGTCGACGACCTGCGCTGTGAGCCGGTGCGGGCCATCGGCGAGCCGCGGTTCACGATCCGGGCCAGCGAGCGCACCGGCGTTCCCGATGCCCTGGTCGTCGCCGACAGCGCGACGTGCGATGAGTGCCTGGCCGAGATGACCGACCCGGGCGACCGCCGCTACCGCTATCCGTTCATCAACTGCACCAACTGCGGTCCGCGGTTCACGATCGTACGCGACGTCCCGTATGACCGGCCACTGACGACGATGGCGTCGTTTGCCATGTGCGATGCCTGCCGGCGCGAGTACGAGGATCCGGGCGACCGGCGCTTTCACGCCCAGCCGAATGCCTGCGCGGCATGCGGGCCGCACGTGCGGTTGCTGCAGGTCGACGGTGCCGAGGTCAGCGCCACCGCGGATCCGATCCACGCCGCCGCCGAGCAGCTGGCGGCGGGGAAGGTCGTCGCCGTCAAGGGACTGGGCGGGTATCACCTCGTCTGCGACGCCGCCCACGAGCAGGCGGTTGCCGCACTGCGGGCGCGCAAGCACCGCGAGGACAAGCCGTTCGCTCTGATGGTGCCCGACGCAGACCACGCGAGTGCACTGATCGAAGTGTCCGGGGCGACGCGCGCGCTGCTGCAACAGACGGCCCGCCCGATCGTCCTGGCGCCCCGGAGGCCGGACGCGCCCGTCGCCGACGCCGTGGCTCCGGGCGCGCCCGAGCTCGGCGTGATGCTGCCCTATACGCCGCTGCACCACCTGCTGCTCGTCGACTCAGGCGGTCGGCCACTGGTGATGACGAGCGGAAACGTGTCGGATGAGCCGATCGCGTATCGCGATGACGATGCCCTCGCCCGGCTCGCGGGCATCGCCGACCTGTTTCTCGTCCACGATCGGCCGATCGAGACGCGGACCGACGACTCGGTCGTGCGGGCGGGCCCGGTGATGCTGCGCCGCTCACGCGGGTACGTGCCGGCGCGACTGACCCTGCCCGTACCGGCCTCGCGTCCGTTGCTGGCGTGCGGGGCCGAGCAGAAGAACACGTTCTGCGTCGCCAAGGGCGGGCGGGCGTGGGTCAGCCATCACATCGGCGATCTGGAGCACGTCTCCACCCTGCGGGCGTACACGGAGGGGATCGTCCACTTCGAGCGGCTGTTCGCCGTGACGCCGGAGGTCGTCGTCCACGACCGGCATCCCGGCTATCTCTCGACCCGGTACGCCCTCGAGCGTGAGGGGGTGACGCTCGTCGACGTCCAGCATCACCACGCTCATCTGGCCGCGTGCCTCGCCGAGCACGGGCTGGCCGAGACGACAGCCCTGGGGGCGATCTTCGACGGCACCGGGTACGGCGACGACGGCACCGTGTGGGGCGGGGAGCTCCTCGTCGGCGGGCTGACTGAGATCGAGCGAGTCGCCTGGCTGCGCCCGGTGGCGATGCCCGGCGCCACGGCCGCCATTCGCCAGCCGTGGCGGATGGCGTGGTCGTGGCTGACCGAGGCCTTCGGCGGGCCCCAGCCGCTTCCGGATTCGCTGGTGGGCACCGTCGATCCGGCGCGCTGGCAGGCGATGTCGTCGGTCGCGGCCGCCCCGGCGGTCTCGCCGCTCACCTCCAGCATGGGCCGCCTGTTCGACGCCGTGGGCGCGCTCTGCGGGCTGCGCGGGGAGGTCACCTACGAAGGTCAGGCCGCGATCGAGCTGGAGGCGGCCGCCACCCGTGCGGGCCCCGAGGCCGGTCGCTACGAGATCGGGTTCACCGACCCGCGCCCGGCGATCCGCGCGCTCGTGGCCGACCTCCGCGCGGGAATCGACGTCGCGGTCGTGGCGGCGCGTTTTCACGGCTCGATCGCCACAGCCACGGTTGACGCTCTCGTTGCCATCGCCGGCGAGCGGAGGCTCGACACGGCCGTGCTCAGCGGCGGCGTGTTCCAGAACCGGCTCCTCCTCACCGCCGTCTGCGCCGGCGCCGGCGCGGCCGGCCTGCGGGTGCTCGTCCCTCGGACCCTTCCGCCCAACGACGGCGGGATCTCGTTCGGTCAGGCGGCCGTCGCCGCGGCCCGCCTGGCCGCGCCTACTGAAACTCCGGCGCCGTCCACCCCGGAAAGACGTCCGGCAGTCCGTCACTGACGTCGTCAGGGAACTGCGCGGGGCGCTTCTCCAGGAACGCGGCAATCCCCTCGCGCGCGTCGGCCGACTGCCCGCGCGCGAACATCGCCCGCGAGTCCGCGCGATGGGCGAGCATCGGGTGCTCGGCACCGAGCATCGTCCACATCAGCCGCCGGGCCAGCGCCACGGACACCGGCGCCGTGTTCTCGGTGATCTCGCGGGCGAGCGCCCGGGCGGCGTCGAGCAGTCGATCGCCCGGATGCAGCGAGCGCACGAGCCCCGCCGCAAGCGCCTCATCGGCCCCGAACACGCGGCCGGTGGCGACCCACTCCATCGCGCGGCTGATGCCGACCAGCCGGGGAAGAAACCAGCTCGAGCAGGCCTCTGGCACGATTCCGCGCCGCGCGAAGACGAAACCGATCCGGGCATCGTCGGCGGCCAGGCGGATGTCCATCGGCAGCGTCATCGTGGCCCCGACGCCCACCGCCGGCCCGTTGATGGCGGCGATCACCGGCTTGCTGCACTCGAACACGCGCAGCACGAAGCGCCCGCCGCCATCACGCGGCACCTCGTCGTCGGCGCCGGTCGTGCGGCCACGCTTTCGGTGATCGAACGTCTCGCCGCCAGTCGCGAGGTCAGCGCCGGCGCAGAACCCGCGGCCGGCGCCGGTGACGATCACCACGCGGACCTCGTCGTCGGCGTCGGCGCGATCCAACGCGGCCATCAGCTCGCGCCCCATCGTCTCCGTCCACGCATTGAGTCGCTCGGGGCGATTGAGGGTGATCGTCAGCGCGCCGTCCTTCAGCTCGGTCAGGATCTGTTCGAACTCCGGGGGCATCAGTAGAAGATCGCCCCCCGGGCGCCGCCCCCGGCGGCGACCGGATCGCCGGTGATGGCCACGCTGCGCGGGCTGGCCAGGAACACGATCACCGACGCGACCTCCTCGGCGCTCACCATCCGCCCGATGCTGATGCCCCGGGCGATCGACGCCTCCACCTCCTCGGGGCTCGAGTCCCGCGCGGCCGCCATCGCGGCCAGCGTGTCCGGCGTGCGCTCGGTGCGCGTCAGCCCGGGATGCACCACCGTGACGTTGACGCCGTGGGGGCCGTACTCGTCGGCGAGGTTCTTCGTCATCGCCGCGACCGCCACATTGCGCACCGAGCCGACGACCGACCCCGTCTGGCGAGCCGCCAGGCCGCTGACGTTGATGATCCGCCCCCACCCCCGCTCGGCCATGCCCGGCGCGAACGCGCGCACGCAGCGCAGGTAGCCCTTGACCTTGACGTTCAGCTGCTCGTCGAGGTCCTCGTCGCGCATCGGTCCCGTGTTCACCTTGGCGGCGCAGTTGACGAGGATGCCCGTCGGTCCGAGCTCGGCGGTCACCGTCTCCGCCATCGCCGCGACTGCCGCGTCGGAGCCGGTGTCGCAGGTCACCGGCAGCACCTTCGGGGCTGGCGAGCCCGACGCGCGCAGTTCCGCCGCCGCGCGCTCCAGGCGCTCGGAATCGCGTGCGATCAGTGCCACGTCCGCGCCCTCGGCGACGAGCGCGCGGGCGACGGCCAGCCCGATTCCGCGGCTGCCACCGGTGACCACCGCTCGCTTGCCGGTCAGCTGAAGATCCACCGGCGGCATTGTTCCACGCGAGGGCTCGCCGCCGAGCGTCCCGGGCGGCCCACGAACTCACGCGATGAGCCACGGGCCCCGCTAGGGTCCACCGCCGGCGGCCGCGGGTAATCCCAGACAGGCTCGACGCCGATGAACCTAGTGGTGACCACCAGACCCGACCGCCTCGCGCGATGAACCGATACGTCGACATCCACGCCCACGTCCTCTACGGGATCGACGACGGACCCGCCGACCGCGCCGACGCCGAGGCGATGCTGCGTACGGCGGCCCGCTCGGGGACGGCCGTGATCGTCGCCACACCCCACCTGCGCTCCGACTTCCCCGAGGTGCACGTGAACGAGCTGGCGGGACGCGCCGACGAGCTGCGCGCCTGGATCGGCGAGCAGGGGCTCGAGATCGAGCTGGTCAACGGCGGCGAGGTGGGGCTCGTGTGGGCGCTCGATGCCGACGACGAGGCGCTGCGACTCGGCAGCTACGGGCAGCGGGGCGGCGACCTCCTGATCGAGACCCCGAACACGATCGTCGGCCTCGAGGCGCTGCTGTATCAGGTGCGCACGCGCGGCTTCCGGGTCACGCTCGCGCATCCCGAGCGCAGCCGTGAGTTCCAGCGCGACCCGTCGACGCTGGAGGCCCTGGTGGAACGCGGGATCCTGCTCCAGATCAACGCCGATGCCCTGCTCGGCGACCCGCGCCGCTCGCCGACCGCGAACCTTGCTCACCAGCTGTGCGTCGATGGGCTCGCCCATGCGGTGGCCTCCGACAGCCACCGGGCGACCCAGTGGCGGCCGGTGAACGTGATGCCGCATGCGGTCGCGGCGGCCGCCGAGCTCGTCGGCGCCGAGCGCGCGGAGTGGTTGGCGGTCGATTCGCCGGCGGCGATCGTGGCCGGCCGTCCCCTGCCCGAACCACCGCCGATCGTCAGCGGGCGGCGAGGCCGCTGGCCGTTCTCGCGCGACTGACCGCTGCCTCTGCCAGCATCCCGTCACGATGGTCAACGTCTTCGATACCGGCTGCGAGTACGACCCCGACGATCCGGACGGCTACCGCTCCGGAGTCGCCCACGTCGGGCGCGAAGCCGGAGGCACTGCGAACACGGTCAAGCTGTTCGAGACGCCGCCGGGACAGAGCATCTGTCCGTATCACTACGAATACGAAGAGGAATGGCTGCTCGTCCTCACCGGCGAACCGACGCTGCGCGGTCCTGACGGCGAGCGTCAGCTGCGAACCGGCGAGCTGGTGTGCTTTCCGGTCGGGCCGACCGGTGCCCACAAGGTCATCAACCGCGGCGGCGAGATCTCGCGGGTGATGATGTGGTCGAGCTCCCGCGAGCCCGCTGTGGCCGTCTATCCCGACAGCGACAAGATCGGCGTGTGGCCCGGCGATGACGCCGACACGGTGCTGCTGCGCCGGGCCGACGGCGCCCGCGACTACTTCGACGGAGAGCGCTGACCCAGGCCCCGAAAGAACGGACCGTGGTCGTGCAG
>DATAUL010000473.1:0-9184 GCA_036268255.1 Solirubrobacteraceae bacterium | reverse complement strand
GGCGGCATCGATCACCAGTCCCTTCTGTGCCATGCCGTCGACGAGGCCGCGCACGTCGTCGCCCAGGTCGGCGCCGTCGTAGCGGTCGCTGAGAACGACGACGATCTCGTCGAGCGAGCGCTCGCCGTCGCACAGCTTCAGCACCTCCGCCGCGGTCGGGTTGAGCCGCACGGCGCCCTCGGGCACGAGCAGCATGTGCTGCTCGCGCACGTCGTCGTAGCGCAGGCGCGCGCCGGTGACGAGCCGGGGACGCGTCATGCCTCCGGGCCGGGCGGCTGGCTGTCGCCGTGCTCGATGGCGTCGAGCTGCGCCCACAGCATCTCGGTCTTGAAGCGCAGCGCCGCCACCGCCGCCTCCTGCTGGGCACGCGTCGTGCAGCGCTCGACCGTCAGATCGAGCGCGTACCGCGCGTCGCGGGGCGCCTTGACCAGCCGCGTGCGGAAGTACTCGAGCCCGGCCGGGTCGATCCACGCGTAGTGGCGCTCCAGTGCCTCAAGCCGGACCTTGATCGCGGCCGGCCCGAAGAGCTCGGTGAGCGACGACGCGACCGATTCGATCCACGGCTTCTGACGCGCGAAGTTCACGTAGGCGTCGACCGCGTAGCGCACCGCGGGGAGGACATGTTGCTCGGACACGAGCTCCGCGCGCGACACGCCCAGCGCCTCGCCGAGTGCCAGCCACGACTCGATGCCGCCGGGGTCGACGCTCGTGCCGTCGTGATCGATGATCCGCTGGATCCACTCGCGCCGAACCTCGACCTCGGGGCAGTTGGCCATGATCGCCGCATCCTTGAGGGGGATGCACTTCTGGTAGTAGAAGCGGTTGGCCACCCAGCGCTGCAGCTCTTCGGCCGTCAGCTCGCCCGCGTCCATCCGGCGGTGGAACGGATGCAGGTTGTGATACCGCGTCCCCTGGGCACGCAGCGCGGCGATGAACTCCTCGTCGGACAGTGGCGCGCGCTCGGCTGCCGGTGCGATGGCGCTTTCGGTCATAGCTCGATCTCCAGGCCATCGTAGGCAACCTCGACACCCGCGGCCAGGACCGCGGCGCGCTCGGCAGAGTCCTCGAGCAGGATCGGATTGCTGTTGTTGATGTGGACGAGCGCCTTGCGGGGTCCCGTGAGGGCGGCCAGCGTCTCCAGCGTCCCGCCGGGACCCGAGAGCGGCACGTGTCCCATCTGGCGCGCGCTGCGTGCCGAGATGCCCAGCTGGGCGAGCTCGTCGTCGCGCCAGAAGGTCCCGTCGACGAGCACGACATCGCTCTGTGAAAAGCGGGCGAGCACCTGATCGTCCAAGCGGGCGAGGCCGGGAACGTAACTGAGAACACCATCGGTCGCTTCGTCGCGAAAGACGAACCCGCTCGCCCCCAGCTCCACGCCGGAGCCGTTGAGGTACCGCGGCGCGTCGCCGCCCACGTCAAATGGCTCGACGACGAGGCTCGACCCGTCGAGCGCCGTGGGCTGCCCGGCGTGCAACGTCTGCCACTGCACCCCGCTGTAGTGCTGAAGAATCGTCAGCACCGGATAGCCGTCGCGCAACGCCCGCTCGACGCCGGCCTCGCCGTAGACACGGACCGGCGTGGCCGATTCGCGCAGCAGGAGCAGCCCGGCCGTGTGGTCGATTTCGGCGTCGGTGAGAAGCACGCCGGCCACCGGGGCGGCGCGGACGCCGTCAGCCTGATCAGGGGCGAGCGCCTCGAGCTGCTGGCGGGCATCCGGCGAGGCGTTGACGAGAAACCACGGGCCCTCGTCACCCCGGACGGCGAGCGAGGACTGCGTTCGCGGCCGCGCCCGCACGCCCTCTCGGGCGGCCTCGCAGGTCGGGCAGCGGCAGTTCCACTGGGGAAACCCCCCGCCGGCGGCCGAGCCGAGAATCCGTATGCGCACGCAGCGGGGGAAGCGAGACGCAGCCTCAGGCGGGTGCCCGAGGCCACGCCGGCTTCGGAGTTCTAGCTACCGAGTGTGCAGATAGGAGGTGACCTCGGAGCAGAGGTCGACGAACTCAAACTCGGGTTTAGTCCAGGACATTGGACGCTCCTTCCACATTTCGAGTACAGGTCGGGGTGACTCTACCGAACCCAGTGTGCCCCGATGGGTAACTTTGCGAACATGCGCCACCGAATGAGCGCCCACGGACGATGCACGTCGAGGTAACCACCGACGACCCCGACGCGGTCGGCGCCGACCTCGTCGCGGTCGCGGTCGGGCCGCTGGCCACGCAGCTGGGAGCGCCCGAGCGAGCGCTCACCGACGCCAACCCCGTGGCGATGGTGTACCGGGATGCCGCCCCGCTGGCGGTCGTCGCCACCGAGCCCGACGCCGACGGGCTGCGGACCGCCGCGGCGCGCGCGGTGCGCGCCTGCCGGGACGGGCAGACGGTCGCGTGGGCGCTTGATCCCTCTTTGCCCATTGCGGTGGAGGAGCAGGTGCGGGCGCTGGCCGAGGGCGCCGTCCTGGGCGCCTACGACGGCCGCCGGTGGCGCGGGAGCGGCGGCCCACCGCGCGGGATCGAGCGCTTCGTCATCAGCGGAGCCAACGCAGAGCTCGCCCCGACGGCCGATCGAGCGGCGCTCGTCGCCGGCTGGTGCAACACCGCGCGGGAGCTCGTCGATGCTCCCCCGAACCTGATGTCACCGGCGGCACTCGCCCAGCGGGCCGCCGCGGTTGAGGGCGTAACCACGGTTACCGTCAACGCCACCGCAGCGCAGCTTCCGGCGCTGGAGGCGGTCGGTGCGGGCAGCGCCACCGAGCCACTGCTGATCGTGATGCGCCACCGACCGCTGGGCGCGCCGGCGGTTCCGCAGCTGGCGCTGATCGGCAAGGCGGTCACCTTCGACAGCGGGGGGTACTTCCTCAAGCCGCAATCGGACATCGTGCGAATGAAGGCCGACATGGCGGGGGGCGCGGCCGTGCTGGCGGCGATGGGAGCGATCGCCGAGCTCGACCTCCCGCTGGGGGTCACGGGGGTCATTCCGGCGTGCGAGAACATGCTGAGCGGCACGGCAACGCGGCCCAGCGACGTGATCGAGACCTACGCCGGCCTGACCGTCGAGGTGACCAACCCCGACGCCGAGGGGCGCCTGATCCTCGCCGACGCGTTGACCTGGGCGAGGCGCGACGGCGCCACCCACATCGTCGACCTCGCGACCCTGACCGGCGCGGTGCGCGCCGGCATGGGCGACGTCTACTCCGGCGTCTTCGGGATTGACGACGCGTGGCGCGACGCCGTCGTGGAGGCCGGCAACGCCACCGGCGACCCCGCGTGGCCGTGGCCACTTCACCCGCGGTACCGGGCGTGGCTGGACTCGAGCGTCGCCGACCTGCGCAACTCGGCGGGACGGAACTACGGCCTGTCGATCTTCGCCGCGACGTTCCTGGCCCAGTTCGCGGGAGACGAGCCGTGGGCTCACGTCGACATGCTCGGCCCGGCCCTGGTCGACGAGGACCGGGGCGACGGCCTCGGCGCCGGCGCGACCGGCTACGGCGTGCGCATGCTGACCGAGCTCGCCACCCGCCTCAGCGCGGGCACGACGGCGGGACCCGACACGTTAAGCTGACGGGATGGACGTCCTCGGGGGTCGTGATCCGGGGGAGGCAGAGCCGACGACGCCGGGACGGATCGTCGACGCCTCCAAACTGGACATCGTGGCCGCCGAGCGCGCCGCCCTTGACCTGCTGCGCGCGATCGGCGCCGACGTCGACGCACCGGGCCTGCGTGGGACGCCGCGCCGCGTCGCCGCGTCGTTCGCCGAGCTCGTCACCCCCGCCGACTTCGCCGCGACGTCGTTTCCCAACGAGGGCGACTACGACGAGCTCGTGGTCGTGCGCGACATCCCGTTTCACACGCTGTGCATGCACCACCTGCTGCCGTTCTTCGGCCAGGCCCACGTCGCCTACCTGCCGGGCAAGCGGATCATCGGGATCTCGAAGCTCGCCCGCGTCGTCGAGGCCTTCGCCCGCGACCTGCAGGTGCAGGAGCGCATGACGGTGCAGATCGCCGACTGGCTGGAGGAGCACCTGATGCCAGGGGGCGTGGGGGTCGTGCTCAGCGCCGAGCACATGTGCATGACCATCCGCGGCGTGCGCAAGCCGGGCGCGAGGACGGTGACCTCGACCCTGCGTGGCTCCCTGCGCGACGATGCACGTACGCGCCAGGAGCTGTTCAGCCTTGTCGGCTGAGGCATCCGCGGACGCCGGCGAGCAAGCTCCCCTGATCGAGACCGTGGTGACGACGACCGGGAGCGACGGAGTCGTCAACTGCGCGGCGATGGGGGTGCGCTGGGGGGTGGAGGAGCTTGTCTTCTGGCCGTTTGACGCCACGCGCACGCTGCGAAACCTGCGCTTCCGCGGCGAGGCGGTCGTGCATGTCACCGACGATGTGCTCCTGTTCGTGGAGGCCGCGCTGGGTCACCCGCGCCCGGCGATGCGCGCCGCCCAGGCGATCGACGGGTCGGTGATCAAGGAGGCGAGCGCGTGGCGCGAGGTCGTCGTGACCGAGATCGCCCCCAGCGAGGACGGAATGCCCCGCTCGCGGGTGCGCGCCCGGGTGGTGGCCACGGGCACCGGCACCAGCACCACCACGCCGCCGGGGCTCTGCCGAGCCCGGCACGCGGCCGTCGAAGCGTCGATCGTCGCCTCACGGCTGAGATGGCTGGGAGGCGAGCGCGTCAGCGCCGAGCTGGATCGTCTGCAGGAGCTGGTTGACAAGACCGCCGGACCCCGCGAGCGCGCCGCGATGGCCTACGTGCGGCGCTATGTCGCCGAGCGGACATGACCGAGGTCGTCGTCACCGCGCCGGCGCGCCTGCACTTCGGGATGCTCGATCCGGCCGGCGTGGGCGCGCGCCGGTTCGGGGGCTTCGGCGTCGGCGTCGAGTACCCGCGGGTGGTCGTCGAAGTGCGGCCGGGGCCCGGGGACGCGGTGACTGTCACCGGAGCTCAGGCCGACCGCGCCGAGGCCTTCGCCCTCCGGGCGCGGGCGGCGTTCGGGCTGCGCGGCGGTGTCGAGGTCACCGTGCGCGAGGCGATCCCGCCGCACGCCGGACTCGGGTCGGGGACCAAGCTCGGCCTGGCGATCGCACGCGCGGTGGCCGAACTGGCGGGCGTCTCGCCGGCGCCCGAGCAGCTGGCGGAGGCGAGCGGCCGCGGAGCGCGTTCCAGCGTCGGCTCCTGGACATTCATCGCCCCGGGACTGGTCGTCGAGGCCGGCGTGGCCGGCGAGGGGTGGGTCAGCCCGCTCGTGGCCCGCCACCCGATGCCGGAGCGGTGGCGGTGCGTGCTGGCGCTGCCCGTCGGGATCGAGGGGCTCTCGGGAGATGCAGAGGAGCGCTTCTTCGTTCTGCTGCACGAGCGGGAGGCCAGCGAGCCGCGCGTCCCACGGCTGCTGTTGACCGAGCTCCTGCCCGGGCTGCTGGCCGGAGACATCGACGAGTTCGGCGTGGCGCTCACCGAGATTCAGCGCGACGTCGGATCGATCTTCGCCGCCCAGCAGGGCGGCATCTTTCATCCGCACGCGGCGCCGCTCGTCGACGCGTTGGTGTCGCTGGGCGTCAGGGCCGTGGGACAGAGCTCGTGGGGCCCGGCGGTCTATGGGATCGTCGACGGGCCCGACCGGGCCGCCGACGTGGCCGAGCGCCTGCGTGCCGCGGCGGGCGCGGGCACCGATGTCCGCGTGGTCGACTTCGACCGCCGGGGGGCGTCGATCACGCACGGGGGCTCGGGGCAGGCGGCGGCATGAGGCTGCTCGTCAGCGTCGTGTCCGCGGCCGAGGCGCGTCTCGCGCTCGCCGCGGGCGCGGACATCATCGACGTCAAGGACCCGCGCGAGGGCGCGCTCGGCGCCCCGGCGCCGAGCGTCCTGAGCGAGGTGGTGAGCGCCGTCGGCTCGGCCGCGCCGGTCAGCGTCGCCCTCGGCGACATGCCAGACCTTCCCCACACCGCGGCGCTGGCCGCCCGCGGCGCCGCGCTGACCGGCGCCGACTATGTGAAGGTCGGCCTGCGGGGGGGCGACAGCCTCGACCGCGCGATCGCGGTGATGAGCGCCGTCCACGGTGCGGTCGGACAGCAGACGGCGGTGATCGCCGCCGCGTACGCGGACGCCGGCGCGCTTGATCCCCCCGCGCTCTCACCCGCGTTGCTTCCCGAGCTGGTGCAGCGGACGGGCATCTCCGGGGCGCTCGTCGACACGTGCGTCAAGGACGGCCGCGGGCTTTACGGCTGGCTGTCGGAGTCCGAGCTGGCTGACCTGATCGCGCGCACGCGCGCGGCCGGCGCGAGCTTCGCCGTCGCCGGGCAACTGACGCTCGACGAGCTGTGCCGCGTCGAGGCCGACGTCGTCGGGGTGCGCTCGGCGGTCTGTCGCAACGGCGACCGGAGGGGAGACCTCGACCCACAGCTGGTGGCGGCGGCGATCGCCGAGCTCCGTGCCCATGGCGTGCAGGCGGCGACTAGCTCCGGCTGATCCGCGTCCCGATCGTGCTCGGCCCACGGACCACGACGCTCACGCCGGTCCGGGTCACGGCCTCGGACAGGTAGGCGTCGACTGCCTTCCCGCCGCCCTGGGCCTGTAGCTCGCGCAGTTCGACGGCGGTCAACGACTGAATCGGATCCCGCCCACCCACGTCGGGCGGCCAGCGCGCCATCACCCCGGCGACCGGCTTGAGCAGGACCGCCTCGGGGGCTCCGATCGCGGCGGCCGCCAGCACGGCCAGGGAATCGCTCGTCACCGCCCAGGACTGCGGCACCTCGGGGCGGTCCGCGAACGCCGGCGCCACCAGCAGCAGACCAAGCGCAGCGGGCGCCACCAGCCCACTCAAAAGCTCGGCGCCCGGCAGCAGCCCGCGAAGCAGCGCTCCGAGTTGATCCATCGCCCGCAGCGCCAGCACATGGGCGACGTCGTCGGCGAGACCCACCTGGGCGTCGACGGCACGCACGGCGTCGGCGAACGGACCGCCCCCGGGGACGACGAGCAGCGGCCGGCGCTGCGCCATCGCCACCACCTCGGCGGATCCCCGGCGCAGGCCATCCAGGCCCTCGGCCCGCAACAGCCCGCCGCCGACCTTGACGACGACCGGCGAGCGCTCACTCACGGCCGAGGACCGACAGCGCGACGGCGGCAGCGACGTCTCCGCCCCGCCCGTCCAGCGCGCCGCGTCCGGCAACGAGCGCCAACCCACAGCGATCGGCGGCCGCCCGGGCGAGGAACGCGCCGACGCCCACGGCGAGCACCCCCGTACCGGCGGGCACCCGCCGGGCGACCCGCTCCAACGCCGCCACGATCGAGGCGATCTGCGCGTCGTGCACGGCGTCGGCGATCGCCTGCAGGTCGCCGTCCGCGAGCTGCTCAGGATCGGCGCAGACGACGCGCGCCAGCCGCGAGCGGACCTCCGCCGGCGAGGTGCCGCGATCGTCGGGGAACGTGCACGTGCATTGCCGAGCGGTCAGCCTGCCGCGCAGCAGGTGCGCGTCGGCGCTGATCGCGAACAGCTCGGAGGACACCGGACAGGGCTCGCCGCCGACGAGGACTGACGAGACCACGGCTGCGATGTTCGTGCGCAGCGCGCCGGTGTAGACGAGCTCGCCCGCGAGCAGCCGCTCGACGTCGGTGCGGCCCCGGGCGGCGACCCCGCCGCCGACGATCGGGATGACGTCGGTGGTCGTGCCCCCGCAGTCGAGCAGGATGACGTCCGGCAGCGAGCGCGCGACGACGAGCGCTGTCGCGATCCAATTGGCGGCCGCACACGCCAGCGGCGCGGCCCGCGCGCGAGCCAGGTCGACGAGCTCCCCGGCGGTCGTCATCACGCGCAGCCGGCGTCCGGGCAACGCCCGCTCGGCGGCGTCGAGCACGGACAGCACACCCTCGCGCTTGCTGGCGAACACGTCGACCAACTCGGCGGTGGTCGTCAGGGCCACCGGAGCGCCGTCGAGCTGAAGTCTCCCGACGACGGACGCGATCGCGTCGGCCAGCCCCTCGGGGTCTCGCCACAGCTCGAACGGCTCGGAGACGATCCGGGGCGCCGCGCCGCCGTCGACCGCCGCCGCCTTGGTGTTGGCGCCGCCGACGTCAAGCCCGATCACGGGCCGCGGCGACTGTCGCGAGGTGGTCATCGCAGGTCATTGCAGCAGCTCCGGAGCGACCGGTGACGCGTCGGAGACTCGTAGGCCGCTTGGTATCTTGCGCGCTATGGCTGCGCGGGAGCTCGTGAAGTGCCGACGGTGCTGGAACATGTTCGACCCGACCGAACTCGACGGCACCTGTCCCGTGTGCCTCGCCCGCGAGGAGGACTTCCTGCCGTCCGCAGAACGACGCCGGCGCAAGGGGGCGATGTTCGCCAAGCCGGCCTTCTTCTCCCAGGTCGTGGCGCGTCTGCAGTGGGACCCGATGACCATCGACCTCGGCCCCGACGCCCGCGCGTGGCCTGAGCTCCCGGACGAGCGCCGCCGCCGCCTGACGACGCTCCTGGCCGGCTTCTGCGTTGCCGAGCAGGCCGTCTCAGAGCACCTCACGCCGTTCGCCCAGGCGACCCCGGACACGCTGGTGGCCTGGGTCTTCTTCCTCCAGCGCCGCGACGAGGAGCGTCATTCGCAGTTCTTTGACCGGATCGCCGCCGAGGTGCTCGGGCTGCCCGGAGATACCCGGGCCGATCGGTACGCCGCCGCCCGGGACCTCGTCCCGGCTCCGGTGCTCGAGCTCTTCGAGGAGCGCCTCCCCGCGATGGCGGGCGAGCTCGCGGCGGGCCAGATCGGACTGGATCAGGGCATCGCCCTGTACCACATGGTCCTCGAGGGGAACGTGTTCTCCGCAGGGCAACGCGCGCTGCTCGAGGACCTCGAGGACGGAGTGCTGCCAGGGGTGCGCGAGGGGGTGGAGCGCGTCGAGAAAGACGAACGCTGGCACGTGGGCTTCGGCGTTCGCAATCTGATCGACATCCAGCCCTCCCAGGAGCTCCTCCACGACCTGCTGGCCAGGGCCGAGGAGGCCGCCGAGGCGTGGGGGGACGCCGTCTCACCCGAAACGCGCGAGTACGTCGCGCAGCTCTGTGCCCGGCGGCTGCACATCGCCGGGCTCATCGACGAGCCCGCGGTGGCGTAGCTGGGCGGAGACTGGTCGGCGGGCAGACGATGCGGATCGTCCCGGTCCTCGATCTCAAGGGTGGCGTCGTCGTGCACGCCCGCCGCGGCCAGCGCGC
>DATAUL010000472.1:0-6447 GCA_036268255.1 Solirubrobacteraceae bacterium | reverse complement strand
CGGCGGCGCGCGCGCCGAGATGGCGCACGTGGCCGAGCTGGGGGGCGCCGTCGAGGCCGTCGACTACATGAAGTCCGCGCTCGTGGAGTCCCATCGCGAGCGCTGGCGGCGGATCGAGTCAGGCGAGATGACCATCGTCGGCATGAACCGCTTCACGAGCACCGAGCCGTCTCCCCTCACGGCCGACGCCGACGGCGGGATCATGACCGTCGACCCAAAGGTGGAAGCCGAACGACGGCAAGCGGTGTCGCGATGGCGGAACGAGCGGGACAACGGCGCCGTGAAACAAGCCCTGAAAAATCTCGCCGAGGTCGCCGCCGACGAGGCGCAGAACATCATGCCGGCGACGATCACCGCCGCCCGCGCGGGCGCCACCACCGGCGAGTGGTCGCAGACCCTGCGCGAGGTGTTCGGCGAGTACCGCGGGCCAACGGGCGTCGGCGAGGCCGCGGCCGTCACCGGCGAGGACCTCGAGGAGCTGCGCGACGAGGTGGAGCGCGTATCGGAGGCTCTCGGCCGGCGGCTGAAGTTCCTCGTCGGCAAGCCCGGCCTCGACGGCCACTCCAACGGCGCCGAGCAGATCGCCGTGCGCGCTCGCGACGCCGGAATGGACGTCGTCTACGAGGGCATCCGCCTGACCCCCGCCCAGATCGCCTCCTCGGCCGCCCAGGAGGGCGTGCACGTGATCGGGCTCTCAATCCTGTCCGGCTCACACGCCGAACTGATCCCGTTGGTGCTGGAGGCGCTGGCCGAGGCCGGCGTCCCCGACGTCCCCGTGATCGTCGGCGGGATCATCCCGGAGGCCGACGCCGCCGCGCTGCGCGAGGCCGGGGTGGCAGCCGTCTACACCCCCAAGGACTGGGATCTGAACCGGATGATCTCAGACATCGTCGCCGTCGTCGGGGCGTGCCACGGTGTCGCATCCGTCGCCGGGGCTTGACCGGGCGCGAACTCGGCGAACGGCTGCGCGAGCGCGATCTGAGCGTCGCGCCGGCGGTCCTCAACCTCGTCGAGAGCCGCACCGAGACCGATCGCGCCCAGACCGCGGAGCTGCTGGCGGCGGTCGCCCCGGGCGCCCTGGACCGAGAGGCGCCCGCGCAGATCGTCGGGGTGACCGGTCCGCCGGGAGTCGGTAAGTCCTCGCTGCTCTCCCACCTGGTGGCCGCCTGGCGGGTCCGCGACCGCTCGGTGGCGGTGCTGGCCGTCGACCCCAGCTCGCGCCGCTCGGGCGGGTCGCTGCTGGGCGACCGGGCGCGCATCGAGCGCGACCCCGCCGACCAGCGCGTGTTCATCCGCTCCACCGCCGCCGGCGACCGGCTGGGCGGCCTGGCGCCCGCCACGCGGGCGGCCGCCGCGGCGCTGGCGAGCGCATTTGACATGGTCGTGATCGAGACCGTCGGCGTCGGGCAGTCAGAGACCGAGGTGGCCGACGTTGCCGACGCGGTCGCGGTCGTCGTCCAACCGGGCTCGGGCGACGTGCTGCAGTTCCTGAAGTCCGGGATCATGGAGATCCCCGATGTCCTCGTCGTCACCAAGGCAGATCTCGGACGGGTGGCCAGGCGAGCCGTGTCGGATCTGCGCTCGGCGCTGAGCGCGCTGGGGGCCGCGCAGACGCCGGTGCTGGCCGTCTCCTCGGTACCGCCGCCGTCGGGGATCGAGAACCTGGTCGACGCGCTGGACGCCCACCAGGCAGGGCTCGATGTCGTGCAGCGGCGCACGCGCAGCCGCCGGGCCCACGCGCTCGCCGACTTCGCCGCCGAGCACGGTGACCGCGGCGTGCGGGCGCTGGGCGGACGGCGGGAGGCCGACCGCTGGCTGCGCGCTCTCCAGGGGCCGTCCGACGTGGCCGCGTTGGTCGCCGCGCTCGAGCGCCGAGCCGGGGTGAGCCCGTGAGGCGGCGCCGGTCCGTGGCGGTGCGGCGGATCGTGCTCCCTGGCGATCCGCTGGTCCTTGCGCCAACCGCGTTACGGCCGTGGCGCGACACCGACGTCGCCGCGCTGGTCGCCGCCTGCCAGGACCCCGAGATCGTGCGCTGGACGCGGGTGCCCGCCCCGTATGGCGAGTCCGACGCCCGCGCCTACCTGCTGGCACGCTATGACGCGACGTTCGCCAGCCTGAGCGCGCCGTTTGCGATCGTCGCCGCCGACGGCGGAGAGCTGCTGGGCTCGATCTCGCTGATGCGCTTCGCCTGGGAGCATCTCCGGGGCGAGGTCGGCTACTGGCTGGCCGCCGACGCGCGGGGCCAGGGTCACGCCACGCGAGCCGTGCGGCTGATCTGCGAATGGGGCTTCGCGCAGCTGGGCCTCGAGCGCATCGACCTCCTGGCGGCGACCGGCAACCGGGCCTCGCAGTCGGTGGCCCAACGCGCGGGCTTTCAGCGCGAGGCCGTGCTGCGTTCCTACATGATGGGTACCGACGGACGCCAGGACATGGTCGCGTTCGGGCTGCTCAAGGGGTCCTAGGCACTGCATAGGCGCTGGCGCGCGAAGGGTGTCGGCGGTGCCGCGTGGGTAGCCTGTGGGTATGGGACGCGAGCCATTGATGGACGGTCACGGCCGTCAGATCGGCGACCTGAGGGTGTCGGTCACCGACCGCTGCAACTTCCGCTGCCAGTACTGCATGCCGGCCGAGGGCCTGCCGTGGCTCGAGCGCAGCGAGATCCTCACCTTCGAGGAGATCTCCCGGATCGTCGAGATGTTCGCCTCGATGGGCGTCGGCGACGTGCGCCTGACCGGCGGCGAGCCGCTCGTGCGCCGGGACTTCCCGGTGCTGGCGGGGATGCTGTCTCACATCGAGGGCATCGAGGACCTGAGCGTCACCACCAACGGCTTTCTGCTCAAGCGCGACGCCGAACGCCTCGTGCGCTCTGGGATCAACCGCTTCAACGTGTCGATCGACTCGCTGCAGCGTGACCGCTTCTACGAGCTGACCCGCCGCGACGCGCTCGAACAGGTGCTGGCCGGGCTCGAGGCGCTGGCGGCCTTCCCCGAGGCACACCCGATCAAGATCAACGCGGTGGCGATGCGCGGCTTCACCGAGCAGGAGGTCCTGCCGTTCGCCCGCTTCGCCCGCGAGACCCCCTACGAGGTGCGCTTCATCGAGTTCATGCCACTCGACGCCGACCGCGCCTGGACGAAGGCCAAGATGCTCACCGGCGAGGAGATCCGCTCCGAGATCGAGACCGTCTACAAGCTCGAGCCCGAGCCGCGCGAGCCCAGCTCGACCGCCCGCGTCTACCGCTTCGCCGACGGGGTCGGCCGGATCGGTTTCATCAACCCGGTCTCGGAGCCGTTCTGCGCCGACTGCAACCGCGTGCGGCTGACCGCCGACGGGCGGCTGCGCACCTGCCTGTTCTCGATCAACGAGACCGACCTGCGCACCCCGCTGCGCGAGGGCGCCGACGACGACGAGGTCGAGGAGATCATCCGCGCCGCCGTGTGGCGCAAGGAGCTCAAGCACCACGTCGGCGAGCAGGGCTTCATCCAGCCGGCGCGCAGCATGTCGGCCATCGGCGGGTGAGCGACTCCCGCCTCAGCGCGGGGCGTCCATCCGCTGGTCCAGCGGGTCGGTGTTGGCGTTGGCGCGCAGCGCGCGTCCGATGACCAGTCGCTGAATCTCGCTGGTGCCCTCGAAGATCGTGTAGAGCTTGGCGTCGCGGTACCACTTCTCGACGGGGAAGTCCTTGATGTAGCCCCAGCCGCCCATCGTCTGGACGGCCTGCTCGCAGGCACGCACGGCGACCTCAGAGGCCTTGAGCTTGGACATCGATCCCTCGGCGTGCTCGAACGGCCGGCGCTGGGCGGCCATCCACGCCGCGCGCCACGTGAGCAGCCGAGCCGCATCGATGTCGGCCGCGAGATCGGCGAGCGGGAACGCGACGCCCTGGTTCTCGATGATGGCCTGCCCGAACGCCTCGCGTGAGACGGCGTAGTCGCGCGCGAACTCGAGCGCCGCGCGGGCGATGCCGATCGCCTGGGCCGCGACCATCGGGCGGGTGCGCTCGAACGCTCCCAGGGCCGCCGAGCTGCGGCGCTGGACCGCGGCCGCCGTTCCGCCCTCCTCGGCGGGCGCGATCGGCAGCGGCGATCCCTGCTCGGCCGCCTTGCCCTTGGCGATGCGCTCGGCGAGGCGCTGATCGCCGCCGAGCAACTGATCGCCGGGGATCCGGCAGTCCTCGAACAGGATCTCGCCCGTGTGCGAGGCGCGGCAGCCGAGCTTGTCGAGCTTGCGCAGCATCCGCAGCCCCGGCGTTTCCTTGGGAACGATGAACACGCCCTGACCGCGGTGCCCGGCGTCCGGATCGACGGTCGCGACGACGACATGCACGTCGGCGATGCCGCCATTGCCGATGAACACCTTCTGGCCGTCGATGACCCAGTCGCCGCCGTCCCGGCGGGCGCGGGTCTGAATCGAGCGCACGTCGCTGCCGCCGCTGGGCTCGGTGACCGCCAGCGCCGCCAGACGCAGGTCGCCGGGCCTGCCGAAGCATTCGGGCGCCCAGCGAATCAGCTGCTCGTCGGTGGCCGCCTGGCGGATCGCCGCCAGGGCGAGGGCGGGCATCACAATCGAGAGCCCGATCCCGGCGCACCCCCAGAACAGCTCCTCCATGAGAATCGGCAGGGAGAGACCGGTCGGGTCCATCGCCAGCTGCGCGTAGAGCTCCCACTGATAGAGACCCTGCTGCGCGGCTTGTTCGAGGACCGGCCACGGGAACTCCTGGGCGCGGTCGTACTGGGAGGCGACCGGGCGGATGACCTCGCGGGCGAACGCGTGCGCCTTGACGCGCAGGGCCTCCTGCTCGTCGCTGAGCGCCAGCGTGAATGCCCCGCCGCGCGCCGGGTCCTCCGTGGCCGTCTGTTCGGCGACTCCGTCGCTCATGGCGCGTGACCTCCGGCTCGAGTGGTATCGAGCGCGATATTACCCGTGAGTAGCGAGCGCCGGGACAGCGGCGCGCGCGCGTGGTTCATCGCCCCGCAATCTTTTCACGCCATCATCAGCAGTCCCGATGCTTCTGCTGATGCTGTTCGCGCTGGTCGCGGGCGCCGGTACGGCGATCACGCCGTGCGTGCTGCCGGTGCTTCCGGCCCTGTTGTCGGCCAGCGCCGCCGGAGGACGCCGGCGGCCGCTGGGCATCGTGCTCGGGCTGGCGGTGACGTTCACGATCGCGATCGTCGCCCTCGGCCAACTGGTCAACGGCGTGGGGCTGGCCGGCGGCGCGGCGCGAACGCTCGCGATCGTCGTGCTGATCACGTTCGGCCTCGTGCTGCTGCTGCCCGGCGTGGCCGAGCGCGTTCAGGCCCCGCTGTCGCGGTTGGCACGCTTTGGCCCGCGCACCCGCGGAACGGGCTTCTGGTCAGGCCTCGGTGTCGGCGCGGCGCTCGGCTTCGTGTGCGCGCCCTGTGCGGGGCCGATCCTCGCCGCCGTCATCTCGGTCAGCGCGTCCGGAGGCGCGTCGGCCAACGTGGTGGCGATCGCGCTCGCCTATGCGGCGGGGCTGAGCGCCGTGCTGCTGCTCTACGGGCTCGGCGGCAGGGCCGTCCTGGCGCGCATTCGCCGTTCGGCGCGCGGTGACGTGGTCGAGCGCGGTCTCGGCGTCGTGCTGCTGGTCACCGGGGTCGTCATGGCCACGAACCTCGATGTGCGCTTCGAGAACGCGCTGGCGCGCAGCACCAGCCTGCCCGGCTTCCTCGTCGACCCCACGCGCGCGCTGGAGAACTCGCACGCCGTCCAGAGCCGCCTGGCGTCGCTGCGCCCGCCCTCGCAGTTCGCCCAGCGCCAGAACGAGCAGGCGTCGGTCACGCCGGTGCCCACGCACGCCGGGGTCGCGATCTCCGGCGTGACGACGCCGTCGCTGCCCAAGCTGGGTCCCGCGCCGGCGTTCACCAACAACCAGCGGTGGTTCAACACGCCCGGCGGGCGCCCGCTGACGCTCGCGGGGATGCGCGGTCACGTCGTGCTCGTCGACTTCTGGACCTATACGTGCATCAACTGCATCCGCACGCTGCCGTTCCTCAAGGGCCTGTACGCCACCTATCACCGGTACGGGTTGAACATCGTCGGCGTCGAGACGCCCGAGTTCACCTTCGAGCAGGACGCGGGCAACGTCGCGCAGGCGATCAGCGACGACGGGCTGCGCTACCCCGTCGTCCAGGACAACCGTTACGGGACCTGGAACGCGTATCGCAACCAGTATTGGCCGGCCGAGTACCTGATCGACAGCCACGGGCAGGTGCGCCACACGCAGTTCGGCGAGGGCAGCTACAAGCAGGACGAGGCGGCCGTGCGCGAGCTGCTCTATGAGGCGGGCGCACGCCATCTGCCGCCGCCGATGACCGCCACGGCGATGATGCCCTCCAAGGGCCTGGCGACGCCTGAGACCTACCTGGACTCCGAGCGCAACCAGGGCTTCGCCCAGATTCTGAAACCCGGAACGAACTTCTACCCGGG
>DATAUL010000471.1:0-9139 GCA_036268255.1 Solirubrobacteraceae bacterium | reverse complement strand
GGAGACGCGCAGGAGCATCCGTACGGCCTCGGCGATGTCCTGGGGACGGATCATGTCCTGCGCGGAGACGCTCTGCTTGACGAAGTCGGTCATCGGCGTGTCGACGAACGCCGGGCAGAGCGCGCAGGACTTGATGCCCTCCTGGCCGAGCTCCTTGTTCATCGCCTCGGTGAAGCCGATCACGCCGGCCTTCGTCGCCGAGTAGACGGACAGCCACGCTTCGCCCACCTTGCCGGAGATCGAGGCCGTGTTGACGACGAGCGCCGACCGGTGCTCGGCGGCCGCCGCGCGCAGCATCTCGGCGGACTCGCGGTAGAACAGGACGATCGCTCGCAGATTGACGTCGAGCTGCATGTCCAGCCGTTTCGTCTCGATCTCGGCGACCGGCGCGCCGATCCCGACGCCGGCGTTGTTGACAAGCACATCGAGGCGGCCGAAGCGCTCCCGGTGGGTCGCCACCACCTCGGCGATGACCGCCTCGTCAGCCATGCTGCCGGCCACTGACGCGATCTCCCGGCCCTCGCCTGACAAGTCGGCGACCGCCTGCTTGAGCTTGTCCGGCCGCCGGGCGGCGACGGTCACGCCGTAGCCCTCCGCGAGCAGCATCCGGGCGATCTCCAGGCCGATCCCGCTTGAACCTCCGGTCACGATTGCCGCGCGTTGTGCCATGCCTCTCCTCGGATGCCGTGGGATCTTGATCGGGGCGGTATCCAAGCAGGAGTGCGCGTGACGCGCGGCGGTTGCCCTGGCGATTGGTTACGCCGGGCCGGCGTGGCTGACCCGGGGGCGCCTGCGCGGACTGCAGCGGGTCGCGGTCGCCCACTTCGCCGACCGCTACGGCGACTTCATCATCATCATCTGCCTGGGCGAGTCGATCGTCTCGGTCGGCGTGGGGGTGGCCGACAGCGAGCATCACCTGAGCGTCGCGCTGGTGGCGACTGCCACGATGGGGCTGCTCATCGCCCTCGGGGTGGCCCTGTATCTCGTCGGGGTCTCGGCGTTTCGCCTGCGGATGCTGGACGAACTCAGCCGCGGACGTCTGATACCGGTCATGGCGCGACGCGGACGGGGCGCCGGTTGCGGCGAGCCCGGCCTCGCAGACCGTGGCCCGGGTCGCTGACCCGGACCACGGCCTGGACTGAGAACCGGCTAGACCGTCACTTCTGCACGGAGAACGCGAACACCGTCGTCGAGTTGTACGGCGTGCCCGGGTTCAGGGTCGTCGTGGGGAAGTTCGGCTGGTTGGGCGAGTTGGGGAAGTGCTGGGTCTCCAGCGTGAAGCCGTCGCCCTGCCGGTAGGCGTGTCCGGACGTGCCGACCAGGTCTCCGACCAGGAAGTTGCCGGTGTAGACCTGCACGCCCGGCTCGGTCGTGGTCGCGGTCAGCACGCGGCCGGATGCCGGATCCACCGCCTTGGCGGCGAGCCGCGGTGCGCCACCGCTGGGGCCGTTGAGGACCCAGTTGTGGTCATAGCCGTGGGCGAGCAGCAGTTGGTGGAAGTTGGCGTTGATGTCACGGCCGATCGGCTTCAACTTGCGGAAGTCCATCGGGGTGCCGGCCACGGGCGCGATCTTGCCCGTCGGGATCTGCGTGTCGTCGGTCGGCGTGTACTTGTCCGCGTTGATCATCAGGCCCTGGTTGTAGATCGTGCCCGACGCCTCGCCGCCGAGGTTGAAGTACGTGTGGTTGGTCATGTTGATGACCGTCGGCTTGTCGGTCGTCGCGTCGTAATGGATGGTCAGGGCGTTCTTGGCGCCCAGCGTGAACGTGACCTTGGCGACGACGGTGCCCGGGAACCCGTCCTGGCCGTTGGGACTGGTGTAGGTCAGCGCCAGGGAGGCGCCGGCGGGTGTCAGGCTCGTCTTCGGCGCCCACACCTGCTTGTTCCAGGCGTCGGTCCCGCCGTGCAGCGTGTTCGGACCGTTGTTGACAGGCAGGTGGTAGGTCGTGCCGTTCAGGGTGAACTTGCCGTTGGCGATCCGGTTGCCGAAGCGACCGATGGTCGCGCCGAAATACGTCGTCCCCGAGCCGCCGGCGGGCTGCGTCGTGGCGTCGTTGGCCTCATAGCCCTTGAGGTTCTTGAAGCCGAGGGCGACGTTGGCCCGCTTGCCGTGCTTGCCCGGGACGTCGATCGATTGCACAATCCCACCGAAGTTGGTGATGTTGACCTTCATCGACCCGTTCGACAGCGTGTACAGCTTGACCGACTTGCCGCCCACGGTACCCCATGGCTTGGAGCTGATCTTGAGCGCCGCCGCGTGTGCCTGCTTGCCCTGTGCCAAGGCGCTCAGGCCCAGGACGGCCACCGCCGCGAGGGCGAGTACCGTCGGAATCGCGACCCTGGCGCGCCGCGCCCGTCGCGGTGATGATGTCGCACTGTGCATGCGCAACTTCCTTTCGTTCTGCTGCCGTCGTCCGTGGTTGTCGACAGCGGACCAGGCCGGGCACGAGCGCACCCTGTCTCCAGGTCGCGCGCGGGGTAGGGCCGCTCTCTCCTCTGGCGGCGCCGCCGCTCCGGCCGGCACGATCGGCGCTGCGCCTCGGCGGCTGATACCCACCGTGCGCGCCTTTCAATCCAGAACTTGTTAGCGCTCACACCCGACCCGCACCAAGAGCCTGGCGACGGTTGGGAGGGACCGCCGTCGGGCCACGGCGACGCTTCGGGCCCTCCGTACCCGCGGGGATCGCTGCGCAACCCCGTGGCCCGCGTCCTGCTGGGGCTCACCTTCAGCACCGGGTTGGTGGACGCGGCCAGCTACCTGCGACTCGGGCACGTGTTCGCGGCCAACATGACGGGCAACATCGTGCTGCTCGGCTTCGGCATCGGGCACGCCGGAGGCCTGCCCGTGGTCGCGCCGATCGTCTCGCTGGTGGCCTTCCTACTCGGCGCCCGGATCGGGACCCGGCTGGGCTCTCACACGACGGGCGGCGAGGCCGGCGCCCTGCCGGCCGCGTTGATGCTCGAGGCCGGGATGCTGCTGACGGCCACCGTGGTGGCTGTCGTGGTGAGCGTCCGCGCCGGTTCGTTCTCGGCCGACGCGGTCATCGCGCTTCTGGCGATGGGGATGGGGGCGCGCAACGCCGCCGCGCGGTCCCTGAGCGTTCCCGACCTCACGACGACCGTGTTGACCATGACCCTGACGGCGCTCGCCGCCGAGCTTGCGTCGTTTCGGACTCGCGGCACGGGCACGGCGCGGCGCCTGGCGGCGGTGGCCTCGATGCTCGCCGGCGCGCTTGTCGGGGCGCTGCTGCAGAAGAGCAGCCTGGCGCTCGTCCTCGGCGCCGCCAGCGCGGTGGCGCTGATCACGCTCGGCGCCTGCCGGACGACGGTCAGTCCGCCGTCGGCGTGACGCGGTCGTCGACGAGCCGGCCCAGGTAGCCGACCACGCGCTGCGACAGCGCGGTGGCGAACCCCAGTTCCCCGCCGTGGGCGACGGCGTCCGGGTCGGTTTCAGGCAAGCGCTGGGCGACCTGCGGCGCCAAGCGCCAGAGCAACTCCATCGCCACCTCGCCGGCAACGCGCACGACCTCGGGTTCGAACGACCACAGGAGCTCGAACCGGCGCTCGGCATCGGGCAGCTCGATCTGGCTGGGCTGCTCCCACGCCGCCAGACAGGCCGGGGCTCCGGGCGCATCGACGATCAGCGTCCACTCGCGCGCCAGCGGATCGGCGAGGTCGATCGGGACCTCCGCCGGGGCGCCGGGTGGCTGTGCCAGCTCGGCGAAGTCAGCGAGGACGACGGCCGCCGATGCCGTGCGGGCGAGTTCGGTCCAGCGACGCTCGGCCTGGCGGTAGAAGCGCTCGCGCTGGAAGCAGGCGATCAGCTTCCCGTGCGCCGCGTGGGCGCAGTACTCGTCTTCGATGGCGCGCGTGATCGCGAGCACGACCCGTTTGGGGAGATTCGCCGGCGCCACCTCCGGACGGCGCCGGCGCAGCTCTGCGAACACCGAGACGACGGGCGCCCGCGCCTGCCGGCGGGTGCGCTCGATCGCGGCGGTCAGCGACAGGCCACGCTCGCGCAGGCCGACCACGTCGCTCACGGCGTCGACGTCCTGCTCCGAGTAGCGCCGGTGACCTCCCGGCAGGCGGGCCGGCGCGGGGAAGCCGTAACGGCTCTCCCACATGCGCAGCGTCCCAGCGGGCACGCCGGTGCGTGCCGCCAGCTGGGCGGTGCTCAGCTCAGGGTTTGCCGGGGTCGCGATGCGGTAACGATACAGCTTGTTAAGGTTTTCAAAACAGAGGGTTGGAAGAGTGATGCAGCCAACGAGACAAGGGGTGACGCGATGCGGGTTCTGATCACGGGCGCGACCGGCACGATCGGGCTGGCGCTCGCCGACGCACTGCGCGCCCGCGGCGACCAGGTGATCGCGCTCTCGCGCGATCCCGAGCGCGGTCAGCGGGTGCTCGGCGAGGGCGCCGAGGTCCATGGGTGGGCGGACCCGGTTGGCGAGCCGCCGGCGGCGGAGGCGCTGCGTGGTGCCGACGGGGTGGTCAACCTGCTCGGGGAGCCGATCGCTCAGCGCTGGACCGAGGACGCCAAGGAGCGGATCCGCGACTCGCGGATCAAGAGCACCCAGCAACTCGTCCAGGGGCTGGCCGGCCTGACGGACGGTGAGCGCCCGGGGGTGCTGGTCTCGCAGTCGGCCGTCGGGTACTACGGGGATCGCGGGGACGCGCCCCTCGACGAGCAGTCCCCGGCGGGCCACGACTTCCTCGCTGAGATCGTCGTCGCCTGGGAACGTGCGGCGGTGGCCGCTCCCGCGGGAATGCGGGTGGTGTCCACACGGACCGGCGTCGTTCTCTCCTCGAGCGGTGGGGCGCTGGCCAAGATGTTGCCATTCTTCAAGCTGGGGGTCGGTGGTCCGGTGGCCGGCGGCAAGCAGTACGTCCCGTGGATCCACCTCGACGACGTCGTCGGCGGTCTGATCCGCTGCCTGGACGACAGCGTCGCCACCGGCCCGGTCAACCTGACCGCGCCCCATCCGGTCACCAACGCTGAGATGTCGCGCGCGCTCGGCCACGTGCTCGGTCGCCCGGCCCTCCTGCCCGTGCCCGGTCTCGCCGTCACACTGCTCTACGGCGAGATGGCCCAGATCGTCACCGGCGGTCAGCGCGCGCTGCCGGCGCGACTCAGCGAGCTCGGCTATGGATTTCGCCACACCGAAATCGAGGCCGCGCTCGCCGACGTGCTCTCGTGAACGTCCATCGGCTGCAGCGCGAGCACTCCGTCGCTCAGCCGCCGGTGGACGTGTTTGACGTCTTCGCCGACGCGCACAACCTGGAGCGGATCTTCACCTACCGCCACGAGGCCGTGCCGCGACTATTGGCATGAGCACGGCGCTGCTGTGGTTTCGGCGCGACCTGCGCTTACACGACCACCCGGCGCTGCGCGCCGCTCGCGACGGCGCCGAGCGGCTGGTCTGCGTCTTCTGCTTCGACGACGCCCTGCTTAAAGGTCGTCACGCGTCCGGGCCGCGCACGCAGTTCATGCTCGAGTGCCTGCAGGAACTCGACGAGGGCCTGCGCGCACGCGGTAGCCGGCTGTTCGTCCGCCACGGCAACCCGGCGGACGAGTTGGCCGCGCTGGCCGGCGAGGTGCACGCGGCCTCGCTTCACTTCAGCGCCGACGTCGGGCCGTTCGCCCGCCGGCGCCAGCAGGAGGTCAAGCGCGCGCTGGAGCAGCGCCACGTGAAGGTCATCGCTCATCCGGGCCTGTTCGCGGTCGATGGATTGGAAGCGATCCGCACGAGCGCGGGCGATCCCTACACCGTGTTCACGCCGTTCTACACGAAGTGGCTCAGCCAACCCCGCCGCGAGGTCGTGGGCGTGCCGCGCTCCCTGCCCGCGCCGGGCACGCGGACGGCCGCCGGGACGCTGCCGACGCTCGGGTCGCTCGGCCTTGAGCAAGAGCTGAGCGATCCGATGCCCGGAGGCGAGGCGGCCGCTCGTGAGGCGCTGTGGCGCTTTCTCGCGGGGCCGGTCGACGATTACGAGGACGCGCGCAACGTGCTCACCGGACGATCGGTCTCCCGGCTGTCGCCATATCTGCATTTCGGCGCCATCTCGCCGCGCGAGATTGAGGAGCGCCTGGGCACGGGACCCGGCGCCGAGGCGTTCCGGCGACAGATCTGCTGGCGCGATTTCTACGCCCATGTGCTCGGCCACTTTCCCGCGAACGCGAAGTCCGAGTTCCAGGAGCGCTATCGCGGGATGCGCTGGAGCCGAGCCGAGACGCGTTTCGCCGCGTGGTGCGAGGGGCGGACGGGGTATCCGGCGGTCGATGCCGGCATGCGCCAACTGCGCCGTGAGGGGTGGATCCACAACCGCGCCCGGCTCGTGGTCGGCTCGTTTCTCACCAAAGATCTGGGGATCGATTGGCGCTGGGGGGAGCGCTGGTTCATGCGCCTCCTGCTCGATGGCGACCAGGCGTCCAACAACGGCAACTGGCAGTGGATCGCCTCCGTCGGCGTCGATCCGGCGCCCGCCTTCCGGCGGATCTTCAACCCCGCTCGACAACAGAAGCAGTTCGATCCCGGCGGTGATTACGTGCGGGAGTACGTGCGCGAACTGGCCGGCGTCCCCGACGCGTACCTGGCCGAGCCGTGGACGATGCCGGCCGACGTCCAGGAACGGTGCGGCTGCATGATCGGCCGCGACTACCCGGAGCCCATCGTCGACCACGCGGAGGCTCGCCGCCAGGCCCTCGACCGGTATCGCATCAAGAACTGAAAGAGCATTTCAGGTAGCTGGTACAGTCTGAAAGGTGCTTTCAGACCATCACGAGCAACGACCGCTCCTCACCGACGCCGACGTCCTCGAGGCGCTCGCGCACCCGGTCCGCCTGGACCTGCTCACCTACCTGATGGCGGCCGGCCCTGCGACCGCCTCGACATGTGCCCGCGCCGTGGGGGACACGCCGTCGAACTGCAGTTATCACCTGCGCACGCTGGCCCGCCATGGCCTCGTCGAGCCGGTGCACTCAGACGATGGCCGCCAGCGACCGTGGCGCGCCACCATCACCGGCTTCACCATCGACCCCAACGTCGACCCGGACACGCCCCAGGGCCGCAGCAACGCGGCCGTCCTGTCGGCCTCCGTCGCGTTGGAGCAGGGGCTGCTCCGCGACTACATCGCTAACCGCGAACAGGTGTCCGATGCCTGGCGCCAGGCCGACAACGCCTCGAGCTACACGGTGCACGTCACGCCGGCCGAACTGTCCGAGCTCAACGGCCGGATCGATGCGCTGGTGCGTCCCCTGATTGCCGCCCACCGCACCGACGCTCCGCCGTCGGCCGAGCTCGTCCACCTCAATGTGTTCGCCTTCCCGCGCACCGGAGAGCCGTGGGAACGCCGGCGCCGCTGAGGCAGCCGGCGTTTCGCTCGCTGTGGCTGGCGGGCCTCGTCTCCGAGGCCGGCGACTGGCTGCTGTTCATCGCGCTGCCGATCGTCGTGTATCGGCAGACCGGGTCGGCGCTGGGCACGTCGTTCGCCTTCTTGGCGCTGCTGGCTCCGGCGATCGGGCTGGCGCCGCTGGCGGGGCGGTTGGCCGACCGTCACGACCGCCGACGGGTGATGCTGATCGTCTGCGGTCTGCAGGCCCTGTCGCTGTTGCCGTTGCTGTTCGTGGGCGACCACAGCGGGCTGCCGATCGTCTATGCGGTGATCGTCGTGCAGTCAGCGCTGTCCACGCTCTTCGACCCCGCCAAGAACGCGCTGCTGCCGACGCTGGTCGGCCGCGATCAGCTGGTCTCGGCCAATTCGCTGGTGGCACTCAACCAGGGAGTCGCCCGGCTCGTCGGCGGCCCGCTCGGCGGGCTCCTGCTGGCGGCAGGGGACCTGCGCACGATCGTCCTCGCCGATGCGGCCAGTTATGCGCTCGCGGCCGTCCTGATCGCGCGTGTGCCGCGCACGCGGCGCGTCCGCGCCACGATCGCCGCGCCGGCGGACCGATCGCCGATCCGCTTCCTGGACGTCCTGCACCGGCGGCCCATCCGCCGCGCCCTCGCCCTCACCTTCTTCGCCGACATCGCGCAGGGGATCTTCCTCGTGTTGTTCATCGTGTTCGTCGCCCGGCGGCTGCACGGCGGAGCGGGGGAGACGGGCGTGCTGCGCGGGGTGCAGGCGCTGGGCGCGATCGGCGCCGGCGTGATGCTCGCCACCCTGGCTCGTCGCCGGGCGCCGGTCGGGCTGATGGCCGGCGCGGCGCTCGCCTTCGGCGTGATCTCGCTGCTCGTCTGGAACCTGCCCGCCCTGACCAGAGCCCCGGCGGTGTACGCCGTTCTGTTCGCGATCGTCGGCGCGCCGGGCGTGGTGATGAGCACCGGACTGATCAGTTTCCTGCAGCAGACCGGCGACAGCTCCGAGCACGGTCGCATCTTCGGCGCGCTCGGCCTGGCCGACAACGCGGGGGAGGCGGTCGGCATGATCGCCGCCGGTCTGCTCACCGGTCCGTTGGGACTGGGCGCCATCCTCGACCTGCAGGGCTGCATCTACCTGGTGACTGGTCTGGTGGCGGCTCGCGCGCTGCAGGGGGCCACGCGTCGGGCGCCGCCGCAACCGTCGTGTGTGAGCGTTGCGCCCGCGGGTAGACCTGAGTGACAATGGCGACAATCTCAAGCACTTCCACTCGCACCCGTACCGAAAAAGGCGTGAGCCTCGCCCGCGGACCGGCCCTGATCCTGGGCACCGTCCTCGAAGTCGCGGGCTTGTACTTCCTGTACAAGCAGCACGGCTTTCCGAAGTTCTCCAACTTCCCCAACGGCGACGCCCCTGTGCAGGGCAAGGTCTTCTTCGGCATCTTCGGCGTCAACGGCTGGACCGGTCTGTTCACGGCCGCGGCCGGCGGTCTGCTGCTGTTCGGGGCCGCCCAGCATCTGTTGGCCAAGACGATGAGCCTGATCGTCGGCGTGGCGCTGGGGGCCGCCGCGGTGATCGCCGTGATCAGCGGCAACGTGCTCGGCCTGGCCGCCGCCAACGGCTGGACGCGCGTCGGCTGGGGCGTCTGCGCGGTGATCCTGTTGTTCAACACTCTCGTTCCGCGGCGCACCCGCACGATCGAGGAGCCGGTCGCCGGTGAGCGCCCGCTCGCCCGAGGGCGCGTGGCGCAGCCCGCGCGCGACACCGAGCCGGTGACGCGCA
>DATAUL010000470.1:0-4598 GCA_036268255.1 Solirubrobacteraceae bacterium | reverse complement strand
GGCGTCGATCTGCCGAGCCGCGCCCCGGTCGCGCAGCGGCGGCCAGACCACCAGGTTGACGAGGAGCCCCACCGCAATCCCGATGCCCGTGTCCTCGAGCCGGGCCGCAAGCATCTCGCCGTTGTTCAGATAGCCGGTCGTGAGCAGGACCACCGCGGTCGCCGCCGTGGTCGTCTGCGCGCGAACGCCGCGTACCGATCCGGCGAGGAGACCCGCCAGCACGGCCACCGTGACCGAGGCGATGCTCAGGCCCATGACGTGCCATGCCGCGTAGGCGATCAACACCCCAAGCACGCTCGCGCCCGCCTGCTGGACTCCGCCTCTCGCCGTGCCGAACACGGTTGCCTGGACGGTGAGGAGCGCCGCCCAGGGCGCCATGAACGCTTGCGCCAGGTGCAGCACGTCGACCGCAAGAACCCACGCGAGCACGGCCGCGAGCACGGTCTTGGCCAGCTGCGAGGCATTTGACCAACCGATCGGATCCCGCAGCCGACGAGAGGCCCACGCAAGCATCATGACGTGGGCCTACCCGGCGACAGCGTTGACCGCTCGCCGCCGCCGGAGGCGAGACGATCTAGTAGTCGTTCCCGCGGCGCATGATCACCTGCTGGCGTTCGCGCGCTGTGCGAAGCCGGCGGGCCTCTTGATGAGCCCGCTCGTTGCGTTGCGCGATGTCCCGGCGCAGCTCATTGAAGGCCTGCTCCGACGTCGACCTTCCGGGACCCGGCTCCAGATTTGCAGCGTCCTGCTTTTGATTCTTCGGCATCTGCACTCCTCGTCGCTCCGCTGGAAGGCTGGGCCACAGGAAGAATGCGGAACGGGCACTCAGGCGGTGGTGGCTACTCCTGACTCTACTCGCCCTCCCGGGCGTGGAAGACTGCCGGACGAGCATGAGTCGCAGGTCTGGGGTATCTCGAAGCGGCGACCGGCGCCCGGGGCGGGCCGCGGGCCGTGAGCCCGGGGAGCTCCTCGAGCGCGCTGAGAGCATCGCGATGCTCGATGGACTCCTCGATGACGTCCGGTCGCGCTCCGAGGGACAGCTCGTGCTCGTCGGCGGCGAAGCGGGCGTCGGCAAGACGACGCTGCTGCTCGCCTTCTGCCGACGGCAGGGCGCGGCGGCGCGGATCCTCTGGGGCGGGTGTGAGCCCTTGCGGACACCCCGTCCGCTGGGACCGCTTCTCGATGTGGCCGAGGCGACCGGCGGCCCGCTCGCGGGGCTCGTCGAGGGAGTGGCGAGACCGTACGAGGTCGCCGCCGGTCTCATCCGGGAGCTCGGCAGGCGCGGACCCACGGTGCTCGTGCTCGAGGACATCCACTGGGCGGATGAGGCCACCCTCGACGTGCTGACGCTGCTGGCGGGGCGGATCGCCTCGACTCCCACGCTCGTGCTGGCCACTTTCCGCGATGACGAGCTGGGGCGGGCGGACCAGCTCCGCCTGCTCCTGGGCGAGGTCGTTGGCCGGCGCGGACGCCTCACGCTGGGGCCGCTGTCGCCGGGCGCAGTCGCCGAACTGGCGCAGCGCCACGGCGTCGCGGGAGACGAGCTGTTCCGCCGGAGCCAGGGCAACCCGTTCTTCGTCACCGAAGTGCTGGCAGCGGGAGGCGAGTACATCCCCCCGACGGTGCGCGACGCGGTTCTCGCCCGGGCCGCCAGGCTGTCGGCGCCGGCACGGAGACTCCTTGACGCCGTCGCGGTCGTTCCCGGGACGGTCGATCTCCCCTTGCTGGAGGCCGTGGCGGGCGAGCTGATCAACGAGCTCGAGGAGTGTCTGGCATCAGGCACGTTGACGGCGGGTCAGGCTCACGTCGCGTTCCGGCACGAGCTGGCACGGCTCGCGATCGAGGAGGCAATGGCGCCGAATCGCCGGCTCGCGCTGCATCGCGCGGCGCTGGCAGCGCTCGCGTCCCGGGGAGGCGACGATCCGGAGCTCGCGCGGGTCGCCCATCACGCCGAAGCCGCCGGCGACCGCGAGGAGGTGCTCCGGTGGGCGCCGGCCGCCGCCGAGCAAGCCGCGCGGACCGGCGCGCATCGCGAGGCGGCCGCGCAATACGCGCGAGCGCTGCGGTTCGCCGACGGACTGCCGGGCGAGAGACGCGCGCAGCTGCTCGCGCGTCGCGTCGACGAATGCTGGATGACCGATCAGTTCGAGGCGGCAGTCGAGGCCCAGCAGCAGGCACTCGAGTGCCGGCGGGGGCTGGGCGACCACCGCGGAGAGGGAGACGCGTTGCGGACACTGTCACGCCTGCTGTTCTTCCTCGGCCGAGTGGACGAGGGCGAGAGGCTCGCTCAGGAGGCGGTCGCGCTGCTACAGCGCTTGCCCGGCGGGCACGAGCTGGCGATGGCCTACGGCAACCTCTCCCAAAGGCGGATGGCGGTGGAGGATGTTCATGGGGCGATCCTGTGGGGACAGCGAGCGCTCGACGTCGCGCAATCCGTCCACGACACCGAGGCGATCGTCTATGCGCTCACGAACATCGGCGCCGCGGAGTTGGATGCCGGCTTCGATGACGGGCGGCTCAAGCTCGAGCGAGCGCTGACCCTGGCGCTCAGCCACGGCTTGGACGACTACGCCGGGCGGGCGTTCCCCAGCATCGTCCGGTGCGCCGTCCGACAGCGCAGGTTCGAGCTCGCCACGACGTACCTAGAGCCTGGCCTGGAGTACTGCACCGAGCGCGGGCTCGATACCTGGCGGCTGTATCTGCTCGCCGCGCGAGCTCGGCTGGAGCTGCACACCGGGCGCTGGAGCCAGGCCGCGGACTGCGCTGCGGAGGTCCTGCATGATTCCCGCAGCGCTCCGTTTCCGCGCGGCGCGTCGATGACCGTGCTCGGACTGATCAGAGCGCGCCGGGGCGATCCGGAGCCGTCCGCGCCTCTGGCGGAAGAACGCGATAGCGCGCAGCCGACGGGCGAGCTCGAGCGGATCGGTCCCAATGCCGCCGCCCGGGCCGAGGCCGCCTGGCTCGTGGGCGACGACGCGACAGCCGTGGCGGAGACCGCGGCCGCGTTTCAGTTGGCGCAGCAGCATCGCGCCCCGTGGGTCGTCGGTGAGCTCGCCTGCTGGCGATGGCGCGCGGGCGTGCGAGACACGCTGGCGCCCGGCGCGGTCGCCGAGCCGTACGCCCTGTCGATCGCCGGCGAGTGGGGCGCGGCGGCGAAGCTGTGGCGCACGATCGGCTGTCCCTATGAGTCGGCTCTGGCGCTGGCCGACGGCGGCGACCCGGCGGCGCTGCGCCAGGCGGTCGAGATCCTCCAGAAGCTGGGCGCGCGACCCGCCGTGGCGATCGTCACGCGCCGGCTGCGCGAACGGGGCGTCCGGGGGGTGCCGCGGGGGCCCCGTCTGCGGACGCGGAAGAATCCGGCCGGCCTCACGCCGCGCGAGCTCGAGGTCGTCGTGCTGCTCGCCGAGGGATTGCGCAATGCGCAGATCGCCCAGCGCCTGATCGTGGCCGAGAAGACGATCGATCACCACGTCTCGGCGATCCTGCGCAAGCTCGACGTCCACACGCGCGGCGAAGCGGCGGCCGAGGCGGTACGGCTCGGACTGACCGACCCAAGATAGGTACCGGCGCAACCCAACATAGGGAGCCCTGCCGATGCGGGCGCCCACGTGCGCTCATACGGTCCTCTCATGCCATACGTCCACTTCAGACACCGGAGGACACCATGCTCAAGGCAACCAAGCGGACGCTGATCGCCGCCGCGATGATCGCCGCGGCCAGCGCGCCCTCGAGCGCCTATGCCCGGCTCAACCTGGATCCCGAGCCGCCCGCCGCACACCACCCGGCCCAGCTCGTCGCACCGGCTCGCCCGGCTCGCCCGGTAGCGGAGGCCGCTTCCGCCACACGGGGATTCGAGTGGGGCGACGCCGGACTCGGGGCTGCCGGAACCCTCGTGCTGCTCGGCACCGGCGCCGCGTCGGCCGCGGTCATCGCCCGCCGCCGCGGCCACCGGACCGCGGTCAGCTGACCCGCCGGAGATGCGTCGCCACCGGAAGCGGCCGTCCTGCGGGACGGCCGTTTCCGGGGCTGGCTGGCCGCACCGTGCGGATGGCTAGCTTCGATGTGTGGGGTTGTAAAACTTCATTCATGTCTATAACTCTCACGCAGCTCAAGACCCTGCTCGCGGTCGTCGAGGGAGGCTCGGTGACCGCCGCGGCCGACGAGCTCGTGGTGACTCAGCCGTCTGTCTCCTCGGCGTTGTCGGCGCTCGCGCGTGAGATCGAGTGTGAGTTGTTCGTGCGCTCGGGCCGCGGTATCCGTCTGACGGAGGCGGGCGCGGCCTTCGCGCCCTATGCGGCCGACGTGATCGGCCTGCTCGACCAGGGGCGACAGGCAGCCCATGAGGCGGCAGCGACCGCAGCGCGCAAGCTTCAGATCATCGCCGTGACGACAGCGGCGGAGTCGTTCGTCCCGCCCCTGATGCAGGCATTCTCCGAGGAGCACCCGGACATCAAGCTGACGCTCGCCGTCGGCAACCAGCAGGAGGTGCTCCAGCGTTTGATCGGCCACTCCGTCGACGTCGCCATCGCCGGCAAGCCGCGCTCAGACGAGCGGCTGATCGCCGAGGCCTTGACCGACAACGAGATCGCGTGCATCAC
>DATAUL010000469.1:0-3145 GCA_036268255.1 Solirubrobacteraceae bacterium | reverse complement strand
CGGCTCGCGGAACAGGCCGATCTCCACCACCGAGGTGTGGGTCTGCGGCGTGTGGTACATGTCGCCGGCGAAGTTCTCGGCGCCGATCTTCCAGTTGGCCTTGATGCGCCAGCGCTGCGGACCGCGCAGCTCGATGCCGCGCTGACTCTGCTTGGTGTAGTAGTCCAGATAGAACGTGAAGTCGCCCAGGTAGTCGGCCAGCGGAATCGCGTCGGGGTCCATGGAGATGAAGATCAGTCCGTTGTAGCTGTCCAGATTCGGCGCCGGCAGCAGGCGCTGGCCCTTGCGGCGAAAGCCGCGATCTCCGCCGTAGGCCTCCTCGTGGAACGGCAGGCCGATGATCCGGCCGTCGTTTCGATAGGACCATCCGTGGTACGGACAACGGAAGTGCGACGCGTTGCCGATCTCCGCCCGGCACACCTGCATCCCCCGGTGCAGGCACATGTTGAAGTGGGCGCGGACTTCGTTGCGCTCGTCGCGGACGACGATGAACGAGTCGTCGAGCACGCGCCGCACGACGTAGTCACCGGGCTTGGCGATCTCCGACTCGTGGGCGACGAAGATCCATGCCCGTCCGAAGATCCGCTCGCGCTCGAGCTCGAAGAGCGCGCGGTCGTTGTAGATGTGGGCGGGAATCATCCCGCGACGGACGTCGGCGAGCGTCTGGTCGTTCATGTGCTGTGCGGTGTCCTCTTCTTGTTCTCTGGTAAACAGAGTTGCGCTCCGGCCAGTAGAGCACGCGACACCGTGGTCGTCAAGCTCTGTGCTCTGCTGTGCAGAGAACCAGACTGGACAACAGAAGAACGCCCTGCTTTGCTTAATCCCGGAAGCACCCAGTCCGGACCATCGACGAGGAGAGAGCCTCATGAGCGTCCCCGACCAGACCCGAATCGAGATGCCCGCACGGCGGTTGGGCGCGGTGTCGTCGCCCGCACTTCCTGCGGCGGCCGGCCTACGAGTCACCGGGACGCTCATCTTCTTGGGTTTTGCCCTCCAGCTGCTCCAGGTGGGCGTCATCCCGCTGCTGCCGCTGATCGGAAAGGACCTGCAGATCGCGCCGGCGACCGTCTCCTGGCTGGTGACCTCGAGTCTCCTGGCCGGCGTCGTGTTCCTGGCGATCTTCTCCCGGCTGGCCGACATGATCGGCAAGGTCCCGGTGATCCAGCTGTCGCTGGCGCTCGTCCTGATCGGTTCGCTGATCGGGTGCTTCGCCTCGAGCTTCGCCGCGCTGCTCGTCGGCCGGGTGCTGATGGGCGCCGTGCTCCCGATGCTCGCCCTCCCCGAGGCGGTCGCGTCCGACACGATGCCTCGTCGGCAGGCCAGCGTCGTGATCGGCGCGATCCACGCGGGGACGGGTTCCGGCATCGCCGGCGGACTGGTGCTCGGCGCGCTCGCGGGCGCCGGGGACGCCTCGTGGCGCTGGTTCTTCATCGTCGGGGCGGCCACCTCGTCGATCGGGATCCTCGCCTCGTGGGCCTGGCTGCGTGACGCCGCCACGCGGGCGCGCGGCCGCCTCGACGTGGTCGGCGCGGCGCTGCTCGGCGCCGGCCTGGTGTCGCTGCTGCTCGCGGTCAGCGAGGGACCTGCCTGGGGCTGGGGCTCGGTCAGCGTGTGGGGGCTGGGGGTCCTTGGCGTCCTCCTGCTGGCCGTGTGGTGGCGCCAGCAGCGGCACAGCGGCGATCCGCTGATCGACATCGGTACGCTGCTGAGCGAGCCGGTGCGCATTCCGCTGGCGATGACGTTCCTGGGTGCGTTCGGCGTCTACAGCGCGATCACCGCCCTCAGCCGGTACGTCCTCTCCGACCCCCATGCGGTCGGCTACGGCTACGGCTGGCAGCCGCTGCAGATCGCCTGGTACGCGATCCCCCAGATCGTCGGCTGTCTGGCCGGCTTCGCGCTCATCCGGCGACTCGCCGGCCGCAACCGGCCGGTCCAGGCCCTTGCGATCGGCTTCTCGATCATCGTCTGCGCCTTCCTCTGCTTCGGACTGCTCACGGCCCACCCCTTCTTCACGCTCCTCGCCCTGTGCCTGGACTCCTTTGGCCTGGCGACGATCCTGGCGATCACGCAGGTGGTCCTGCTGCGCTCGGTCGACACCTCCCGCAGCGGGATCGTGCTCGGGCTGTCGATCATCCTCTACGCGCTCGGCAACGCCGTGGGCAGTGCCGTCGGGGCCGTGTGGTTCCAGAGCTTCGGCTCCACCGCCGAGGCGCCGTCGCTGACCGCCTTCCGAGTTGCCTTCGCCACCGGGGGCGTCGCTGCGCTCCTCGCCGTGGCGCTGTGCGTGCCGCTGGCCAGGCGGATCGGCCGCGTCTGGCCCGACCGCCCGCCGGCTGAGCCGGCGCCTCCGCGCGCCGAGGCGGTCAGCCGGTAAAGGTGATCAGCAGCCGGCCGCGCACGCCGCCATGATCCATCGCGCGCCGGGCCTCGCCCGCTCGCTCCGGCGGGTACTCGCCGGCGACCCGCAGAGCCAGGCGGCCGCCGGCGGCCAGCTCCCGTAGCTGCTCGAGCCAGTCGGTGCGCTCGAGCACGTCGCGCACCCACACGGGGTGAACCTCGATGCTGCGCTCGGGTCGATCACGGAGACGACGTGCCCTCCCGGATCGCTGGATGCCGACCGCGCGCGCCATTGCGCCCTCAGCCTAGCCCGGTGATCTGAAACGAGGCGTGCAGCTCGCCGTCGGTCCCCACGATCCAGCGCCGCTCGCCGGCGCGCAGTACGCGCTTGTCGCCGGGCTGAGCCGGCGTGCGGTACTCGAGCTCCACGTCGAGCCGCTCGGGCTCAGGGCCGGGCTCGCCGAGCAGCTCCTCCTCCAGCGGCGTCCAGTAGGCGGCGTTGTTGATGTGGTCGGCGATGTCGCACTCGGCGGCGCGGAAGGTCCACTGCGTCCCGCCCTCGGTCGACTCGGGGACGGGATGGCGCAGCCGGTGACTGACCCGCCGGGGAGCGACACCGCCGTAGATCGTCAGCTCGGCCTCCGTCAACGGCGTCGGAACCCAGCGGTCGTTGTCGAGATGGACCCACAGGGAGACCGCCTGGACGATCGGGCTGCGCTCCCCGATGACGACGACGTCGGTGCGCCGCTCGGCCCACATCCGGCCCAACCCGCTGCAGAATGTCGTCAGCTCGAAGCGCTCGCCGAAG
>DATAUL010000468.1:0-5831 GCA_036268255.1 Solirubrobacteraceae bacterium | reverse complement strand
CCGACACCCGAATCGCAACCGTCCGATGACAGGATCGCAACAAGTCCCATAGATAGCCGCCCCACGCTGGTGTCATGGATATCGAGACACCGCTGGTCGCGCATCGCCTGGGTCGGGTGCCCGGTCCTGACTCCTCGCGCGCGACGCTGGCCGCCACCCTTGCCGGTCCGGTCGACGGGCTCGAGACCGATGTGTGCCTCACCGCCGACGGACGGCTTGTCCTGTTGCATGATCCGTGGTTGAGCGTGGGGACAACGGCCGCGGGTTGGGTGCACGACACCGCCTGGCGGGAACTGCGTCGGGCGCGGCTGCGTGACCGCGACGGCGTGGTCACCGGCGACACGCCGATGGCGCTCGAGGAGCTGCTGGATCGCGCGCCCGACGATCTGACGATCCAGATCGAGATCAAGGCTCACGGCGATCCGGAGCTTGCTCGCGTCACCGCCGCGGCGGCCTGTCGCGTCGCGACAGCGCGGGCGCCAGGGCGCAAAATCGAGATCCTGTCCTTTTACTCCGCCGCGTGCGAAGAGGCGGCGCGGCTCGGCCTGGCGGCGCGCCTGGTCGTGTGGGCCGACTACGAGCCCGACGCGCTGGTCGCGTGGGCGGCCCGACGCGGCGTCCGCGGCGTCTGCATCGAGCATTTCCTGCTGCGAGCCGAGCTGGTGTCAAGGCTCCGGCTCGGGGGCCTCAGTGTCACCACCGGAACGATCAATGACCCGACGCTCGCCCGGCGAGTGATCGCGTTGGGGGTCGACGCCATCACCACCGACGATCCGGCGACGCTGCGCCGTGAGCTCGGCTCCGAGGCGCTTGCGGCCTGAGCACCCATCGGCGCCGCCGGCTCAGGCCGCCGCGTGCAGCACCGCGAGGATGCGCCGGTGCCCGGCGATCGTGACCTGCTTGAGGATCTCCACCTCCCCCAGCCCGGCGATCCGCGCGAGGCGGCGCAGCGCCTCGGGGCCAAATCCCCAATAGACGAACTCGTCCCGCGCGTAGACGTCGCTCGGTTGGTGAATCTCCAGTGCCGGACTGTCGTCGGGCAGCCACGATCCGTAGGTCTCCAGGACGATCTCGCCGCCCGGCTCCAGGACGTCGGCGAGCGCTCGCAACAGTGCGATCGGATCAGTCACCCGATGCAGGATGCCGAAGCACAGGACGGTGTCGAAAGGCTCGCTGAGCTCGCCGACGTCGAGCGCATCCATGCGCCGATAGACGACCTTTGATGAGATCAGGTCGGCAATCGCGCGGAAGCCTGCTCCACCGTCGAGCAGGATCCCAAAGCGAGCCCGCACCCAGTCGACGTACTGCTCGTTGTCGACAGCGACCACACGTCGTGCCCCCTGCGCCTCGGCGAGAAAGCTGTAGAAGCCATCGAACGCGCCGACGTCAAGGACGCTACGACCCGCGAAGCGAGCGTGATCCAGGACGCCCATCCGATAGCCGTGGTCGCGCGCGACCCCGGGCGTGTAGATCCGGGGGGCCAACGCGAACGTGTGGAACCACAACGGGACCGCGTCCCGCACCGCCACTGCGTCGTCGGCCGACGCGTCCAGGGGATTGAGGTCGGCGACGGCACGCTCTGCAGGCGTCGTTTCCGGGATCTCCTCAAACTGCTCAGCCGAGAGTGACTCGTCTTTCAACACACATCGCCTCAATTCGTTCACCAGCCATTCGCGAGCACCGCCTCGCTCCGACCTGAAGTCTCGTCGGAGATCCCACCCAAATGGTCTCGCACTTGAGCTCCAGGCTGGCCCAGCCTTGAGGCCAGGTTTGGATCCTAGCCACCTGGCCGCGCAAAGTCCCGCGAGTGATCAGGCGGAGCTGCGCGTGAGCCAGGGGGCCGTCGACGTCAGCCGGATCGCCGGCCGCAGCGTGTCCCCTGCGAAGTGACCGATCCAGATGCCGGCGGTTGCGCCTTGCAGCTCGAGCACGGAGATCTGCTCCAGCAGCTGGTCGTGCAGCGTGGCGGCGGCCGCCCGCGCCCGGAGTCTCCGTGCCTTCCGCGTCTCGGCCCTGACGGCCCTCCTGCGCCTTGCCATTGGTCCGGAGGTCTTCCTCGGGTGCCGCCTGCGAGCGTGGTGGGATGCGGTGTGGTGGCGTTTACGGTGAGGACGCCTGGCGGCGTGGTGGCGATGGGAGCCGCGTGCCGTGCGGGGGGTTGCGCCCGCGGCCACCGGCTGGATGGCGAGTGCCGCGAGAACCGCCCCAATGATGGTGAAAGCAGAGATCCGTCTCATGAATGCTCATAACGCTTCCCGGGAAGAAAACTTACCAATCCCTACCCCGGACGGGACCGTGGCCTGGTGCGTTCTGTGAGGAGCATCACACACGATGGGCCCCGTTCGGGACGCCGCTAGGTTCGTAGTTTCATGTCAGCTCGTTTCACTGCCAACTTCCTTGTCCTGCTGCTGGGTGCCGGTCTCGTCGTCGCGACGTTTGCGTTTTCGGCGACCACCGCCGACTGGGTTGGGGTGGGAGCCGGTGGTGCCGCGGCGCTGGTCGCCCTCTACAGCTTCGCGCTGCCCGACCAGGGCGCCTATCAGCGCACCGCCGACGTCGTCATCTGCGTGGTGGGCGTGTGGGCGATCGTGGCCGCGCGCGTGCTGACCCCCGGTGGGCGGTGGCTGGAGTTCAGCGCCGGCGCCGGTCTGGCCGCGTTGGGCGCCATCGGGCTCGTCGTCCGTGAGGCCCGCCTGGCGACGGGCCTGCAGGTCGGGCAGTCGGTGATCGGCCCCGACCAGTTCGCCCAGCTCACGGCGCTGCAGCGCGACGCGGGAGCTTGACGTGAAGTTCCGCGGCCCTCTCGCCAACAGCTACTGGTCGGCAGTGCTGCTGGTCGTCTGCGCATTGGTCCCGTTTCTGGCGCTCAGTGCCGCGCTGAACCCGCTGCTGCCGATCCTTGGCAGGGGCGTGCATCTCAGCACACAGGCGATGTCGCTCACCCTCGGGCTGTCGAACGCCGCCTACGCCCTCGGCACGGTGCTCGCCGTCCAACTCGCGGTCCACTACCCGCAGCGGCGGCTGCTCGTCGTGTACGCCGCGATCTTCACCCTCGGGTCGGTGATGAGCGCGACCGCATTCACTCCCGGTCTGTTCATCGCCGGCCATGTCATCCAGGGCCTGTTCACGAGCATGATGCTGATCGCGGCGGCCCCGCCGCTTGTGCTCGGCTGGCCTGCCAAGCGGCTGCCGACCACCGCGATGGTGATGAACCTCGGAATCTTCGGCGCGGTCGCAGCTGGGCCGGTGATCGGCGGCGTTCAGGCCAGCGCCGGCGGCTGGCGTCCGCTGTTCTGGATCGTCTGCGGCATCGGCGGGCTGGCGCTCCTGCTGTCGCTGCTCACGTTCGAGGATTCTCCGGCGCAGGATCCCGAGGCGCCGCGTGACTGGACGGCGATCCTGCTCGCCGGACTCGGATGCGCGGCCGCGTTCTTCGGTGCCTCCGAGCTCGAGACGCACCGGATGCTCGATCTCATCGTGTTCGCCCCCCTGCTGACGGGCGTGGGCCTGCTGATCGCGCTCGTCGTCCACCAGGTCACGGCCAAGAATCCGCTGATGCCCATGGGCCAGCTGCTTCACACCTTCCCGGTCGCCGCTGTGACGATTGCCGTCTCCGCGGGAGCAGGATCGATCGCCTTGATCGAGCTGGCGCAGACCGCGCTGTCGACACACGAGTCCCCGTCGCACATCGGGGTGCTGTTCCTCCCGGAGCTCGGGGGCGCCGTCTTCACCGCCTTCCTGTTCGGTGCGCTGGTCCGGACGCGTTTCGTCCCCGCACTGGCCTGGACAGGGCTGGTGACCCTCGCCGGGGGCGCCGCGGTGCTGACCGGCGTGGCCACCGGACCCGACTCGTTGGTGCTCGTCGGATCGGGGCTTGTCGGACTGGGCCTCGGATCGTCGGTGGCGCCCGCCCTGTTCACGACGGGCTTCTCGCTGCGCGCCGGTCAACTCCAGCGGGTGTTCGCGATGCTGGAGCTGCTCCGTGGCTCGGCGGCGTTCGCGGCGGGGCCGATCATCCTGCACCTGGCCACGACTACGGGCGGCTCGGCGGCCGGCGGAATCCAGATCGCCGTGTGGGTGTGTTTCGCGATCGTCGTCAGCGGCGCCCTGGTCTCCCTCTATGTCTTCATTCTCGGCCGGGCCAAGCTCCAGGTGCCAGACATCGCACACTGGGAGGAGACCGGCGAGCCGGCCTGGTATTCCCCGCCGCTGGCTGCCGGCATCCGCCGCCCGGTGCTCCACTCACTTGCCGGCAACGGGCGCCTTGACCCCTCATCGCAGGAAGCGGCGCACGTCGAGGCGCTGGCCCGCGCCGCGCAGCTCGCTCGCGGCGAGTCCTAAGGAGTCGCCGGACTCCGATCAGATCGCAGCGAGCGTGTGGCGCTTCGGGCGCAGGTCCCGAGGGGTCGAGCGTCAACGGGCCTTGGCCGTGGCCTCGGCGTCGCCGGCCGGTCAGCCGGTCGGCAGCTGGGGGCTCGCCCGACGCGCCTGCCGGAGCGCCTGCCGGCGCCGGGTGCCGGCGCGGCGGTCCTCGGGCAGCGCGCCGAGGGTGAGGGCGCGCTCTCGCAATGCCCGCGTCAGGTCGTAGTGGTCGTTCTCGGGCCGCCCGGGCTTGGTCTGAAACCACTCCCGGCGCATGCCGATCCGGGTGGCGAACGCATGCAGCTCATCGGGTGTGTCGGCCTGCAGGTGCCCGCCGCCGCTCCAGCGGCCCCAGTCGCCGACCGCGAACGCGTGATCGACGTAGACGCTCATCGTCCTGCAGGGGCTGCCGCGGTCGGCTGGGGCCGGTCAGGCGGCGGTGCTGGCCGGCCCTCCGGCGGTGGCGCGGGCGTCCCAGAGCAGACGGCGCTCCTCGAAGGAGAGCAGTCGCCACTTCTCGATCTTCGGCTGCCAGACGTAGACGTTGACATCGACGATGCTGCGTACGCCATCGAGGACCTCGAGCGCTTCTCGCGCATAAGCGCCTTCGGTGAGAACCTGTCGCGTCACGATGTCGACGACCTTGAACAACCGGGGTTGCCGTGGTTCGGGAGCCGGGGCGGCCTTCGGGCGGGGCGGCGGGACGAAGATGCGCTCGGTGCGCTCCGAGGGTTTGCTCAGGACGTTGTCAAGCGGCACCATGCTCGCGCCTGTCCCCTTGGTGCTCGTGTCCAATATCCACGTTTTTGCCATGAAACTCCCGTTGATTCGCGCCACCGGGAAAGGCTCCTCGGGCGGCAACCGACACCACTGATTTTAGCTTCGCACGAGCGCCTCGGCCGACCACTAACCTGGGGGCGTGATCGCACGCCGGATGCAGGAACTCGGCCTTGTCGTGCCGGCAGTGTTCCCGCCCGTCGGGAACTACCTGGGTTGCGTCGTCGATGACGGGATCGTCTACGTCGGCGGGCATGGCCGGTCGATGGCGATGTCGTGATCCACGGGAAGGTCGGGGGCACGCTCTCGCTCGAGCAGGGTCAGGAGGCAGCTCGGATGACCGCCCTCTCCATGCTCGCCACGCTGCAGGCCGAGCTCGGCGATCTCGACCGCATCGAGCGGATCATCAAGGTCTTCGGGATGGTCAACTGCGCGGCCGGGTCCAACCAGACGCCTGCGGTGATCGACGGCTGCTCGGATCTGCTCGTCGAGCTGATCGCCCGCGTCCGAGTCTGAGGCGTTCTGAATCCTGCGCGCCGATCGCCAGACCCTCCGCATGTCACAAATGGGCTATTGCCGAGACCCGCTCTTGCCGATACGTCCGAAATGCGAGAACCGTGGACCGTTGCCCGAGGATGGCGGCCGCTCCTCAGGCCGTCGCTACTGGCTGCGCTCTTACCGTTCCTGTTGGT